>NZ_LMUS01000006.1:2487368-2622659 GCF_009765835.1 Granulicella sp. L56 | reverse complement strand
GCGTGGTCGAGATCCCCAACATGCAGCAACTGCTCCGCTACATCTGCGAGAACGGCTTCGAACACCACGTCGCCGCCAACTTCGCCACCGTCGCATCCCCCATCCAGGAAGCCGCCACCAAATACCTCGGCTGGCCCATGCACAGACACCAGTAGGACTGATTATGACTAACGCTGTACGGACCTGTTTAAAATAGTGGACAAGCAAAGACGAAATACAGGGGTCTCTCCACTGCGCTTCGCTCCGGTCGAGATGACGTGTTTTGTGGAGAGGGCGGGAGAACAATAAGAACGAAGGGCCGGTTCCCTTGTCATTCTAAACAGGTTCGAAAGGAGTATCGATGAGGCAGAAAAGCAGACGAGGGTTGTCGTACTTAGCCGCCGCAACATTGTTCCTTGCAGTCTCCGTCTCAGCTCTCGCGCAAAAGGCGCTTACGCTCACCGGAGATGCGCCCGGCACGCACGACCCTTCCACCATCAAAGAGGGCAACACCTGGTACGTCTTCGCTACTGGCAAAGCGCCCGACGGTGGCCAGTTTGCAGTTCGCTGCTCCAACGATCTGCATCAGTGGAAGGCCTGCGGCCAGGTCTTCGGTACCATCCCTGCATGGATTCACCAGCGCAGCCCCGGCACCGAAGAGTTATGGGCGCCCGACATCTCCTTTGTCAACGGCGAGTACCGGCTCTATTACGCCTACTCTCTTTTCGGCAAAAATACCTCGGGCATCGCACTCGCCACCAACAAGACACTCGACTTCGCCAGCCCTGACTATCGCTGGGTCGATCAAGGCCTCATCCTCGAATCGAAAGCCGCCGACAACTTCAACGCCATCGATCCCAACTTCGTCCGCGACGAGCACGGCCACGACTGGCTTGCGTTCGGCAGCTTCTGGGACGGCATCAAGATGCGCCGCCTCGACGACAAGACCGGCAAGCTCTCCACCTCAGACACTCGCCTCTACTCACTCGCGCGCCGCGCCAAGCCTGCGAATCCCGAACCTGCGCCGCCAAATCTGCCAGCGAACTGGGAGGCAGTCGAGGCCCCCTTCATCGTCCATCACAATCACTACTACTACCTCTTCACCTCGTGGGACCTCTGCTGCCGCGGCACGAAGAGCACCTATAAAACCATGGTGGGCCGCGCAAAATCCGTCACCGGCCCTTACCTCGATAAGACCGGCAAGCCACTTACCGAAGGCGGCGGCACGGAGCTGCTCATCGCAAATGCTCGCTGGCTAGGGCCCGGCGGCGAAAGCATATTGATGGATCCCAAGGGCGACGACCTCATCGTCTTCCACGCCTACGATGCTAAGACGGGTAAGCCCTCTATGCAGCTTTCAACCATCGACTGGACAGGCGACTGGCCACATGCGCAGCTAGGCCAATAGTGGCTACGCCTTCATGCTGGCGGCTTTGTAGCTTTCCACGCTGAGCCGCACGCCCTCGGCATACGAGGTCTTGTGCACGTCTCCTAACAATGCGATTAGCGCAGCGTCGTCCATCAGCACCGGTGTCGTCTGCAGATAGTGCACCTCCACCAGCTCCTTCATGATGGGCTGGAACAATCCGATCAACCGCAGCCCCAGCTTCCCCACCACGCGAATCTTCGGCTTACGCCCTACCAGCGCGAACGCCTGCTCCGCCATCGGCCGCTGCGTGGTCACGCCTGCTCCGGCAAGGTTCCACCATCGCCCATATGCCTCTGGCTTCTCCGCCAGCGCGAGGACCACCGCTCCCACATCGGGCACGAACACAAACTCATGTGGAGTGTCGATCGGCCCCACCATGTCTGCCGTCTTTCCATTCGCTACGGCTTTGAACATGCCATCGAGAAGGCTGCTCTCCACGCCCGGCCCGTAGAAGTCCGGAAGCCGCAGCACGGTCGCTTCTATCTCTCCGGCGGCGTGTGCTGCAAGCAGCATGTCCTCCTGCTCCTTGCGCATCTTGCCTTTGTACGTCGGCGGGTTGCGCGGATGTTGCTCGCTCACCTTCTCTGTCACCGGCACGCCATAGGGATACACCGTGCCGATCAGTACCACACGCTTCACACCCTCTGCAATCGCTCCATCGAGCGTCTGTCGCATCGTCAGCGGGTGCAGTTCGAAGTGGTTATACGGCACTCCTACCAGATAGATCAGCGTATCCACGCTTCGCGCCGCTGCTCGCACCGAAGCCGCATCTGCCGGGTCCCAGGTCACGATCTCCGCGTTCGGATCGGAACCAAAGGTCTCTGCCAGCCGCTCCCGGTTGCGGCCTACGACACGGTAAGGCTCCCCTTTCGCTCGAAGCGCATCGGCAATACTCTGCCCAATGGCTCCTGCCGCTCCAAACAAAGCAATTTTTTCCATTCGCTCTCCTCGTCCTTCGTCGATGCTCGATGTTTTCAGTGGAAGAAGATACTCGATACAAAAAATCTACTGGATCGACCCACCTGCAAAGATCAACTGCGCCTCGGACGCAATTACCCGATACAGGACGAACTGCCGTGAGTTCTGCGCCCGCAGCTCGAACAGCAGGCTGGCCCGGTTGCTGGCATCGGCATCGACGACATCGACAAACTCCATCTCGGGCGTGCGGTCCATATGCGTGGCATCGGTCACAGTCTGCAATGCTGGCTTCAACTCTCCTAAATCGTCGGCCTGCGCCACCACGGTCACATATCGCAGCGCCGCTCCCGTACCTGCGGTATGCGCCATGAAGATATATGTCGCCGCACCACCGTAGCTCAGCGTATAGCCCTTCAACTGCTCGTCCAGCAAAGCCACCACAGGCGGCGCAGCGACTGCAGCCTTGTGCCGCACTTTGCCATGCACCGTTGTCTTCTTTGGCGCAACCGTCGGAGCGGCAGCAGGCACAGCCGTGCCGCCATACTGCGCCAGCTTCGCCCGCGCCATCGTTTCCATCTTCGCTAGCACCGTCGCCCGCTCTGCTGCGTCCGCCCATGGCCGCGAAAAATCATGCGGGTCACGGTCCACGGCATCCGACACCGCAACCATCTGGTGGAGATTCGACGGCATCCCCACCAGCTTCGGCAACTCGGTCTCGGTCAACGAGCCTGCTGGCCGGCCATAGTGCAGGTTGGGCCGATCAGGATCGTTATTCAACGACTCCACCGCTCCCGTCCCTGAGCTCTCCGCCTCGTCCCTGGCCTTCTTCGCCTCCGTAGGCGTGCGCCGCTTCAAGGTCGGACGATCGGGATCGTCCTCTGGATTGTTCTCGTTCGCACTCGCTGTACTTGCCGTGGTTGCGGTCGTCGTTGCGCTGCTGTCCGCATCGGGCTTCCGCCGAATCATCGTAGGCCGGTCGGAATCGTCGGGTGTCGTACTTCCGGCATCCGGCTTCGCTGACGCGCTACTATCCTTCGTCCCGTCGGCAGGAGCAGCCGTTCCATCTGCCTTGCCGAAATGAGGCCGCGAATCGTCCTTCGAGCCCACAATCACCGGCAACGTCTTGGAAGCACGTAGCGCCGGAGCTTTCTTTACCGGAGCCAGCGGCTTGAAGCTTCCATAGCCGAACCAGCCAGCGCCATCCCCATCCGCCTCTTGCAACTTACGTGCAAACTCGAGGTCCACCTGGCCGTCGCTGATTCCGGCCTTCTCCAGCTCATAGACATTGCCCGTCTCCAGCGCGAACGGCACCGGCTGCGACATATACACCCCGGCATCCTGCAGGCTCCCATTGATATAGAGCGATACCGGGATCACCCGGCTGGCCGTAGGCTTGGCCATATCTCCGGTCCACTCGTAGACCCCCACCGCCCGCACCACCTGCTGCGGCTTGGCGACCTTGTGCATCTGCCCCCACGCAGATGGGGCTGCTGCCACAGCCACGCTGCTCAACATCACACCAAGCCACAGATTCTTCATAAGCCCCATTCGCCTCGTTAGACGTTCACCCATCACTCAATGTCCCCCCACCATAACCCAATCACAGCCAAAAATACCGATTTCAAAACCAGTCAGCTCTACACAAAAACTATAGGATGGACACATTTAACCACGTCAATCTAGCTACCATACAAGCAATGTCCTCCGCGCCCCTGCTCGACGTTCACGACCTCAGCATCGCCTTCGGCAAACAGCCTGCCGTAGAGGACATCTCCTTTCATATCAATCCCGGCGAAACCCTTGGCCTTGTCGGCGAGTCCGGCTCCGGCAAATCCGCCACCTCATTGGCGATTCTCCGACTTCTTGCCCCCTCCGCGCGAGTTACGGGGAGCATTGAGTTTGCCGGTGAATCCCTGTTGGAACTCCCGGAAGCCGCCATGCGCCGTCATCGCGGCAGCAGCATCGCCATGATCTTCCAGGAGCCCATGACCGCGCTCAACCCCTCGATGCGTATCGGCGCCCAGATCGCCGAAGCTCTCCAGTCGCACCATCCAGAGATCTCCGCCAGCTCCATCAAGCAAAGAGTCCTGGATGCGATGCGCGAGGTCGGCTTGCCTGAACCCGAGCGCCGCCTGCGCGACTACCCGCACCAGTTCTCCGGCGGACAGCGTCAGCGCATCCTCATCGCCATGGCGCTCATTAACCGGCCTCGACTGCTGATCGCCGACGAGCCAACCACCGCGCTCGATGTCACCGTTCAAGCGCAGATCCTCCATCTGCTCAAAGACCTACGCCAGACCCACAACCTCTCCATGCTCTTCATCTCCCACGATCTCGCGGTCGTCTCCGAAATAGCCGATCGCGTAGCCGTCATGCAGCACGGCCAGATCGTCGAACAGGCCTCCACCGAGACCCTCTTTCGCCATCCGCAACATCCCTATACGCGCAGCCTCATCGCCGCCGCACCCACCATGCGCACCGACAGAAGCCGTCCTTTGGCATCGCCTGTAAGCGCAACATAATGAATTACTTATAAAAATGCGCCAGACCGCCAAACGATAATGCGCTAAACTACAAAGCTGGTCAACTCCGGCAAATGCGCGCTCTTATCCTCTCCGACATCCACGCGAATCTCGAAGCTCTCCATGCAGTCCTCGACGCCGCACCCGACTTCGACGCTCTGTGGAACCTCGGTGACGTGGTCGGCTATGGAGCCAGTCCCAACCAAGTCATTGATTTGATTCGGCCAAAGTCGCAACTCACCGTGCGCGGCAACCACGACCGCGTCTGTTGCGGCCTGACCTCTGCCCTCGGCTTCAATCCCGTGGCCCGCGCCGCCGCTCACTGGACCCACGACGAGCTGACGCCGGACAACCTGAATTGGCTCAAAGGTTTACCGCAGGGACCGCTCCAACCTGAACAGGCGGAAGTTACCTGCGCCCACGGCTCTCCCCTCAACGAAGACCAATACATCCTCAACATGCGCGACGCCTGGGCCCCCCTACAGCAGATGGCCACCAGCATCACCTTCTTCGGTCACACCCACATCCAAGGCGGTTTCTCGCAAAAAGGCCATGACTGGCACGAACTGCGCCCGCAGCTTCCGCGCATCAACGAGGCCTCTTCGTGGACCATGCCCATCCCTCCCGGCACTCGCCACCTCATCAATCCCGGCTCCGTGGGCCAGCCCCGCGACTGCGACTGGCGCGCCGCCTTCGCCATCTACGACTCTGAAGCGCAGGCCATCATCTTCCACCGAGTTCCTTACGACATCACCGCTTCGCAGGGTCGCATCCTGATGGCCGGACTCCCGGAGCGACTCGCCGCACGCCTCACCGAAGGACGCTAAGCCAGGCTTTGCTCCTCCAGCATGAGCGCCAGCTCTTCCCACTCCGCCAGCCGCTTCGTACGTTCGCTCCGAAGCTCTTCCAGCTCTGCCGCCGTGCGCTGCGACTCCTCCGCCGAGGTGAACACGCCCATCTTCTCCTCGGCCGCCGCAATTGCTTCTTCGAGCCGCGGAATCTCCTCTTCCGCAAACCGCAGCTTATCTTCCAACTGCCTCAGCTTGATCGGGTTCAACCGTTTCACCGCAGCTTGGGGAGTCTCCACAGCCTTTGGAGCCTCAACCACGGCCACCGGCTCCGGCTCCCGCGTTATCGAGGCAATCACCTTCTCGGGGCCTCCCTGCTTGCGCCAGAGGTAGTCCTCGTAGTTGCCGGGATAGATGTGCACGCGCTTGTCCTCAACCTCGAAGACCCGCGTCGCCAGCCCATCGATGAAGTAGCGGTCATGCGAGACAAACAACACCGTTCCGGTAAAGTTGCGGATCGCATCGAGCAGAACGTCTTTGGCGCGTAGATCGAGGTGGTTGGTTGGCTCGTCGAGCAGCAGCATGTTCGCAGGCGAAACCAGCATCTTCGCCATGGCGTAGCGGTTCCGCTCGCCGCCTGAGAGTACACCTAACGGCTTGAAGACATCTTCTCCCGAAAACATGAAACAGCCCAGCAGACTGCGAAGCTCCACCACGGGAACCTTCGGCGCGATGCCTGCGATGTCGTCCAGCATCTTCGCCTTCGGGTCGAGCACCTTGTACTGGTCCTGCGCAAAGTAGTCGGCCAGCACATTGTGGCCCAGCTTGATCTCTCCGCTGGTCGGCGGCTCGAGGCCAGCCAGCATCCGAATCAGCGTCGACTTCCCTGCTCCGTTCGCGCCGACCAGCGCGATACGGTCGCCGCGGTCGATGGTGAAGCTCACATCTTCAAGCACATGCTTCGGCTCATAGTGCTTGCTCATATGAGAGACGTCGATCACCGTCCGTCCCGACGCCGGTGGCTGGGGAATGGTGAAGTGAATGGTCGCCTCTTCCTCCGGCACCTCGATCCGCTCGATCTTCTCCAACTCCTTGATGCGCGACTGCACCTGCTTCGCCTTGGTCGCCTGCGCGCGAAAGCGATTGATGAAGGCTTCCAACGCCTCGATGCGGTCGCGCTGATTTTTAAACGCGGACATCAACTGGGTACGGCGCTCTTCCTTTTGCGTCAGGTACTTCTCGTAGTTGCCGTGGTAGGTCTGCATCCGCTTGTTCCAGAGCTCGACCGTCTTGTTGACGGTGACGTCGAGAAAGTAGCGGTCATGCGAGATGAGGATAAACGCGTTCGGATAATCGTGGAGATAGTTCTCCAGCCAGTTGCGCGACTCAAGGTCAAGATGGTTGGTGGGCTCGTCCAGCAACAGCAGCGACGGCTTCTGCAACAGCAGCTTGGCCAGCGCGATGCGCATCTGCCAGCCGCCGGAAAATTCCTCGGTCTTGCGCTCCCAGTCTTCCTTGGTGAAGCCGAGGCCGCCCAGAACCGCTCCCACCTGCGAATCCAACGTGTAGATATCGTGAACGTGGAGGTGATCGGCGATGTCGGAGTAGCGATCGGCAGCAGCGGCATATTCCTTCGACTTGGGGTCGGCTTCGGAGAGCGTATGCGTGAGCGCTGTCGATTCCGCCTCCATCGCGTGGAGATGGTCGAAGACGGAGAGGCACTCGGCAAAGACGGTCTTGCCGCGCAGAGCGAGGCCATCCTGCGGCAGATAGCCAAGTGTCATGCCTTTGACGCGGGTGAGCGTGCCATAGTCGAGCGTCTCTACGCCAGCCAGAATCTTCAACAGCGTCGATTTGCCGGTGCCGTTGCCGCCCACCAGGCCAGTGCGCTCGTCTGGCGTAATCAGCCAGTTGGCGTCTTCAAAGAGTAGTTTGGGGCCGAATCTTTTACCGGCAGCGGAAAGTTGGAGCATCTGTCTCTATTTTCGCATTGATAACGCGGCATACCGTATCTTCGCCGAATCATGTTGTCCGCTCTGCTGCCACCGTATTGGGTGCGACGAACCCGGCGGACGGCAACGCGGTCATATAGCCCGCGTATACCTTCTCAAAGACGGCATCCCAACTGCATCCCAGAGCATACGTTCGAGCATTGTGGCGCATGGTTTGCAGCAGGGATCGATTCTGCATGAGCCTTGCGATGGCAGACGGAAAGGCTTCATCTGCGGCGATAAATCCCGTCTCTCCCTCGCGCACGATGAACTTCGGGCCGCCGTCGCCGGTTACGACCGCCGGCACACCGCTGGCCAGAGCCTCCAGCACGACGTTGCCGAAGGTATCGGTGTGCGAAGGAAAGACCAGTACGTCCATGTCGGCATACGCTTGCGCCAGCTCCGCACCTCGCAGCACTCCAGCAAAGTCAGCCCGCGTCAACGCCGCCCGGAGCGATGCCTCTTCGCTGCCGTGGCCCACGATCACGAAGCGAGCCCCGGCGAGTCCCATGGCGGTTAGCTCGCGCTCCACCCGTATCAGCAACGCCACATTTTTCTCGATGGACAACCGCCCGACGTAGCCAAGGAGAAAGTTGCCATCGTTCTCCGCACGACTCCGCCGCGATGGCGAGAACAGCTCGGTATCGACGCCCCGCTGCATCAGATGGCATGGTCTTCCCGTAGCCTTCTCCAGCAGCTTGCAGAGTTCGTCGTTGGGCGCGAACAATATCTTCGCCAGCCGGTAGAAGCGCGACGTCACATGCAGCGCACCGGCCTCGATGCTTCGCTCTGTTGCTAGCCCTTGCCTCTCCGACAGATATTGCGTCAGCCAGTTCATGCGCCGCCCGGCGTACTCGTGGACATTGGTATGCCACGATGCGGCGAGCGGAATATTCAGCCTCCACGCGAAGTAAGCGCCCAACATGCCCAGCTCGCTCGGCCCGGTGATGTGGATCACATCCGGTTGAAAGCGTTCCAGCTCGCGGCGAATCGCACTGGCATGACGCCAGAACAGCGCGTCGAACGCGAGATCTTTTTCAAGACCGACCGACGCCCAGCCGCGGCTCAGCTCTAGCGTTCGCAGCTCGCCTGCCTGCTCGAAGGCCTGAGTTCTGCCGCCTGCGCGAACGCAGAGGAACGGCAGATTCTGTCGCTCCGCAAACGCCACGAAGTTACGGCTGGTATGCGCAACTCCATTGACCTCATGGAACGAATCGGGAAAGTAGGCAACACGCGGCACACGCATCGCTCTCAGACTAACGCTCAGGCGTCGAGCTTCGCCAGAGCGGCGCGCATCTCTCCTGCATCGTTCCATGCCATCCGCAGGCCGCCGGAGAGCGGTGCCGCGCCCATCAGCCGTACCGCGCTCAGCACGCTGCGAAGGTAGAGGGGAGCGTGTCCCGTCGTCCACAGCTCGGAGAGGGGCTGCATCACGCCCCGGCTGTCGGGATGATAGACACGTTGGTCCCAGCGGCGAGAGCCCTCGGGAAAGTGTGGGTAATCGCGAATCGCATCCAGCGTAGATTGCAGGATCCTGTGCTTCCACGGCTCCGCATACTGCGGCATGAAGAGCACGTGGCTCTCTCGCTCGCGCCTCACCTCGTGGACGAACTCGGTAAAGCTGGCAGCGCGGGTCAGGTTGATGTTCGCGTTGGGCTCGATGCCGTGCCGGTCGCCGCCGCTGATGACCAGTTGGTTCCACTTTTGGGCCAGCTCGGATACCTCGCGGTTCTCCTTCCAGTCACGAAGGCCGTTCAGCTCGAGGGCATGGATGTACTGTCCGTTGACCGCAAGAAACTCGTTGACCAGCACGTTGTGCCGCTCGTTGCCGATGCGATAGAGGTCCCAGATGGGATGGTTGAAGACGATCAGCACGCCCGGCAGCTCGTCGAGCTCAGCCAACATCTCCTTCAGCAGATTGGGCTGGCGCGTCTCGACCGGAGTCGCGGTTAAGGCCTTCAGCCTCTCCATCCACTGTGCTCCCGTGGCGCTGGGCAGGTTGTGGATGCCAAGATGAAATGCCGTCTTTCCAAAGGGCACCGTCCACTCCACCGACACGGGGATGTGGCGCGAGGATGGCACAGACCTTAGCAGCATCGGCGCCTGGATGTCGTCGTGGTCGGTGAGCGAGACCAGGCCCGGCATCTGCAGGCGGTCCTCGATCTGGCTGCGCTCGAGGTCAAAGGCGAGGCTGGGCGTAAGCGGCGGCGTCCAGTAGCTGCGGGCATAATCGGGCTGGATTCCCGTGAGGCGATTGCAGCGGTCTTCGCACCAGCGCATCAGGGGTTGAAGGACGCCCCAGTTCTTTGAGAGCTCGGCGATAAAGTCCAGCGTCTCCTGCGACTGATTGGTGTGGCTGTGCAGGGACACGCCTGTGGTGAAGCTCTTCGCTGCTTCGGGCTCCCGCCAAAGGTACGAGATACTCGACTGGCTCATCGGCTACCTCCCATTTAAGGCTTCCTGTCAGGAAGTATGGAGGCGCTGTGTGACGCAGCCGTGACTGCACCGAGAATGGAGCTTCAATTTTTGTAAACTCAGTAACCAGAGAGGTTACACCGGCTACTATCTTGTTTTGGTGATGTCCGGACCCAGCATCTCCTGTGCATTGGGGGCCGGTTCGTTGGGAACCTGCTGGTGCTCGCGTAGCCTCTGCTCATGCTCGTAGGCCGATTCGAGGTGGTTCTCAGTCAGCCCCTGCTTCAGGATGGCGAAGGCCTCCTCAGGCGTGTCCGCGAACTGGAACAGGTCGAGGTCGGAGACCGCAATGGCTCCCTTTTCTGCGAACGTATCCAGGTTGATGACGCTCTTCCAGTACTTCGAGCCATAGACCACGATGGTGATCTTCTTCGCCAGCTTTTTGGTCTGCGCCAGCGTCAGCAGCTCGAACATCTCGTCCAGCGTACCGAAGCCGCCGGGGAAGACAACGAGTGCCTTGGCCAGATAGGCGAACCAGTACTTGCGCATGAAGAAGTAGTGGAAGTCGAAGTTGAGGGCCGGGGTGATGTACGGGTTCGGATGCTGCTCGAAGGGGAGCTTGATGTTCAGCCCGATGGTCTTGCAGCCAGCCTCGTAGGCGCCGCGATTGGCTGCCTCCATGATTCCGGGGCCTCCGCCTGAGGTCACGACGAAGCGATGGCGAGGGCCGGGCAAGCTCTTTGCCCAGCTTGAGACGAGACCTGCCAGCTTGCGGGCATCTTCGTAGTAGGCAGCCATCTCCACGGCTGCTTCGGCGAGACGAAGCTTCAGGGCGCTGGCTTCTCCGCTTTCGATCTCCTCTGGGCGGGCGGGCTGTTCGTGCTCCGGCGCGGGCTGAGCGGAGCCTGTATTCTCCAGCAGCTCCAGTTCAGAGCTGGCCACGTCGAGGGCGCGAAAGCGGGCGGAGCCGAAGAAGACGACCGTGTCCTGGATGCGCTCGCGGCGGAAGCGGGCCATGGGCTCCTGATATTCGGCGATGATGCGCAGCATGCGACCGTCGGGCGAGTTCAGAAAATCGCTGTTTTCGTAGGCGAGGGGAGCTTGATCGAGTTCTTTGGGGATTTCCATGGGCTTATTTTTGTCCAGCCTTTGCTAATTTTTCTTTATCCCCGATAGTCGCGGTAGTGAACTGCCTCGGAGATGCCGATCCAGATGTCGAGCAGGCCGATGCCAGAGATGACGCCGCGAACGGCTCCATTGTGCAGGATGGCGGAAAGCGGCGGATGCGCCTGAATGAACAGGTTGTGGTCCCAGATCCGTGTCCACCATGGCAGCAGCATGACCAGAACGCCGAGGTAAACGCAGAACAGCACCAGTACAAAAAGCGACAGGCGTTGCAGCCAAATGGGTGCAGATCTTCTGGCTGCTTCGCCGTTGGCTTCTACCGTGGAATTTACTGGCGGTTCAGAACTCGGAAAAAGTTGTTGTTCTCCAGACATCTAACTCCCAGATTTGACAGTAGCAGAGCGTCTCCCTGTTGTCTCTTTCGAGCAGCAGGAGCGGTAGCTTCAAGGGTACCCTTTTTGATGAATCTGCTCTTTTTAATAACGAAGCTGGCCGATGTAGACCGTGTAGGGCGGAATCGTCATCGAATCGAGACTCATGGGACCCATGCCGCTGTCGGAGCGGAGGAGCGTGCGCAGGAAATTGCCCTTCAGATGGAGCTTCTGCATGTCGTCTTTGAGGGATACATGGGCCGGTTGGGCCGAGAGATTGCAGACCACCACGACCGCCGGATTCTTGAGTGAGGCGTCGGATGGCTTGCGTACCCAGGTGAGGACGTTTTGAGCGTCGTGGTCGAAGACGGTGGCGGGAGCCGAGTTGAGCGTCTGATTGCTGTGGTGGATGGCGCTGAGCTGGCGATACCAACTTAGGACCGATGCCGGGTTGGCATCCTGTGCGGCCACACTGATGGGATCGTTGGCGGGTGCGGGGTGGAGGGGCCTGCGGGCATGTTCGGGGGTTGGCGCTACGGGCGTTCCCCACTGCATGGTGGGAGCAGCAAGACCGATCTCCTGACCGAAGTAGAGGAGCGAAGAGGAGCGGTTAATGAGCAGAAGGGCGGCCAGGACTTTGCCTTGCTCGAGACCGTGCTGGGGATCGCCGAAGCGGGTAGCGCTGCGGGCAATGTCTGGACCGTCAGTGGCGAGCAGGAGAGAGTTCGGGTTGGACAGGATGGCTTCGACGGCAGGCCGGAGGGTTGCGGCATTGAATTGATTGAGCTTGGCGAGGCTGGGATCGAGCAGGAGCTGGGGCTGCTGGTGGCTGTTGGAGGGGTCGAGGTCGCCGATGACGATGCGCTCGCCGATGTAGGAGCCGGTGATCTTGCGGAGCTGGTCGGCCTGCTGGGGGTCGGCGATGCGGAAGCCGGCGAGGCCGCGGTTGAGCCAGAGGCGGGCGAGGCTGTTGAGATCGGTCCCTGCGGGTGGCGTGCCTAAGTCGAGCAGGATACGCATATTGCGCGTGCTGGCCTCTCGGCTGAGGGTGTCAAGATCGTCGAGGGTGCCGATGGCCGGGTCGAGCGATTGAGGATGGGTGGCGTCGGGCGCGATATGGGTAAGGAGGATGGCGTCGGCGCCGAGGGAGCGGATGTAGTCGAGACGCTGGTCGATGCCGTGGAGGCCCTCGGAGGTGAAGCTGTGGGGATCGATCTCGTAGATGATCGAGTGCTTCCACCATGCCTCGGATTTTTGACCGAAACCGGCCCAGCCGGGACGGGCGAGCATCTGTGCTGACGCGGAAAGAGTGACGATGCAGGCAAGCGAAAGGGCCAAAAGAGCTTTGGTTCGGGTAATCGGCATGTTAGAGAGATGCTACCGCGAGTGATTCTTCACTTCAAAAAAATCGACCTGAGTGAAAGACGGAGCTTTGCCGGAAACGGCTTGGCCGTAGCGGGGTTTTCATGGCGAAAACGAGCAACAACAATGGCCAGGGCAAAATACAGGGGTCTCTCCACTTCGCTTCGCTCCGGTCGAGATGACGTGGTTTTGAGTCTGCAATAGACCATTGCGTTGGTGTTGTGGCTATACTTCTGGCGTGAACGAGGAGGTGCCTGTGAGTGTTGCCGCTGCTGACCAGCCTTTGTACGCGATTGTGAGCGGCTCTGCGCCGGGGACGATCGACGACGTATTGCGGGTGATGCAGGAGATCGATGATCTGCTGGCCGATGGAGATGGGCTGAAGTGGTTTAACCGGTTGTACATGATGGTGACGAAGGAGGTGGACTTCAGTCCGCCGGTAGGAGGCTGGAAGGACGCCAATTGGCTGTTACGGCTGGATGTGGTCTTTGCCGGGTTTTACTTCCGGGCAGTTGCCGGGTTTCTGGAAGGGTCGGACGATACGGCCAGCTCGTGGTGTGCGCTGATGGAGGCCCGCTATGCGCCGGGGATCGACCGCATTCTCTTTGCGCTGGCGGGGATGAATGCGCACATCAACCATGATCTGGCGCTGGCACTATTGGAGACCGACCGCGAGATGAATCTGATGCCGGATGATGGAAGTCCGCAGCGGGTGGACTACGAGGCAGTGAATGGGTTGCTAAACGACGTGATGCCTGCCGCTCTGCAGATGCTGGCGGTGGGGATTCTGGGGCTGGCGGCACAGGACACCGGGAAGATTGGGCGCGTGCTGGCCTTTTGGAATATCTGCAAAGCCCGGGACTTGGCTTGGGATTTTGGAAATTCTTTGAGAGGGCTGAGTGGGGCTGCTTTGACGGTTGCGCTGGGGGCTCAAGATCAGATGACTGGAGTGGTGGGACGCGCTATTTTGCGGTGCGCCTGAGGGCTATTTGACGATCTGGAAGGTCCGGTCCCAGCGGGCGAAGTCGGCTAGGGCGTCTACCGCGCTGGAGCGGCGGTGCAGCACCAGCGCGTGGGAGGAGCGAGTCATGGCGATCTCGCTGGCTGCCGGCTGCTGTAGCGAGAAGTAGATGAGCAGGGGCTCACCTACGATGGCGTTGCGGGGAACGAAGCCCCAGTAGCGGCTGTCCTCGCTGTCGTTGCGGTTGTCGCCGAGGACGAAGTAGCTGTCGGGAGGGATGGTGAGCTCGCCGTCGTGGATCAGGGTATGCATCTTGATCCACCAGCGGGAGTCGACGTCGGGGTCGGTGCTTTGCAGGCGGGGAAAGTTGTCACGGTAGCCATCGGGAGCGCTGGGTCGGTAGACGGCATAGGGTTCGGAGAGTGGGTTGTCGTCGACGTAGACTCGGCCGTCGCGCAGCTTGATGCGGTCGCCGGGGAGGCCGACGACGCGCTTGACCAGATGCATGGTGGGGTTGACGGGATAGTGGAAGACGACGACCTCTCCCCGATGGATGCGCGGCGCGGGGAAGATCCAGCCGGAGACGCCGGGCGTGGTGATCTGCTTGTTGACCAGAAGGAAGTCGCCGACGAGGAGGGTTGGCTCCATCGAGCCGGAGGGGATGCGGAAAGGCTGAATGATGAAGGTGATAATGAAGATCGCGGTCACCATGATGGCGAACAGCGACTGTACCGCAGGCAGAATGCCTTCATTACCGTGATGCGGATGATGATGGCGAACGGGCGTAGGAACGCTGTGAATGGCAGTGCCGGGATCGGTGGACGGGTTGGAGTCGATGGCGGGTTGAGTCACTTCTATACCTCGAAGCCATCCTTAGTGGAACCTCTTACAATATCGTCCTCGATGGAGCGCTTTTCGGAGAGAAGGCGTTCAATGGCGATGCGGGCGGCCTCTTGCTGGGCCTGTTTCTTGGTGCTCCCTTCGGATTCAGCGAGTGCGATGGAGGCACCTTCACTATCTTCGATGCGAACTTCGACGCGGAAGCGTTTTTGATGGTCAGGCCCACTTTGGGCGGTGAGCACGTACTGGGGCTGACCGGCCCCGCTGGCTTGCAAGTACTCCTGCAATGCGGATTTGTGGTCGCCGATGGCTCCGCTGAAGGTGTCGCCTGCCTTGAGCGCGAGATTCAGCTCAGGTAGAGCGGGCTCGATGATGTGTTTCTCGATGAAGGCGCGCGCGGCATCGAGGCCACCGTCGAGGTAGAGCGCGGCAATGACGGCCTCGATGGCATTGGCGAGGAGGGCTGGCTTTTGACGACCGCCGCTCTGCTCTTCTCCCCGGCCGAGGAGGAGGAGATCGCCGAGGGCGATGCGGGTGGCCACCTCGCCGAGATGGCGGCGGCTGACAAGGGAGGCGCGGAGGCGGGTGAGTTCACCCTCGCGGGAGCCGGGAAAGCGGCGAAAGAGGGATTCGGCTACAGCAAGGCCAAGGATGGCGTCGCCGAGGAACTCCAACTGCTCGTTGTCGGAGCGGGGGTCGGGCGAGGTCTCGGGATTGGTCTCGTAGGCGAGAGAACGATGGGTGAGGGCCCAGGTCAGCAGGTCGGGCTGCTGGAAGCGGTGGTCGAACAGGGTCGATACCACCTGACTTGCGAGTGGACGTGCAGTCTTTTTGCGGCGCGTCGTCATGTCGTCCGTACAACCCCTGACTCCACTTTACTGGAGTTGATCGATGCTTACGAATTCGTGAACTGGCGTGGCCTACTTCTCGGGCCGGATGGAAGCCCATGTCCCAGAAGCGGGACATGGGGCACCCCGTTTTTCGTGATTATTTTGGTTATTTGGAGGCTGGGGGGCGGTAGGCGTCTTTTTCGGCTTTGCCGCTGGGGTCGATGGGGGCATCTTCGTCGGGTTCGGCCTGGTGCTGGCCGGGAGCGGCGAAGGGCTGCTTCAGTCCACTTTCGGCGGCGGCCTTGGTGTCGGGCTGGCCGTCGCGGACGGCAAGGGCGGCCTGATACTCCGCCAGCGCCTTATCGCGGTCGGGCATGACGTCGTAGAGACGCCCCAGATAAATGTGGGACCATGCTAGGGTGCGCGGGTCTTTCGACGATTTCAGGGTCTCCTGAAAGTCTCCGATGGCAACGCCGGGCTGGCGCTGCAAGAGGTCGACGCGGGCAAGGAGGTAGTGCGCCTGGGCATGGTCGCCCTGGGGATCAGCGATAACAGATTTTGCGATGGCGGAGGCGCCGTCCACATCGCCCTTGAGAAGTTTCATCTCGGCCAGTTCCAACCCTGAGAGCTGGCGGGGGGTGCGGGTAACTACGTCGTGCGTTCCCTCAGCCAGAAATTCGATCTGCTTGTCGTGGTGGGCCTCGCGATCGACATCCATGCCGTAGACCATCTCGCCGATGTCATCCTTTAAGCCAATGCCATCCTTTTCCATCTGGCCGAGCTTCCCGTAGAAATAATCGACCAGGACCCATCCCTGACGCATGGCGAGCTCGACGTGCTGCTGGCGGACGGTCTCGGCGTGGCGTTCGTAGGCGCCCATAGCATCGCTGTACCTTCCGAAGGCGGCGCGGTTGGCGTTCGCTTCGGGCTTCTGTGGTTTGGCGATGCCGACATCCATGGTGTGAATCTCAACGGACTTGATGAGGCACTCCGTCAGCAGGGCCGAGATATCGGACTTGTAGGCAAAGTCGAGCGGAGCATCCTGCACGGATTTGAGTAGAGGAACCAGCCGCTTGATGGCGGTGCCGCGGGAGTAGACGAGGGGCTCGATCTCGTAGTGCAGATAGGTGTGGCGGATCTCGTCCATGTGGACGGCTCCGAGCGGGTCTCCGGCGGGAGAGGCCACGACGATGTAGTCGCTGCCGTAGATGCGCGCATTCGTCGCTGAGGGGGCGAGCATAGGCTCCAACAGAACGAGGAAGCGGCGGCCGTCATAACTGCTGACAGGCACATGGAGATAGATGTCGGTGTTGAGCACCATGCGCGTGAGCGGATCGTGGACGATCTTGAGGAGAGCCTCGTACTGGGGCCGGTGCTCGATCCAGATGGCGTGGAGATTGATATCGGTGGCGAACGTGCGCAGCAGGGGAAGGACATTGACGACCTGCGTGGAGTCAGGAGGAAGCTGGGTCTGGTCGACGGTCGGGGTGAGCTCGGGGGGCGGAGAGAGGTAAAGCGCGAGCGAGATATATTGGGCGAGATTGAGGCCGCTGTCAGTGAGGGTATGGCTGCGGACATAGGCGCAAAGGCCGTCTCGGCTGTTGCGGGCATCGGCCGAGGTGGTGAGATCCTTATTAATCTCGTCGCGGATGGCCAGCCGGACCGGGCTCGACGCGGCGAGGTCAGCATCGTAACCGCAGACATTGAGGCCGACAGCGATATCGAAGAGCGGCTCGCTGGTCTCAAGGGTGACGGAGGCTCCGGCGGCTTCGGGCTGCGCGATGCGCGGAGGAGCGCTGGTGGATTCCTGCGCTGCATGGTCGGGGGTGCTGCTACTGCTGGAGGAAGAGGACTGCGCCTGCGCTGTTGTAACTAAAGCAAAGGCGACGCCTAGAACAGCAGCGCTTCTCAGCAACTTCAACCATGAGGCAGATAGCTGTTGGCGGGACGATGATGGAGAGAAAGATGGTGTGATTAGAAAAGACACGATAAATTCAACGCTCCCATGGAGTTTAGGGGAGCAACAGGCAGGTTGCAACCTTCGAACCGGGTTGTGGGCTTAGCTTTAGGCTTATCCCCGAACAGAGACGCCGGCAAAGGTGAGCACTACCCTGCCCCGAACCGGAGAGCCAAAAACGCTGGCCGGTTGAAAGACGCTCATCACCAGTTGATCGACCACCTGGTTCTTCACCGAGGTATCAACCGGGCCGGAGACGATGTTGTAGTCATAGACACGACCCTGCTCGTTGACATAAGCCTCAACGACAATGGGGGCATCGTGGGTGGTGGTGATGGCGTGCGGATTGACCGCCGAATAGAGATAGTGAGGCACAGTAATCGCGCCAAGCGGCTCGTCGTTGGCCATGACAGGCTCTGGCGCGGCAACCATGCCGAGCAGAAGCATGATGCCTCCGACGAGTACGACCGATCCGGCAAAACCAGCGGAGGCCTGCACGAGCAGCGGTCGAACAGTATTCTCCCACTTAAGGCTGAAGCTGTCCTTCCAGCTTGACTTCATCGCCGCATGCTCGTGCGAGATGGCGAGGCGGAGCTTCATGCCGAGATTGGAGGGAGCTTTGGCCGGCCCAAGGCTGGCGAGTGATTGCTGCATGGCGCGCAGACTGTCGAACTCGCACTTGCAGTCGCCACAGGATTCCAGATGGCGGACGATTTCCTGCATCTGGTGGCCGGGGACCGCTCCGTCAAGATAAGCCGAGAACGAAGATCGAATACTGTCGCAGTTCGTGGTCATTACGTCACCATCTTTTCGGATGAGTGCATGGCAAAGGAAGGCGCGGAATTATTTTGTGCGGCACTTTGTTGGGCAAGAATGAGTGCACGCAGGGCCGAACGACCCCGGGTGAGCCGCGACTTAACCGTGCCCAGGTTGACATCGAGAATTTCGGAGATCTCCTCGTAGGCAAAACCTTCGATCTCGCGAAGGACGACCACGGTGCGGAAGGTCTCGGGGATCTGCCGCAAAGCGGCTTCGACGCGCTCGCGGACTTCGTTTTGCGCTACGTTGTCGAAGGGCGAATTGCCGTCGTCTGCCAAGGTGGCGCTAAGACAGACGCTGTTGCCATCCTCTTCCTGATCGTAGGGCGAATCAATGGTGACTTCCTGCTTTTTGTGGCGCGACCACCAGCGGCGCTGATTGGAGGCCTCGTGCAGGGCGATGCGGTAGAGCCAGGTACGGAGACTGGCGTCGCCATGAAAGCCGCGAATGCTGCGGAAGACCTTGATGAAGACTTCCTGGGTGATGTCGGCGGCATCGGCTGGATCGTTGATGCTGCGAGCGATGAGCGAGTAGAGAGGCTGGTGATACTGGGCGATGAGGATGGCGAACGCGTCCTCGGAACCGGCTTTGAGGTCGGCTACAAGTGCAGCATCTTCGGTGCTGATGCCTATTACGCTCGCTAAATGGCCCATTACGATGCCCGCCTGCATATCGGGTGTCCTCATACACTACGACTTTTGCGAAACAACTGGCAAATCACTCAATCCATTGAAAACAGCGCCGCCGGCGGCCGAGTGCTCGCTCACTCTATATCTTTAGACACCAAGAGATAGGGGATAAGTTCCCAGAGAGATTGACGAATGTCGCCGGCTCATCCAGAATAGAGAGAGTCCTTCCTAAGAGTGGGCCTGTGGCGCAGCTGGGAGCGCGCTTCCATGGCATGGAAGAGGTCATCGGTTCGATCCCGATCAGGTCCACCAAATCATTTCAATTACTTAGCGAGCGCAATCCGGGAGCACAACGGCTTGAGTGGGAGCAGTATGGGAGCAATAAGAAGCCCCCAGTACAGCCTCCCGCTGTGCGTCTGAACTGCGGTTAAAGAGCACATCGACGGCCTTCCGCTGCGCAAGCCGCTTTTTGGGCATGCCCGCCTGCGTATAGACTTCCATCGTCGTGCTGAGTTTGGCATGCCGCATCAGCTCCTGCACCACGTTAACGTCATTGCCGGTTTCAGCCAGTAACGAACTGTAGGTACGGCGGAAGGTATGCCAGCCGATCTGCTTCCGGATGCCCACCTCACGGGCAATCGGCTGCAGAATCTTTCGGCGCAGGCTGTCTGGCCACATCGGCATCTTGCCGAAGGTCTGGTAACTGGCAAAGACCCAATCCTCCGGCTTCGGGAAGCCACAGACCGGAAGCCACGCCCGCAGCTCCTCGACAACAATCTCATCGAGAGGCACCGGCTGCTCCGAGATCTCGGTCTTGCACGGACCGATGCTGCCGTCCGTAAAAGACCGAAGAACGCTGGCCATATGCGTCTCGAAGTCGATGTCCTCCCATTTGAGGCCGAGAACTTCGCAGATCCGAAGTCCGGTGGTCGCGCAGATCGTTCCCATGAGCCGCTCCCTGTCAGGCAGAGCACCCAACAGAGCCCGAAACTCCTCAACGGTAAGGATGTCCGGCCTCCGCAGTCGTTTAGAGCTGCACCGCACCATCGTGACCGGATTGCTGTCCAGCCAACCCCAACGCATGCCGTGGCGGAAGATCATGCTCAATACGTTGCGGATCTTGGCCCGGCTCGCGGGTGCAAGCCGGATCGATTTCAGCCAGTCCTCCACCTCAACTGTTGTAACCCGGCTGGGAGGATAATCTCCCCAGCGCGGCACGATATGGCAGTTGAGATTGCTGAGGTAGCCCAACTTCGTTGACCTCCGTTTCCCCTCGCGAGATTCCTCGATCGGAATCTCCTTTAGACGATAGTGATCCACCAGCTTGCGGATGGTTGCCGGTGGCCCGGAACCTTCCGCTGCGAGGCGATTGATGCTGAGGCGAAGTTTCTCCGCCGCTCGTTGCGCATCGGCCTGAGTCCGAATCTCAATGACCGTTCCCAGGATTTCCTTGCGCGAGTGGCGTTTTCCGTCAGAATTTGTCTCGCGCCAGCGGTAGACCCAGACAGCAGGACCTTTCTTTCGAGGCTCAGTGAAAAGAGCCCCAAGTTGATATCGTGACCGTTTCATCGAAAAGTATTCCTTTCCTTTGAACGGCCTCCGTCGCTGCCTGATGTTACCTCTGTTTGCATCCAGTGATCGAGTTCGGAGAGCCGGAATCGCCAACTCTTTTTTCGTCCCTTACCGGGGAGTCCGTGCGCTGGAAGTTTCCCTTGCCTGGCAAGTCCCAGGAGGGTTTTGCGTGGTATATCGAGGAACAATGCTGCGCGGTCGGCATTGACGAACGGTTCAGATAACAGTTTGATTGAAGATTCCATAGGCCACCGTGGGGCGCCACAGGCGCCCGATGAGAAGCCTAGCCAAGGAGATATCCCATAATCGTGGAAGAATTTTCTCCACCGTGTCCTAAAAGGACACCATCAAGGCATCTTTACAGATGCTCCGAACCGGATAGCACCTGCACTTTACCAAGAATCCTAAGTTCCATAATCTCGACAGCGGGCTGACGTCTTCGCACGTAGGCAATCACTTCTTCTAAGCTGAGCGCCGCGAAGGTTTCGGTTGAAGCTGTCGTTGTGCCTTCGTCCTCAGCGATCCTCTCGGACTTCAATTCGATCAGAAGCGCCCTGTGCGGTTGGTCCGACAATGGAAATACTTCCCGATCTCTGCTTTTTGCCATAACAAACTCCTTGGGGTATAGGATCGCAGCACCAGCTCCTAGCGGATGGCGGTTCAGATGCCGCAACGGGGCGGCTCCGCCTTTGGAACCACCGAGTCGAGTGAAACAACGTGTCGCATAATACCTCTATTGTGTAGTGCGGTAGTACCATAGCAGTCGGTGGCCAAAAAGGAACACATTCCTTCCCGGCGCACCGGCAAGTCCCCACTTGGAGCGAAAGTGTTCTCTTACCACACCCAGGAAGAACATCGGTTACTGGTGAAGGCGGCAAAGCTGGAACGCCGCAGTCTCAGCAGCTTTGTCGCCCTTGCCGCTCTCGAGCGCGCAGAACGGATCATTGCCGGCAAGTAAGCGCCTATACAACAGGTCACCGAACTCCTGGATTCATAATGCTACCATTATGCAGTGTTACGCCTATCACTCCTGCCGTTCCAACCCAGCGATGTACGGTATCTCCACCGAAGCCTGAAAGCGTTTCCGTGCTTGTGACGCGATAGATCCCCTGTATGTCCTGCGTGTTCTCTCAGACACCGCGAGAGAAAGACAGGCTGCGCCCATCGGCACGACGCGTCTCTGCTTTTACGGCTTTCAAAAAATCTTTTTGCAAAGAACGCAAAAACATTTTCCGAACCTTCCGAAAAAGCGACGCTTGACCTTGGGAACAGCCCTCTCTCGCGCCCTTGCGGTAGGGTGTCCTGAGAGACCACTCCGGGACCACAAAGGAGATCCAAGTCATGCAAGCACAAAGCTCAACTCAGCATCAGTTCCTCAATACCATCACGCACGGTGACTGCATCCAGGTCATGCGTCAGATGCCCGCAAACAGCGTCGATTTCATCCTCACCGATCCGCCATATCTCGTGAACTACCGCGACCGCGATGGACGCACCATTCAGAATGATGCCGATGAGAACTGGCTCAAGCCTGCGATGGCGGAAGCATATCGCATGCTGAAGCAGGACCGGGTCGCAATCATGTTCTACGGATGGACGAAGGTCGATGCATTCTTCGACGCATGGAAGGCTGCGGGATTCCAGCCTGTCGGCCATCTGGTGTTTCGCAAAACTTACTCATCCAAGAGCAGGTTCCTTCGCTATCAACACGAGCAGGCATACCTGCTGGCTAAGGGCAGGCCGCCGCTACCGAAGCAGCCGCTGGCGGACGTGATGGATATGCCCTATAGCGGAAACAAGCTGCATCCGACGCAGAAGCCCGTAGCGGCACTCGCACCGCTGGTTCGCAGCTTCTCTCTTCCCGGTGAAAGTGTTCTCGATCCGTTCACGGGCAGCGGCAGCTCATGCGCGGCAGCGTTGCTGACCGGTCGCAAGTACATCGGCATTGAACTCGATGCCGAGCATTTCAACCAGGCGTCGGCACGGTTAGCCCGGGTCGAAGGGAGGATCGCAGCGAAGCGGTCTTCACTGGAACTCATTCCCACCTCGCGGTGAGTGTGACCGCGCGCCCGGCGCGCCTCAAGGCGACCACTCTTCTGAGTTGTGGTCCTAGCAGCCTTGACCCGCGCCATGCCCGCGGATTTCTTGCCTTACATGGTGGGAATGAGCACATCCGCGCAGTCTGCGCGGGGCGTCCACTGGTCCCAACAAGCTCACTTTGAGTCGTCGTTGCACGGCTGATCGCGGCGTTCCATTTATCACCATGTCGCGCCGTCTGCGTGCCCCTGTTTGGACACAGGGTGGAATTCTTTTCCATCCTTGCCTACCCGCCGCCGCCCTACCTTCAAATCCAGCACGAAGCCGGAGCAGACCGGCAAATCAAACAAGGAGATACCCCTGTGAAGACGCCTCGTTTCCTTCGCCGCCTTCTACCCCGGCACATCAACCGGCCTTCCATCCGATGGCTTACCCCCGCGCTGCTCTTTCTGGCAACGCTGCCCGTGTATGCGCAATCCACCGGCAGCGATCCGTGGGACAACGCGGTCAACGTCCTCAAAACCGCCTTTACCGGCACGATTGCGACCGGGCTGTCGCTGGTCGCAATCGTCGTCGGCGGGCTGATGTTCGCCTACGGCGAAGGCCAGTCGAAGAAGATGCTCGCCGGTATTGTCTTTGGGGTCGGAATGGCGATCGGGGCTGTGAACTTTATGGCTTGGCTTTTTCCCTCGTAAGTCGATGGCGGCAGGCTGCAACCGCAACCCAAACACATGACTGACAGAGAGGAGGTAAGCAGATGGCAGTGGGCGATTCACGACATAACAAGGTCTTCAAAGCGATGAATCGCCCACTGACCGTCATGGGCGCGGAGCGGCGATTGTTCTTCGTTGCGCTTATTTCCGGCGGCGCCATCTTCTCACTGTTGCATTCGCTGTTCGGCGGAATCGGGCTGTTCATCATCGGCGTCGTCATCGCCCGCATTGCCACAAAGCACGATGTCGAGATTCTGCGGGTGCTCTTCAACTCCGGCAAGTTCCGCCGACGCTACGATCCGATGAAGGCAGACGAAATGGAAATACGCATTGTGAGGCGCGATGGTCAAGGTTGAGCACATCACGAAGGACTGGAAAGAAGCTGGCTCATTCGCTGTTCAGATCAACTTGTACGGCTTCTGGGACGAGCACTGCTTTTTGACGAAATCAGGCGACCTTGGCGCTGTTCTGCGGATCGGCGGAATCGACTACGAGAGCCTGGACCATGCCGGACGCGACTATGCGGTCAAGCGCCTCGAAGCCGCCTTCCGCTCCCTCGATGACAAGTGCCGCCTGTATCAAATTCTGTCCAAGCGCAATCGCCCTGCGATCCCGCACGCCGAGTATGAGAACCCTGTGGTCCGCGCCGCCGTAGAACAACGCGGCGCGTTCCTCGAATCGAAGGCGGACCGGCTCTACAGCATAGAAATCTTCTGGATCGTGATGATCGACGGCAGCTACCAGAAGGCCGGGCTGTTGCACGCTCTGTCTCAGTTGCCGAAGCAACCGCGCTCGTCTCTTCGTGACTTGCGTGCTCTCTTCTCCAGTAACAAAGAGCGCACCCTACTCTACGAGCAGATCGAGCGCGACCGGCTGCGGCTGCAACAAAAAGTGAACAGTTTGAGTGGACAGCTAAACGACCTCATGACGGTCGAGCTGCCAAGGGCGGAGGAGACGTTTCGCATACTGCGCCGTCTCACCAATCTCCGCCCCTCCAAGATCAACGACGCGCCGCTCTGCGATGCGCGTCATCTCGACTGGCAGGTGTGCGGCTCAGAACTTGAGGCGCATCGGGGCTATCTCCGTCTGGACGATGACTACCTCCGCATCCTCACCCTGAAAGAGCTTCCCGGCGAGACGCGACCCTTGATTCTCAATGGCCTGCTCGACATTCCGGCCAACTTTCACGTCGTCACGGAGTGGCATCCCGTCGATAACGCGAAAGCCCGGAAAGAGATCGCCAGCCGTCGCCGGCATCACCACAACTCCAAGACCAGCTTCGTCTCCAATCTCCAGGACCAGCAGAACGCCGGGAACCAGGACAACCTGGTCGATGACTCGAAAGCCGCCGCCGTCGCGGAGCTAGGCGGTGCGCTCACTGCGCTGGGGATGGAGGGTAAGAACTTCGGCGAGTTCACGCTCACGGTGGTGATCTACGACGAGGACCGCACCCGGCTGGAATACTCCGCCGCAGAGTTTCAGAAGCTGTTTACACAGCATGACGCGCTTTTGTATGAGGAACGCTACAACCTGCTCAATGCGTTCTTCGCCACGGTCCCCGGCAATAAGCAGTTCAATCTCCGCAAACAGTGGGCGCTCAACTCCAACTACGCCGACCTGTCGTTCCTCTTCACCGTCGACACCGGCTCGCAATGGAACGCGCATCTAGAACGCGAGTATGCCGCTGTTTTCGAATCGATACACGGCACGCCGTATTACATGAACCTGCACGCCGGCGACGTGGCGCACACCCTGCTGCTCGGCGCTACAGGGGCCGGGAAATCCTTCACGCTGGCTTCCATCATTCAGGCGTTACAGAAGTATGGGCCGCTCACTTTTATCTTCGATGTCGGCGGCAGCTATGAAACGCTGACGCGCGTCTTCGGCGGCACCTACCTGAACGTCGGACTGAAGACGCCGGGCTTCAGTATCAATCCCTTTTCGTTGGAACCCACCCACGAGAACCTGAATTTTCTCTACCTGTTCATGCGGGTCCTGATCGAAGGCCAAGGCAAGTACACGCTGACCGGCGACGATGAAAAAGCGCTCTTCGCTGCGATCGAGCGGGCCTACAAACTTCCCGCCGAGATACGGACGCTGACCAACGTCGCGTCCATCCTTGGGCCGCTGGGTGAGCGTCTGCAACGGTGGACCGGCAAAGGCCAGTTCGGGTATCTCTTCGACAACGCCGAGGACACCCTGACGTTTGCGCGCTTCCAGACCTTCAACTTCGATGGCTGGTCCGATTACCCCGACATCCTGGAACCACTACTCTTTTATGTCCTTCAGCGGGCATCGTCTGAGATCGAAAAGCCAGTAAATATGGCCATATTCAAGGTGTTTCTGGCAGACGAAGCCTCCATCTTTCTCAAAAACGCCATCATCCGCGATTGGGTAGTGCGCGCGGAGCGGACATGGCGCAAGAAGAACGCCGCGATGATTCTGGCGACACAGTCGGTGGTGGAACTGGCCGACGCGGGCGTGCTCAACATCATCAACGAGTCGTGCCCGACGAAGATATTTCTCGCCAACCCCAACATCGACCGCAAGCTCTACGCCGAAATCTTCCAGTTGAACGATACCCAGCTTGAGTTGTTCGAGTCGCTGGTGCCGAAGCGCGAAATGCTGCTGATCAAGCCGCGCGGCACCAAAAAGCTGGTGTTGGAAGTCGATGCGCTGACCTATTGGGTCGCCACCAACAATGCCCGCGACAACATCCGCAAACAGGATTACTTTGCCCGCTTCGGCCCGGAGCAAGGATTGCTGCGCCTGGCCAAGGACTACCCCAACCCGCTCAATTCATAACCTCACTGACACCCCCAAAGGAGAATCATGAACCGCACACCCATCATCCCGCTTTTGCTTGGCCTCGCTGCCACCGTAGCTCACGGCCAGCAGAGCGCCCGGCTTGTGAAGTACCACACCAACGACATTGTGAGTGTCCACGCCAAGATGCGTTACACCACGCTTATCGAATTACCGGCTACGGAGAAGATTCTGGAAGTCGCGACCGGCGATAAAGACTTCTGGATCATCGACACCGTGGGCAATTACTGCTTTCTGCATCCCGCCAAAGAAGGTATCCACTCCAACCTCAACCTGATTACCGACAAGGGCAGTGTGTATTCGTTCACGCTGGATGATGTCGAGTCCGGCGATCCCGACCTTAAGGTCGTTATCCAGCCGTCCGACCCATCCTCGCTTGCCGCCGCCAACGGCGCGGGCAAGCTGGTATCGGCTGGCGAAGTAGAGGCTGCCCGCGCCCAGGTGCAGGCTGTGCAATCGCACGCTGCCGCCGTGGTCGAGCAGTTCCGTGCCGACTATCCCACGCAGGCATTGAAGTTCGATTACACCTTCCACAACGAAAAGCCCTTTGAGGTGTCGGCGATCTATCACGATGACAAGTTCACCTACATCAAGTCGTCGGCTTCGGAGAAGTTCTCCATCTATGAACTGAAAGATGGCAAGCCTGACCTCATCACCTTCCAGTTGAAGGATGGCACCTATGTCATACCCACGGTGGTCGATCGCGGCTACCTCGAAATCGGCAAGCACAAGCTCGATTTTCAACGGAAGGCTCAGTAGGTGATGCCGATGCCAGAAGAGAAACCGACCAACACATTGCCGGAGCCGCAGAATGCGCCTCCATCTCCTGACAACGTCTCCGGCCTGCGCGACAAGCGCGTTCGGCCCGAAGGCGTTGTCCCCAAACAGGCGCAGGGCTATGTCGTCGCAGGACTCGCGGTGCTCATCCTGATGACCGTCATGTTCTCGAAAAACCACGCCAAGCCTGCCGCGAGGCCTAATGCAGCCGGTCCGCTGGCCGTGTCCACCGACATGAACCAGCGGAAGATTCAGGAGCTGGAGCAGGACCTGAGCGCTGACCAGCGCCAGAGCCAACAGCAGGCGGCGGCTCAGAAGACGATGGGCAACAATACCGTCGCACCGAACGGCACTCCAGCAATGATGCAGCCCAATGGGACGATGATGCCAACGGCTCCAGCGGCCCCATTGCCGCCGACCGAGCCGCCGACCGAGCCGCCGCGCGATCCCGTCGCGGATGCCGAAAAGGCGATGGCCTTCAAAGCCCGCTTTGCCTCAAACCTCGTCTCCGCCACTGATGTCGCTTCGCGTCCATTGGCCGAGTCTTCCGAATCCGGTGAGAATACTCCGGCTCGCTCTTCGAGCTTGCCGGCGACTCCTCCTACGCAGGCTGCAACCACTCCTGCTGCGACAGATAAGAAACGTGCGCCGGAGGTGAACATCAACTCTGCGCACGGCCAGCCTTATGTCGTCTTCGAGGGCACCAGCATCAACACCGTGCTGGTGAACCGTTTGGATGGGGAGTTTGCGGGGCCATTGAAGGTCATGGCGACGAACCCGATTTACAGCCAGGACCGGCAACATCTTCTCATCCCCGAGGGTACGTTCATTCTTGGCGAGGTGCAGAAGGTCGCCGGTCTCGGCCAGAAGCGCCTCGCCGTTACCTTCCATCGCATGTTGATGCCTGATGGCTACTCCGTCGATCTCGACCAGTTCCACGGTCTCGATCAGGCCGGAGCCGCTGGAATCAAGGACAAGATCAACAACCATTATGTCGAGATATTCGGCGCGTCGATTGCCCTTGGAGTCATCTCGGGCGCAGCCGAGGCCACCAATCTCAATCAGGGTTACAACGAGTCCGGCACTGAGGCATACAAGTCCGGCATCTCTTCCAGTCTTTCGCAGTCGAGCGCGAATGTGCTCGACCGCTTCATCAATATTCCACCCACCATCACGATTCGAGAGGGCCACCGGATCAAGGTTTACATCACGCAGGACATGCTCGTGCCTGCGTATGAGAACCACACGATCCCAAGCTACTTCTGAATCTCTCCCACCACGCAACACTAACCGCGCCTTGCTTACGCTTGGCGCTTCCGTAAAGGAGCATGTATGAAACTCAGCAAATCTCTCTTTCCGATTCTCACTGTTGTCCTCGCGCTCGCGCCGATGGCGCACGCGCAGTTTGGCTCCGGTATCGTCTACGACCCAACGCAAAGCGCCCATGCCATTCAGGAAATTCAACAGGGAGAATCACAACTCCAGAAGTGGGCGACCGAACTCAACAACTGGCAGCAGCACCTCTTGAAAGAGGCGCAAATCTATACCACTGCGGAGCAGACCCGCACGCAGATCGTCACCATGTACAACCTCGCCTACCAAATGGCGACGATGCCGCAAAACCTTGAAGCTCGTTATAAGGCGGATTGGGCGCAGTGGCAGAACCTTGCCGCCCCGCCCAACGCCTACGGCAACACGTCGCCGCTGGTAAACGCGCTCAACTTCGGCGGCCTGCCCCAGGCGCAGCAGGGTTACAGCAGCGCCTATGTACAGCCTCAGAGCTATCCCTCCGGCAACTATTCCTCTCTCGATTCACGCACACAGGCCACCGTCGCTAACCAGTACGCCACGTCGGAACTGGCCCAGACCACGACCACCAACACGCTCGCCACCCTCGGGACGATCCGCATCAATGAGCAGACGTTTGCAACCAAGCTGACCAATCTCGATTCGGATACCTTCTCGACCGATCCAGCCCAGCAGAGCTCGAACGCCCTGCTTGCCAAGATCAACTCAGCCACGCTGCTCCAAATTCACTCGCAGCAGGATACCAACCAGCTTCTCGCGGCTTCGATCCAGCAGCAACTTCTCGCGCAAAAGCAGCAGATCGATGCGCAGAACCGTTCCCTCAATAACGCCGTGTACTTCCAGCAGAACTTTCCCACCACCATGCAGAACGTCACCAGCGGCGTAAGCACCTCCATGCACTCCATCTCTCTCAGCATTAACGGGAGCAACTGATGGGACAGAATCCCTTTACCTTTATCGGGCAGGCCATCACTCAGCTGCTCTCATCGAACAGTGCGGCACTCCAGGCCACGGGATTAGACATCTTCCGTGGCCTTGCGGTGATCCTGATCGTCTGGTTCGGTGTGAAGTCCGCCTTGTCCGCCTCGCAGGGCGGAGGCGGCTTCCACTTCGCCAAGTTCGCCGACCTGATCCTGATGATTGCTTTCGGGCTGGGGATGCTGACCTATTACTCGACGCCGATCCCCGGCACCGGCTACAGCTTCAGCGACCTCATCACCAAAGAGGGCCTGAGTATCTCGGCCCAGATCGAGTCCGACCAGACGCAGCAGATCGTCAATGCCGTCACCAACGAGGAGCAGCAACTGGGCGCGCCTCCGGGCAGCTTCAACCTGCTCGAAGACCTCACCTACCTTCTCATCGCTTTGATCCTCGCGGCGATGGAGGCTGTTGCGTTCGCCGTCATCGCGTATGGCTATGTGGCTTCCGCCGTCTGCGTGTTGATCGGTCCCATCTTCATCCCTTGGTTCATCGTGCCGAAGATGGACTGGCTGTTCTGGGGTTGGCTCAAGGCATTCATCGGGTTTTCGTTCTATCAGGTCGTCGCTGCGGCCTTCATCTTTGTGTTCTCGAAGGTGCTCACCTCGATGTTTCAGGTCATCGGCACCATCAGCATCTCGAACGCACTAGCTGTCTTGCCCGCGCTACTCATCACGCTTTTCGTCTGCATCTACGGTTTGGTCAAAATCCCAGAGCTTACGTCGTCGATCCTGAGTGGACGCACCGGCACCTGGGTCAACCCAATGGGGAACTAGTCATGTCGAACAGAGATTCCTTTACAACTACCGATGCGGGACACAAGTTCCTGGAGCTGTATGCGGAGCCGGTCGTCACCAACACCTATCTCAAGGTGGCGATCCTTGTGCTCTCCGTCGTCACGCTCGCTTCGCTGGCGCTCCTCTATCGGGCACAGACTGCTGCCTTGCGGCTGAAGCCGCTCGTCATCTCGGTTTCGGACATCGGACGGGGCCAGGTGGTGAACTATGCCGATTTCTCTAAAGTGCCCGTAGAGCGCGTCAGCAAATACTATCTCGCGCGTTGGGCGCAACTGTACTACGGAAGCAATCATGCCACCTTGCAGCGTGATTTTGGCGAGTCGCTGAACTTCTTCTCGAATGAGTTGCAGGGTGCCACGCTTGCGCGTGTGACTAAGGCTAAGACCCTTGAGACGTTCCTGCTCGATCCCAGCGCTCCCAACGTGGACATCGAGATTAAGGCCGTAGTCCTCGACGACACACGGCAGGCGCCATTCCGCGCGCATGTGGAGTTTGAAAAGGTCTTCTATTCGCTTGGCGACCAGCAGGAACAGAGCCGCGAACGCTGGACCGCGAATGTGATCTACGACTTCCGCGACGAAGTCCCCAATGCCATGCTGCTCACCAATCCTCTCGGCGTCGTCATCAGCTACGTCCACGAAGACCAGGCATTCGGGAACTGACGATGCGACCGAAGACACCGATTCTCCTTTACTGTGCCGACCGCGGGCTGCTCTCCGCTACGGCGTTCGCGCTGCGCCTGCAACTCTACGACGTCACCGCCGTCGACGACAGCCGGAGTGCCGCAGCCGTCATGATGGCCAGCCAGCTTGGCTGCGGCATCCTGATTCATGCAAGGCAGGGTGACCTCGCAGGCAGGCTGATCCATCGCCTGCTCGCAGCGGATCTGCACATCCCTGTGCTTCTGGTAGACCGTGCCGGTGATCTTGCACCCGTCCGCTACGCGGACATGGTGCTCTATGGCCGCAACACCTCGATGGCTCACATCTTCGGCGCTCTCAGTGTGCTCTGCGCCCGGAAGCGCGGACCTCGGAGTGGCGCGTGAAATACCTCTCCGTGTGTTCTGGCATCGAAGCCGTCTCTGTCGCATGGGGACCGCTGGGCTGGAGACCCGCCATGTTCGCGGAAATCGATCCCTTCTGTTGCTGGCTCTTGCGCTCGCGCTATCGCGCATCGCGGCCCATGCACATGCCCAGCCCACACGATGCGCCGGACAGAAAAGAGGCCAAGCGCCGCGCCGCAGCCATTCGCAACATCGTTGCTCTGCCTGTAGATGGCGCGGTCATCAATGCTGGCGACTTCACGCGCATAGGAGGAGAGGATGTTGGGTCAACCGACCTTCTGGCCGGAGGAATACCTTGCCAGTCTTTCTCCGTCGCCGGTAAGCGAGCGGGACTGGATGACCCGCGTGGCAACCTCACCATCGAGTTTGCTCGGCTTGCTGGCAGACTCAGGCCCCTATGGCTGGTGTGGGAGAACGTCCCCGGTGTCCTGTCGATCGACGATGGACGGACGTTTGGAGCCTTCCTCGGGATGCTGGTCGAACTCGGGTATGGGATCGCCTACCGAGTACTGGACGCTCAGCATTTCGGAGTACCCCAGCGACGGCGCCGCGTCTTCGTTGTCGGACATCTTGGAGATTGGAGAGGTCCCGCAGCGGTATTACTTGACGAGTCGTGCCTGTCGGGGCATCCTGCGCCGCGCCGAGAAGCGCGGCAAGGACCTGCCGGAGGCGTTGAGGTCGGCCCTTCTGGCGGTCGCCTCACAGATACCGCACCCACCATCGACGCAGGCTGCAAAGACGGCTTCGTCCGCAATCAACTAGGCGTCGGCGTCCTCTCCTCGACAGATGAAATCTCCCATTGCCTGAACGCCGGAGGCATGGGAAGACAGGACTTTGAAACCGAAACCCTGATCGCGCATTCGCTCTCAGCCGATGGGTTCGACGCGAGCGAGGATGGCACCGGGCGAGGAACGCCCGTCGTGCCTGTCGCCATTTGTACCGCGCACACGCAGTCCAACGGCAGCGGCTTCTCCGATGATGTTGCTCACACTCTGGAGAGCGGCGGTGGAACTCAGGCCGTAGCCTTCGCCCAGAACACGCGCGACGAAGTGCAGTTGTACGGCGGTGATGGCAAAACAGTCGGGGCGCTGGCTGCACAGCCGGGTGCCAAGCAGCAGTCATACATTGCCTTCTCTTCTAAAGACTCCGGCATCGATGCCGGCGATGTTGCGCCGACACTACGCGGCGTGGGACATAACGGAAGCCATGCCAACGGCGGTGGACAAGTAGCCATTGCCTTCGCGCAGAACCAGGACGGAGATGTCCTCGCCAGTGATGTGATGCACTCGCTCGGAACCAATGGAAATGCGACCAGCCGCAATGCGCCGACCGTTGCTTTTACGCTTCATGGCAGCGACGAAACCGTAAACGCGGCATCGTCCACCGAGATTGCCGGAAGCCTGCGCACGCGAGCCCCTGGAAGCATCGAGAACAGCTCGACGACTGCTGTGCTTCAGGAGCAGCCTGTCGCTTGGTCTGGAGGACTCACTGCATCGACTGATATCGCGGGCACTCTTCAGCACGGCGGCGAGGGTGGACGCGTCGATGGAGTGATGAGGCCAAACATGGCCGTCCGGCGACTTACACCGCGTGAGTGCGAGCGCCTGCAAGGATTCCCCGGCAATTACACCCTGGTCGAGTATCGTGGCAAGCGTGCATCCGATGGTCCTCGCTACAAAGCTCTCGGCAACTCGATGGCAGTCCCGGTTATGCACTGGATTGGGCAACGCATAGCTGCCGTCGATGCCATCCTCCATGACGATCTCGGCAACCGGAGGAGCCGGTGAACCAGCTTCCGCAAACTCGGACGATACTGCCACGCACGTCCCAACCGCATAGAGGCACAGGCCTTCTTCTTGCCCCCTCCGCGCTGGAGTTGGAGCCGTGCAACTCGCACTCAACTCCGTCGCCCAAAACCAGGCCCTCCGCATGGCAGGGCACCGAGGATGATGCGAGCCATCGAAAACAATGGTCCACTCACTCTCTGCTTTCGCAGCCGGAGCAGTGGCAGACAACGGAGTATCGTTGCACTGCTGTCAGGTTGCACCGACATCCTCACTGCCATCGAATCCTTCAGGGTGTTTCCATAAAGCACCATCTCTCCCGTATTTTCCCTGCTCACCCTCGGTCACTCGCTTCAGTGCTTATCCCGCGCCCTGCGGCACTCGGCGTTCTGCTTCGCCCTTGCGGGCGCCCTTCGGGTCTGGGTTTCCAAACAAAAAATCTCCCTGCGGCTGCGGCCCCTGCGGGGCGAGATTTTTTCTTCGGAGCCTCCGCAGAAAGACACGCCTTCGGCACTTGGGAGCGGGGCACCTCGCGTCGCTTCGCGCAAGAGTGTCCCGAGGGCAATCCGGGCAAATACAGACAGGAGAAATGACATGGCACTCTACGAAAACAACATCAAACTGAAGGGTTTCATCGGCAAGGACGCCGAGAACTTCGCCACCAAACAGCAGAAGACCTTCAGCGTCCTCTCGCTCGCCACCAAGTCGGGCTACAAGGAAAAGCAGACGCAGCAGTGGGTGAACCACACCGAATGGCACCGCATCGTAGCCTTCGGCAAGCCCGCCGACTACGCGAAGGACCTGAAGAAGGGCGACTACGTCGAGATCGAGGGCGAGCTGCGCAGCACCGAGTTCGATGCCGAGGTCGGCGAGGGCAAGAAGAAGACCACGCTCAAGCGCCGGGGTTGGGAGATACGCGCCAACATCGTCAAGAAGCTGGCGCAGCCCGAGAGCTCACGCGCAGAGAACCTCGATTCCGAGCCGATCACGGAGGACGACGCGGCTTAGGCCGCGTCGTCCTCCCTCGGGAGGTGCAACCATGAATCTCTTCGATAACACCGTCAAGCTCAGTGGCTTCCTCGGAAAGAATGCCGAGGCTCCCTCATCCGATCACATCCAGGTGGATTCATTCGCAATCCTGCTATTGGCGACGGTCGCCGGCACTTGGGACCTCTCCACCAACGAGTGGACCCCGCGCACCGATTGGCATCGCATCATCTGCCCTGGCCCATACTTCTGCGGCATGGTTCGCGGCATGAGGCGTGGCGACTACCTCGAAGTCGAAGGCGAACTCCGCGAGCAGCAGCAGGAACGAACCGTCGTTGTTGCCGGCGAACGCTTCCCGATGAAGCATGGCTCCTATGCCGTTCACGCAACCCGGATCACCAGGCTGGATCGTCCTGAGGCGCTCGTCGATCTTGGCGAGGATGGCTGATTTCATCTGCTTGTTTTTGCGGAGAGGCCGACACCTCTCCGCATTTCTCCTGACCATACCGCTCATTTTTCGCGGCGAAAGGGATACCGATGTTTGCTAACGCTGTCTTCGTTGCCACCCTGATCTTTCTCGCGCTCGGCTTCTGGCTGAGTCACGAGTTACGTTTCCTCACTCCGTGGCGGAGCCTGATTCTGCAAAACTATCTGCAGAGCATCGCGCTTTACTGCGCTCTGCTCTTCGCCAACATCCTCGGCCTCACTATTTGGATCGAGCGCAAATTCTTCTTGCGCGACACTGGCCGCAAGCTCCGGCATCTCGATCAGGAGATCCATACGGGACAGAGCGAACTCTCAGGCGAAATCCTCGCGCAGTTCGGAGATGAGGAGGAGCGATAGCGATGCAGGGTGAAGACCAGTATCAGGAACGCACACCGGACCTTGTCGGCAAGATCTGTGCCATGCGGGAAGCTGCCGAGAAAGAAATGAACCGCTTCACGCGAGTGGCCGACTACGACGTGCGCCGTGTCGTCGGCTACGGCCCGACGCCCGCGCCGGCTTCTGGTGAAACCTCCGTGCCGACTCCGACTAATGATCGCCCAAAGAGGCACTCCTCGAAGTCCCACACCTCTCAGGCTTCCATTGAGTTTGCGCCCGCTCCCACGGAGCGTGGCGACGGCGAGGAGGGCGAATGAGGCTCGATATTCCCCACGATGTTCCTCAGCGCCACAATATCGCGCCTGACGCTTCAACGTCCGCTGAACGAAATGTTCTCAAAGAACAGGAGTCGCATCCGATTACGCGCCGACTGAAGGCGCTGTCCGAACGAGCCGACGAGCACAGGCTGAACCATGAGCCACCGTGTCGTTCCAAGTCTGCGCCGCACAAAAAGCATGAGTCGCCACAACAGCACCGGGCCGCGGACCCGCGTGAAGCGCCGGACAGCCGACGTCCGCAACGGCATCGCATGCCTGCCCAAACCATCGGCGTACAGCTCAGGCCCGAGGAGCGCAGGGCAATGCTGGAGTTGGGACGCTTCCGTGTCGTCCGCACCGACGATCTTGCGGATGCGGTCTACGGAGGAAAACGGCGCACACTGCGTGAGGACCTGAATTACCTCCGCTCCAAAGGCCTGGTCACAACACGCCACATCAATCTCCGCCGCGATGGGAAGCGCCGCAGTATCGACCGTGCGGAGGTCGCCACGCTGACCAAAGACGGTCGCGCATGGCTCCGCAAGAGCGGCGAGGTTCCAACAGGCCAAGCCATTTATGCGGGCTTCGTCAAGCCGCGTGAGATGGAACATGACTCTCTGATCTACCGTGCCTATGGGAAAGAGGCAGAGAAGATCACGGACCAGGGTGGTACGAACCTCCGCGTGAAACTCGATTTTGAGATTAAGGCTGAGGTTCAGAAAGCCATCTACGCCGAGCTTAAGGCCGATCCGAAACGCGACATGGCGGAGATCAAAGAAAAGGTCGCCAAACAGCAGGAGCTGCCCGTCGTTGATGGCAGCATCCAGATTCCCGATGCGCGGATTGAGTTCGACCGTGAACCAAAGTCCGGTGAGGACATCGACCAGGGTTCTCGCACTGGCCACGAAGACATCGAAGTCCTGACTGCAGCGTATAGCGCCGGTCACCTGCGTGATAAAGCGCAGGCAGGTTTCCGCGCCTACGCTGCCGGCGCCGACCGCGCCTCCATTACCGCGAAGATCGAAAACGAACACTTCATGATGCGGGATGTTCTCGACCTATGAGTCTCGGCTACGATCCCGTCCCGGTGCTGGAGTCTGTGGGATACACGGAACGCGAGGCCGCGTTCCTGTACCTGGTCGTCCTGCACTCCGGCTATTTCCTGCGCCGCCAGTACGACCGCTTCATTCGCCGGGAGCGCGGAGCTATCGCCGCGCAGCTCCTGCGGAAAGCCACCGCACTTGGTCATCTCCAAAGCGTCGCCTGCGGGCAGGCTCGCTATGTCTATCACCTGACGTCCCGAGAGATGTACGCCGCAGTCGGGCTGGCAGCTTCGCAGCACCGCCGACTAAAGGGTGATTCCCACATCAAGAGCCGCCTCATGGTCTTGGACTTCGTCCTTGACCACCTCGGCGATAGGCTCCTCGATTCCTCGGAGAGCAGGCATGACTTCTTCACTCAGACCCTCGGCCTGAGCGAAAACCTTCTCCCGGTTGGAACGGGAAGCGTGCATCTGTTTCCCGAAGAATTCCCCATCCTTATATACGGAGAGCGGAGCGTCCGCTTCAGCTTCATCGACGAAGGCACTCTTTCCACCAGCGGTTTCGAGAATTTCCTGCGCCGGTATCGCGCTGTCTTCGCCGCGCTCCCCGGCTTCGAGTTGCTGTACCTTGCTGACTCCGACCGGAACTTTGAGCGTGTCGGCAAGGTCTTTGCTGTGCTCTATCCAATGACACGCGCGCTTGGCGTCACTGCCATGACGCCTCGCGGTGTCGATCATTTTCTTGAATACCTGGGCGCACGCGAGAGTCACGACACCCAGAGACGTCCTGTCACACTGCGCGACCTTGCGGTCCTGCGCGAGGGTGAACACATCTACACGACGCTCGAACATCAGGCATTGTGTGCGGCCTGGCAGATAGGCAGTACGAATGCCGAGCGCATCCGTCAGCGATTTCAGCAGCAGGGACCGCAGGCAAAGTTCACAACGGCCCTTCTGCCGTACACCTATCCGCTCTATCAGTTTCGGCGAGAGCGGAAACCACAGCCGCAACTCGGGTCTAGCGGGCGGTCTAGTGAGTCGCTTCTGCTTGGCAAGCAACTCGTTGCACAACAAGCACTTAACGACGGAGGTGAGTAGAGAAGAACAAGGGCGGGGGCGGGAGCGACCCAGCCCTCCGGGGTTTCCGCGACGGCTGACGCCCCGCTGGTCGCTCCCGCCCGAACACAACACGTATCCAGAAAATATCGGACGCGGATATTTCACTGATCTGCGCTGAAGCTGAACCGGATCAGTTCAACATCAATCGCTGGTTCATATCGCAATCAGGACAGATAGACACAAGGTCACACCTACATCGACAGGAGATATCCATGAGCAAACTAAAACTAGAACACGGCGTCAGCAGGATTCGGCGCGCGAAGCTGCAATCCTCCATCGACCAGACTGTGGCCGATGACATCGAGCTACTGGCTGAGTGGTCGAACAACGAAACCAACTATATCGTCAACGAGCTACTGCGTTTCGCACTGACTCAGGATGAGGATTTCCAAAAATACAAGGCCAGCTCTGCCGCGAATGCTGCACGGGCTGCCAGTACTACAAAACCATCACCCACACCCATCAAGCCTGTATCCGAACCCGTTGCGAACGCGGCAACTCGCGCATAAGAAAGGCATCGACACATGGGCGTCAGAGTTCAATTTCAGAAGATCCTCCGGCTACTGGTCGACAACCGCATGGTGCTCGCGCTTGGGATGAGCGTGGCCAGTGGCATCGTCCTCAATAGCATGTTTCCACTCAATATAGCCAATCCATTCCTGTGTCTGATGGAGCTGGAGAGGCCTCCCATCTTTCACGCAGTAGCGTGGAGCTATACCCTCTTTCTATATTCGACTCCGTTCATAGCGTGTTCCATGATCTTCTCATTGCTATATGTCCATCTCTATCGGGACGATTTGGAACAGCCTGTAGGTGCCCTTCCTCCGTATTCCGATCCGCGCACGCGAGGAGATTTGTCCTTAGTCCTTGGAGAGGTTCACCGTCAGCTAGTCCCGAAGCCCAGTCCGGCTCCGCAGTGGCTCTCGATCCCGGAGCGCGGTCTTTATACCGGCATCGCATCGTTTGGCTCCATCGGCTCGGGCAAAACCTATGGGCTGATTTTGCCGGCGATGCGTCAGTTGTTCGCGTATCGCGCCGACGATCCCTCGCGCAGACTCTCGGGTATCGTGCTCGAGGTCAAAGGCGATCTTTGCCGTCAGCTTCAGCGCATCCTCAAATGGTGCGGGCGCGAACAGGATTATGTAGAGGTTTCGCTAGATGGCCACGTACGCTATAACCCGCTGAACAATTCGCTCGATGCTTACGCCCAGGCGTTCAACATCGCCTCCATCATCACGTCGATATGGGGTAGGGGCAAGGAGCCTTTCTGGCAGCAGTCGTACACCGATCTTGTGCGGTATGTGATCCTGCTGCACCGAATCCGTGATGGATACCTCACGATGGTCGATCTCTTCCGTACCGTCATCAGCGCCGGAAGGCTGGAGGAGTTGCTGACCGAGGTGGGTTCACGTTTCAGTACTACCAGCTATATCGGTATGGGCAAGTACGAGTACCGGGAACATGAAGATCTGCTATCTCCGCTCGGCTTCGCGTGGAACAAAGATGCTGGCCTTTACCTGATCGCATGGACGGACACGCTGGAAAACCTGCTCACACAAGAGACCTCCGCAGCGTTCGACGTCTTCACTCGCAAGCCCTATCGACCAGAGCACCGGGACCGCTTCGACAGCATCCAGTATTGGTACTGGGAGCACTGGAAGTTCTTTCGCTCCGAGGTTAAAACCTCCATCATCCAGGGTATCGCCGTCTTCCTCTCGCTCTTCGAGACCGACCCTGACGTGCGCCGTGTTTTCTGTCCTCCGAAGGAGCTCTACGACGGCAAGCCATGCGCTACTGATCCGCATGGTATCGTCCTGCCCCCCTTTGACGAACTGATCGAATCGGGAGCGGTCGTCGGCTTGAACTTTCCCGTGGCCCTGAATCCGGCGCTGGCGAAGACAATCGGCACCATGATGAAGATCGACTATCAGCGTGCCGTGCAACTCCGTATCCCCAGGATGGACGCAAACCCCGAGAGACACTTTCGTCCGACCGTCTTCATCTGTGATGAGTACCAGAACTTCGCCACGGTCGGCGGCGACAACCCGACAGGCGATGAACGCTTTCTGTCTCTCTCTCGGCAACCAAAGTGCATTCCAATTGTCGCCACGCAGAGTATCTCCAGCCTTAAGGATGCGCTACCCAATGAGGGCGTCAAAACATTGCTGCAGGCGCTCCGCAACAAGGTCTTCCTCACGACGACCGACCCGGAGACGGCCCGGTATGCCTCCGAGTTGTGTGGCAAAGCCGACCGCACCCGCATCAGCTATACCGTCTCCGAGTCCTCGACCAATGCCAATGTCGGCTGGCTCAGTGGCCGCACGTCGTCCAGCAAAGGCTCTGTCTCCGCTTCCAAGCAGTACCAAAAGCATGCGGAGCCACTCTTTGAAGAGAAGGTGTTCTTCGACCTCAAGAACGCGCAGTCCGTGGTCGTCGCCTTCGATGGTGTGAGCCCTCTGCGACCTACCTACTGCTATCTCAAGCCTGACTTCCTGCCCGTCACCATGTCGTGGTTTGACCAGGAACGAATCGCCTTCGATCCGGAGAGGATACCTGCATGAGCTTTGAAATTATCATCCCTTTCCTGAAGTCGATTGAACATCTGCTCATGGATACGACCATCTCCGAGATCATGGTCAATCCTGACGGCTCGGTCTGGATCGAAGAGAAGGGTCACATCTTATTGCAGCCCGGCATCCGGTTTGATGACGGAGCATTGTTGACAGGTCTTGAAGTTATCGCAAATCGTTTCGGCAAGAAGCTCGATGCCGATTCACCCATTATGAACCTGCGCCTGCCGGATGGCAGCCGCATGGCGGCGCTGATCCCGCCCGTGGTCAATCCAAACCCGATGATGACCATCCGCAAGTTCACCTCGCGGAACTTCACCATCCGTGACCTGATCGAGCGGAAAACTCTAACGGAAGCACAGGCCGAGACTCTAACGAACCATATCCGGCGTGGCGACAATCTCCTGATTTCTGGGAGTACCTCATCGGGAAAGACGACACTCACCAACGTGCTCGCAGGTTTCATTCCGGACGGCGATCGTATCCTGATCCTCGAAGAGGTAGCAGAAATCTATATCAGGAAGCCGCACGTCATCTCCGCCGAGGCCCAGCTTGATACCCACAAGAATCAGATTGGATTCGCGGATTTGCTCAAGGCCGCGCTCCGGCACCGACCGGACCGAATCATCGTCGGCGAGATTCGCGGCCATGAAGCGCGGGTCTTCCTCGATGCTTTGAATACAGGCCATCGCGGGTCGATTACAACCATCCATGCCAATAGTGCCAGCGATGCTCTCCGCCGCTTGGCGCAACTCGCCATGCGTGGCTCAGGAGGTGTCCCCTTGCGCGATGTCGAGGAGGAGTGTGGCCGATCCATCGACGTGATAGTGCAAGTGATGAACCAGGACGGATGGCGTCACATTACAGAAATCCGAACGTCCGCCGAGTCTGCCAATACTACGGGGCACAATCAATAAGTCCCTTATGCTCTAGACAGAGGCACGAACCTTACTGCCCAGGAACCGCCCAGCCCTTGCTGGTCAATTGCAATCCTGCAATCTCGGTTGACTTCGACGCTCCGGTTAGGGTCGCTTGAATGATGGGAAAAGCGTGTTGAACATCCGAACGCTCTGCCCAGCCTGCCAAGTTCACGATCTTGTACGTGTAGGTGACCTCGGTCTGCGAAGACGCTCCCGCCGTCACGGGCTCCGTCCATTTGACGATCGTATCCACGGTCTTCTGCCCGTAACACAACCCGCTCGTCTGCCCGAAGGTGCCGGGAACCTGTTGGAAGTATTTCTTTCCTTCCGTGGTGAGTTCGTAGCGTTTCACAGGCTGCGGCGGAGTAGACCCCCGTAGCGCATCCAGCATCCCGTGAACGACCGCGGTCGTACTGCTCGACTGCAACAATCCAGCCTGCTCAAGAGCCGCCATTTCGAGGCCAGTACCAGACTGGAGCCTTTGCTCGGACTCAGGAATATCAATCGGAAACGGGCGACCGATCACCGTGCAGGCTTCGCCGTGTTTTGTCAGATATTGGTCAATCGCTTTCGTGAGAGTTGCTTCGCTCGGCTTCTTTGCATCATTGCATGCAGCAAGGAATAGCAGCCCTGCGATAGAAACGAGATAGAATTTGCGCATGTATTGTCCTCCGGGGATTGATTGATTGAGCTGTTATGTGGGCAGTCGCCGGCCAGATCCTTGTAGCCGCGGCCTCAGAGCCGTCGTCTCATTCCAGGCAAGATCCACGAAATCTTTCAAGAGTTTCTGATCGTGATCGCGCCGAGTGAATATCCCACTCTTTACGGTGAGCAATTGATCCGAGAGCGGTCTGATCACTACCTCGTGGCGATAGGACGAAGCGGAGAATCTCGTCATCAGGGAAACGCCAGCACCCTTCGTCACCAGCCAGAGGGCCTCATCAACGGAATAGGCATCGGCTACGAATCTGAGCGGAACTCCGAGGCTCTCGAAATAAGTCACAATCTCTTCATGTCTGCCGGGAAGTCCTCTTTTCGACAACGACACCATAGGCACGTTGCCCAGATCTTCCGGGTTGATCGTAGATTTTGTGGCAAGATGGTGGCCTACCGGGAGACACGCCACGACAGGCTCTTCCATGAGCAAGCGAGTGTACAAATCAGGTTCCGGGATGGGCAGGATTCCGAATCCTACATGGAACTCACCTTCGATAACTCCCGTGACGACTTCATGCGTCAGCAGGCTTTCTCTTGTGATGGACATCGAGGCGCTGCCCTCCGGCTGGATGCGCCTCACGACTTCCAGCAGTTTGCTATTCAGACAGGTGGAGTACCCGATGCGAAGGTCGTTGTTCTGTAGTTTGACGAATGCTCGGACTCGATCCACGCCCAGCCGCGCATGTCTGACAGATTCGCGAGCTTCGGGAAGGTAGATGCCGCCGGCTTCCGTCAGCACCATCCGTCTCCCGGAGGCTCGGAATACATGCGCGCCCAACTCTCGATCGATGTGTTCAATCTGTTTACGAACAGCGGATTTGCCGATGCCGAGATATTCGCCCGCTGCTTTGAACGAACCCCTCTCAGCCACTGCAAGAACTGCAATCTGCCCGTCCATTCTGATGTTTAACCGGCGCATAGCTCAACTCTTGAACGCAGGTCACCGTCAACTGACAATCAAAGTCACGATGATCGATGTCGATACGACGATGACTCGGTGATTTTGATCGTCCTTTCACTGCTTGGGAAATACAGTTGGCCCAGAATGCAGACTCGCTTGCAAGAATTCTTTCATCAGCATCTCGCACCGTTCGGGGTCCCTATTCCACGTTTCTCCGTGCCCCGCATTCGGGAACTCGGAGTATGAAATATGCCAACCCTGACGGGCACTGTTAGATACGAACTCACGTGCTGCGGAGAGCGGCATGACCCGATCCGCCATGTCTTGCAGCATCAGGGTCGGAGGGTGCACCTTGAGCGGGAATCGCAAAGCGTCGATTCGATGAACGTCGAAGCCTAGTCTCCAATTCGTCAACTGCAGAGCCGTCCACGTTAGCGGAGCGGGCATGTGATGTACGTAGCCCAGATTGTCGATCATGCGCGGAACGCTCAGCATCGGCGCTTCTAACAGCACGGCAGAAACGCGATCTGCGAGGGGCGAATTCGCCAAGAACTGGAGAACGATTGCGCCACCCATCGAACCGCCGTACAGCACGATGTGCTTTGCGCCCATCGAGTATGCTGCGCGTACAGCGGCGTCGAGGTCCCTCCATTCCGCCTCTCCGAGATGCATCAGGCCGTCAGATGAGCGAGGCGCGCCGATATCGTTGCGATAGGTGATGTCCAGAACTGATAACCCTGCACGATGGAGGACCGGCACGAATTTGAGCGACTGTTTACGGTCTGCGCTGCTCCCATGTACGGTGATAACCCAAGTACCCGCGGACATTCCTGCCTCGGCTTTTGGGTCAGCAGGAATCAACCATGCCGGTGCCGGTCCAAGTTCCGTTGGTATTGCGACTTCAGAAAAACTTAATCCGAGCGCAGCCATCGGATCAGGGCTATAAGTACCTGACATGCTTGCTCGCGTACCCAGGGGTGGAATGTTCCCGCTGAGCAACATGCGATCAATTTGGTCTGGCGTCTCTGCAATGATATTTCCAAGCATCGCGCTGCCGCCTTGCCACACGAGCCCCCATCGGCCGGGCTTCGCCGTTGCGGGAGAGCGCACAAGCGAAACGATGGGATCGCCTCGCGGTGAAGTCGTAATGCTTTTTACGGTCTCAGCGAACGCCGCGGGTTCATGCTCCGGCTTGATGATCTGATTGCTGAAGTACCAAGCGGTGGCAATCCATCCGAGAACCGAGGCCGCAATGACAGCGGAGCACAAGATTTTGATCGACCGGCTCTGACGTGGCCGTCTGCTGATTCGAGCTATCCCCCGACTATGAAACATCTGTCAGCCGTTTGTTGAGACCAGTCCGAAGGTTGATTCCAAACTGGACGTATGCCTTCAGCGCGCACAGCGTGTAAGTCCACCCTGCATTCTGGCCGAGCGCGAGCTTCACACCGGCGGGGGTAAAGGAGTAAGAGCCTTCTGTGATCGTGACAACGGTGGCGTCTTCGCCATCGGGCGCGAACTCAATCATCGATTTCGTCGGTTGTCCTAGAGCCGTAGACTCCCACACAATCATTTTGTTTAAGTCGACTTCCAGAACGTTGATTGCAACTTTCGCCCCGAGATCTCCGAATTCCCATGTCATTGGGCCGGGCTTCATTGGCCCGCTCGACCCCGAGATGAAGTAGTTCGACATTTTTACTGGATCTATTACGGCATCGAAGACCACTGCAATGGGTTTCAAGATGCAATCGCGAACTTGAACTTGAATATCTGTGTTTGGTTCGTTCATTTTGAATCTCTCCGATCATTGGTTATTACCGCTTCAAACGGCTTGCTCTCTAGGCCGGGAGAGCATGTATCTCTATGAACGCCGACGAACTCACTCTTCGCTCTCTGCAGCTCGACTTCGTTTTACCTTGTCCGTTACACGACGTTTCAACATTGGCACGGAGTCAATCACACACATCGCCGTTCTCATCACGCCCAATTGCAATCCCCCGATAATTGGCTTGTGAATCGCATCGTTTTCATTCATCTGTTTGCGCGAGTCGAGGACGAGCTTCGAGCTGTATCGCAACATTTCACTCTCGTACTCGTGAAAAGCTTGGACTGGAGACTTTTCGCCTCGACTTACTTCAACCAGCCTTTTGAGCAGGAGAGCTGCATCGCGAAGCGCTGTGTTCGCTCCGGCGCCCTTGCCCGGTGTCATGGTATGAATAGCGTCGCCAAGAAGGGTGACGTTAGAGGTTTCCCACGGAGTGACAGGAACAGATGTTCGGATATTGATAGCGTGCATCGACGCCGGGTCGGTCATCTGAATAAGTTTGCGAAAGTTCGGATGCCAACCTTCTGTCATCTGTTCCGCGAGGCCAATCAATTCCGATTCTTTCAACGTCATCGGGTCCGTCGGGAACTGTTTTCGCGACGCCCACAATCCCCATCCGATGTAATCGTCTGTGTCTTCATTCAACAATCCGGGCCATTGAACGAGGATGTTCGCCCCATCCTTTTCCAGCTGCCCCTTCCAATCGGCGCGGTTCCATGCGAATTCGAGCGAGTGAATGATTGCCCCAATGCCCTTCGGCGCCATAATCATGGACATTCCATAAAACATCTTTTCTGACAGCAATGCCTTGCTTTCCGCTGTCATGGCGAGCTTTCCTCCGAGGGAAAGAATGCCTGTCTCTTCGTGGCGCGAATTGGGAAGCCGCTGCTTGCGCACACGGGAGCCCGCTCCATCTGCCCCTATGAGAACGTCTCCCCGAGATTGAGTGCCGTCCTCGAAGAATACTGTCACGGAGCCATCGGCCTGATCTTCGTAACGAACGAACTTCTTATCGAAGCGAACGACGTCATCCAGTCCAGTCAGAAGGACTCGACGTAGGGTCAGTCTGTTTATGTTTTGCTCGCCACGAGTGGGATCTTCATCCTTCATCTCCAAAGAAATCAGGTTGGAGAATTGCTCCGTGAGCATGTTGAAGTAGCGCGGCGGGCGCGCACTCGTTGCGAGAAACAATTGGAAGAGTTCCGGAGGCAGACATGTCTTCAGTGCCTGGCTGCCGGCGGGGCTGATCCCTACGCGGTAGCCTCCCTTCGCCTCACGCGGTGTCCTATCTCGCTCGAAGACTGTTACATCGACTCCAGCTTGTTTAAGGCCGTGAGCCAGTGCCAAACCGCCCGTGCCCGCCCCGACAATCATGACTTTGAGTGGTAATGTTTGCATCGGTAAACCTTTCTCTTGATCGCTAGAGCAATCGCACTACTTACCGCTTTTTCGCGAAGCCTGCTTGGCTCTTCTTTGGTTTTTGGTCACCCCTACGCGCCTTTGTCTCAGCGCGAGGTAGTTCGCTGGCCGCGTTTTCGTCCTGGTGCGCAGGCTTATGCTGAGCAGCGATCGATCGTATCCACTCCTCGTTCCAGGAAAGAGAACCGTCTTCAAGGTCAGATATCGTGCTCCTTAGCCAAACAAGTTCTGCCTCCAGAAGCGCCGTCCGATAGGCATCTTCAAGAAGGAACAAACGTGGAACATCTCCCGCTGCTCGCTTCTCTTCTTCGAGTTCTTTGAGTGCAACCTCGATAGCTTCGGCCCGGACCTTGAAGCTCCCGAGCGCATCCTCCGGTGTGAGCAGCGCGAGCATCGATACAGCTGCAGGAAAATCCGGGAATTCTCCCCCCACAGCACTGAGCATTTCGCGAAGCCAAACCCTCAGCGTCGAACGGCCCTTCGCTGTGATTCCATATACGATCCGATCGGGATGACTTTCGGTCTGAACTGTCTTCCGAACGTCCACCAATTCGAGTCGGATCAGCCGCTCAATTGTCTGGTAGATACTTGCCGATCTCCGAATGTTGACGACCTTGTCTTTTCCCCAAAGTTTTAGGAGTTTCTGCATGCGATAGACGTGCATTGGCTCGTCTATGAGCATGCCCAGAACAACCAGACCTAAAGAGGAAGATCGTGCATCAAGCTTCATAGCCATATTATGGCTAAACATGTTATGGTGGTCAAGCTAAATAAAGGAGAACTGACTTGAGCGCATTTGAAAACTTTCCTCGCATCACCCCGTTTCTTTGGTTTAACAACAATGCTGAGGACGCGGTCGAATTTTATCTTTCTGTGTTCGAAGACTCCCGACGTCTGGAAGTCATACACAATACCGGAGGCGGCCCGGTGCCGGCGGACATCCTTACCATCGCCTTTGAACTGGACGGACAGCTATTTACGGCAATCAATGGCGGCCCAATGTTCGAGTTCACAGAAGCAGTTTCCTTTGTGGTGCGGTGCGACTCACAGCAAGAGGTAGACCACTACTGGACGACTCTTTCCGACGGAGGCAAGGAAGGTCGGTGTGGTTGGCTAAAAGATAAGTTTGGTATCTCATGGCAAATTGTGCCAGCCCACCTTCCCGAACTGATGCAGAAGCCGAAAGTAATGCACGCCATGATGACAATGACAAAGTTCGACATCGCAGCACTTGAGCTCACTGTGCAAGATATCGGTGATTAGACTCGTCGGGTCACTCTGTTCGAGTCCATCGCGGACGACTGCCAAATGACCTCGTACTCGATGGACCTTCATTGCTTTTTGAACACAAACACATCGATATCTTTTTGAATGGAGGAGCAATGGCTTTTAAGGTAGAAGTTCGCGATAGGATTTTGAGACCCTTGCCCGCAGTATTCGAAGCATGGATCGATCCAACCCACATGAGCAATTACTTCATATCGTCGGCTAGTGCTCCCATTCGGCAAGGCGAGAGGGTCGAATGGAGTTTTGACGATGTTAACGCGAAGTTCAGCGTCGATATTCTTGAGGTAGTCGAGAATAAGCTAATTGTCTTTTCCTGGGCGGCCTCCGGATCGAAGCACGATGTCGGGGTACTTTTCGAGCCAGACGTAGATGACAGTACGGTGGTCAAGATAACCGAGAGTTCCTTCAATGAGGATGCAGATGGGATCAAGCAAGGGCTCGGTCAGAACGCCGGATGGACCCATTTGCTTTGCTGCCTGAAGGCCTATTTGCAATTCGGAATCAACCTCCGCAAAGGCGCGAACAAGCGTTCGACCGACATGTCGTGACATCCGATTGCCCGCGATGTTTGAAAATGGGGAAGGTGCAGGAGGAGGAACGAGGCTGTTACGAAACCCGTAGCACTCCAGTCACGAAGCCTTCGAACGGATCGCTTCAGTTAAGCCGATTTATGAGGACCGCCAGTGGAATGACCTGGCCTGCCCGCGAGCAGGCGAACGACGACATACCAGGAAACCTAATAGTAGAGGCGGGATGGCAAGTAGAAGCCAGGAGAATGCATCCCAGATGCCATCCCCCAACAATGCCGACAGCAAATCTACGATCGTTATGAGATCCAACGCCAGCGGGATGCGATACACGCTCTGCACAGAAGTTTTCTCCATCATCTTGCCTCAGTTTGTTGCAAAGTTTCGCGTTCAACCTTATGATTCAGTTCTCGCTCAATGGGACTTCGTCGTCTCGATAACCAGAGATAGAGCCCACTGACTAGCACCACAATCAGCACAAGGTCGAACAATCCCCAGATGATCTTGAGGGGAAGCCCTCCGTAGTCTCCAAAGTGGAGCGGCCTCGACAGTTCTAGTGCACGCAGATACCAGGGAAGCCCGCCCGACATCGTGAGGGCTCCGGTCTGGACATCGACGAGAGTCGGCGTGAGCATTTTTGATGTAACCGGCGTCTTCCCTCTGGCCGAAACCAGATAGTGTCGAGGACTGCCAAAGACCGGGTTCGGGAATAGAACGGACGAGACTTCCATTCCTGGAAGTGCGGCAGCGACGCGCTTTACAGATTCATCCGCTTTCGAATTCTTCCATGACGACCAATTCGCCTTCGGTTGGTGCATCGTTGCCTTCGTCCGCCGCGTGAATTTCGAGGCGTTCAAGCTTATGATGTGCAGCATAGCGGATTTCAAAAAACAGTATGGCGGTGGGTGTACTCATGGAAAAGATTCTATCTGTCAAGGAATGGCAGAGCCTACTCAGGCCGTTCAATTCTTCTCGAATTAGGGTAGATGTCGTTTTCATGGCCTTCTTGACGCGAGCTATGGCGGCACACTCGGTCTGGTTTGGTACATCCTCACCTTCGCTCATCACTTCTTCCATGCCAAGGTTTCTATATCGTCATCGAGCGATTTCAGAAGCTGGCGGAATAGTTGGGCGGTCATTCTGGCCATACTTAATTGATGCAATCGCTGGAAACCCAACACAATTCGTCACTTTGGAACATCTTCGTCCGTGGTTACGAACCACGGAACGTTCATTGCTTGAAAGAGTTCGGGGTGGCGCGCAGTGAGATGGGAAAGTACGATTTTAGCGACACGAGCGCTATGTTCTATCTCTTTGTCCCAATCCACTGCGGCCAGTCCATTGCTGTGTGTTGGACTCCATTTAGCAGTTCGGATGGCCAGGACTAGACTGGAGGCAATCAGGAGAGCAGGGCCAAGCTTCTGGGTATCGACTTCTCGTCGATACCCGCCGATGGGCTTCTCTGCGTTAGTGGAAGTCATGGGAGCGAACCTCCAAAGCTTGATCGGACAAAGACTGCAGGCGCATCGCCTTTACATGAATCACACCATCTTGGTTTTGTAGCAGACCTTCTGCAAGAATGAACTTGCTTCGTGTTACCACGAGCCGCTCCCGTTCGTACAAATCAGGCGACACAATGACGTTGGCGATTCCAGTCTCGTCTTCCATGGACAGGAAGATGAACCCCATCGCCGTGCCGGGACGCTGTCGCGCAATCACGCAGCCCGCAGTTCGGACGTACTCACCATCGGCCGCATTTCTCAATTCACCAGCTGACAGAATCTTTTGCCTTCGGAGATCGTCTCGGCGGTAGGCCATCGGATGTTTCCCGACGGTGAGACCGGTGCCCGCATAGTCCGCAATCAGACGCTCTTCCGTGCTCATCTGTTTTAAAGGCGAACTCTCCGATTCATCTCTCAGCAATTCACTCCGCTGACGAAGAAGCGGACCTTCCAGTTTGCCAGCGCGTTCCACCTGCCATAGGGCATCCCGGCGATGCTCGATTCCTTCGAGATTGTTGAGAGCGCCAACACGGGCGAGCAACGTGAGTTCTTTTCGATTCAGGGTTGGAACACGCGAGACCAGATCTTCCGCTGACCGAAACTCTCCTTCGGCTGTGCGCGAGTGGACAATCTCCTCTGCAGATTGTTTCCGCAATCCCTTCGCATAACCAAGTCCGAGACGCAGAGAGAGGCTTCCATCACGTTCGTGTTCAATCGTGCAGGCCCAATTCGATATCTGGACATCCATTGGCCTGATGCGAAGTCCATGTCTCTGCGCATCCTTAACCAAGACGGCAGGCGAATAGAAGCCCATCGGCTGGTTATTAAGGATGGCGCATGTGAATGCTGCGAGGTACTTCACTTTGAAATACGCAGATGCGTATGCAATCAGAGCGAAGCTGGCTGCGTGTGACTCCGGGAAACCATAAAGCGCAAACGAACTGATGTTTTGGATGATGTTTTCCTGGGTGGCTGTATCTAGTCCATTTGCCGTCATGCCTTCGCGCAACTTGCCTTCAAGGTTTTTCATACGCTCCCAGGAGCGGCGCATCCCAACGGCGCGACGGAGTTCTTCGGCCTCCGCGCCAGTAAAGTTGGCCACGACCATTGCCATACGAAGCAACTGCTCTTGAAAGAGCGGCACGCCGAGTGTGCGCTTCAGCACGGACTCTAGGGAAGGATGAGGATAGCTGATCTCCTCCTTTTTCTGTCGTCGCCGCATGTAGGGATGCATCATCTTGCCGACGATTGGCCCAGGACGGATAATGGCTACCTGTACGACCACGTCGTAGAACTTCTCTGGATGGTTCCGCGGCAACGACGCCATCTGGGCGCGACTCTCCACCTGGAACATTCCGACAGTGTCCGCGCGTTGCAGCGTGCGATAGACCTCAGCGTCTTCCGGCAACTGCGCCAGATCAACACGTTCTCCGTGATGCTCTGGAATCAGTTCCAAACAATCTTTAATGACGGCCATCATCCCCAACCCAAGAAGATCAACCTTGATGATGCCCAGGTCGGCGCAGTCTTCTTTGTCCCACTGGACCACGGTACGACCCGGCATTGAGGCACGTTCCAAGGGAACAACCCGGTCGAGAGCCCCCTGGCATATCACCATGCCACCAGAGTGCTGTCCAAGGTGTCGAGGTAAGTCCTGGATACGCATGCAAAGCTCCAGATACTTCGCGATGCGCGGATGCTTCAGATCGAAGCCGGCATTCTGAAAAGAATGCGCCATCGTGTCGTTTGGCCCTCTCCACTCAAAGTGGCTTACCAGGCCAGAGAGCCTTTCGAGCGATTCGCTGTCGAATCCCATCGCCTTGCCCACTTCACGGGCCGCGGACTTTCCCCGATAGGTAATGACATTGGCACAGATAGCCGCGCCTAACTCGCCATAGCGCCGATAGACGTATTGGATGGCTTGCTCTCGTTTGTCCTCTGACGGCAGATCAAGATCGATATCGGGCCACTCTCCACGGCTTTCACTGAGGAAGCGTTCGAACAGAAGCTCCATTCCCACGGGATCGATTGCAGTAATTTCCAGTGCATAGCAGACGGCTGAGTTTGCTGCACTTCCCCGCCCCTGGATGAGGATGTCGTTCTTTTTACAGAACTGCACGATATCCCAGACGATTAGGAAATATCCAGCGAAGCCAAGCCTAGCAATGAGCGCCAGTTCATGTTCCACCTGCTTCTTCGCTCGTTCCAAAAGCCCACGGTCACGTTTCGGGCCATACCTGCTCGTTACACCTTCTTCCACGCGTTTGCGGAGAAAGCTATCCATCGTTTCGCCGTCAGGAACCGGATACCTCGGAAACTCATAGCCGAGATCCCCAAGTTCGAACTGCAACCGTGCCGAAAGCTCAACCGAGTTCTCGACGGCGCGGCCGACACCACTAAACAGCGCAATCATCTCTTTCGCGGAACGAAGGTGTCTCTGGCTATTAAGCGACAGTAAGCGGCCGGCGTGATCGAGATCAGTGTGATGCCGTACAACGGTGAAGAGGTCCAAAACCTCACGTTCATATTTGGTGGCATAGCGTATGCCATTGGTCGCGAGCACCGGTAGGCTGAGGGAGCGCGCGATGCGAAGCGCGGCTTGATTGCGCCACTCTTCCTCCCGCTCTTGGTGTCGCTGCAGCTCGACGTAGACACTTTGCGGTCCGAATATCTGCACAAGCTTTTCGACGGTCCTGCGCCCCTCCTCTTCGCCACCATTGACCAAGGCAGCAGCCAATGGGCCTTCGTCTCCACCGGTGAGGCACACGAGGCCAGAAGCATATTGCTGGAAATCGAGTGTGGTGGCAGCACCTTCGGTTTTGCCACGTTCCCGCATCTTGAATTTGGTAATGAGCTGGCACAAATTTTGATAGCCAGTACGCGATTCGCAGAGCAGGGAGACACGCGCAGGCTCGGGTGAATACCGGTGCGGCAACCAGGCAGGAGGTACAGGCCGCGAACCGAAGCTCGAAACCGCAATCTCGGCTCCAACATGAGCACGCACGCTGTTTCGCTTCGCGGAAGTATGAAACCGCGCTGAGCCGTAAACGCCGTTTCGATCCAGCAATGCCATAGCTGGCATCTCCAGCTCGACAGCTCGCTCAACTAGTTTTTCCGGCTGAGATGCACCTTCGAGGAAACTGAAGGCGCTCGCGGCATGCAGTTCCACATAGCGGTCAGTCATAGAGGCCAACTACTTGCCATTGATTTCGCATCAAGTCGCGTACGAGGCAACAGCACAATAATGGACTGTCTTCGGCGCGGGCCACGATATCCCATTGCTCACAGCCCCAAAGGTTCGAATTCCACCACTCGCCGCTCACTCGCCACGGTCCATACGCCCGTTCGACGGTGTACCTCTTCTGACGAAACAGAATGGCATCGAACCTTCCTCCCACCGCCATCACTCTGACGCTCTCTGCGGGATGAAGCTCACGCATCGCAGAGCAGCCTTGAACCCGGGCACTACTAGTTCGTTCTGATGTTGGGACAGTAAACCGCTCCATACGAAATGATTCCTGCTCATTGTGCGTGTCCAGAAGAACAGCCCTGCCGACATTTTCCTCGCCAACGATCTTCGCGATGCGTGCGAGGGTGACATCGAGATGCGATGGCTCTGGCAGCTGCGGTGAGAACAACCCTAGCTGTACCTTACTCGTGCTGCCGGGTTCGGCACGGAGGCTTAAAGAGAGGATGGCGGCCAGAGGCGGGTGCGTCTCCAGATCCAGGTGGATCAGCTTGATCCAGAGTTGACGATCATTGGTTGGAAGGGCTGGGCGTACCGTCCGTACGTGCGCTGTATTTCCTTCGAGCGAGAGCGCGATGGTCACAGATGCCAAAGCGAGAACACGTGAAGTAGCGCGCAAGATCAGTTGTTCGAGCATCACCCCGGCCACGAAGAGCAGTGAGTCAAGAATTTCAACGGGAGAGTCGAGTTCCATCTTCTCCTCAAGGGTGAATGACGGCTCGACCGGCTGAAAAAGATGGGGCAATGTACCGCTGGCAAGCTGACGTAGCCGCTTGCCATGCTGACCCATGCGGGCAATAAGCTCCTTCTCTGGAAGAGCAGCCAACGTGCCGAGTGTGTGAATGCCCCAGGACGTAAAGGTTTCCGATTGATCCTCGGGGAGATCGAGGACAGTGAGAGACAATGCCGCGAGCGCGGGACCTTGTTCTCCGGAGGGAATAACCATCACAGGAGAACGGAGCGACATTCCTCTTGCAAGACACATCGCAGCATGGACGTTCTCGCTCACGGCGATAGAGGAAGTGATGCCCCCCGCGCGAATGCGCTTGAAAAGTTCTCTTCCTAATTGGTCGGATGTACCGAAGAGCTTTTGGGTTCCCACAATATCGACCACGCAGACAAATGCAGTCTCAGAACTGTGATCCTCGATGCGTGGAGAAAATGTCCCGCAAGTATCCAGCAAAGCTGCCTTCGCTGCACTCTCTTCCTTGCCCGACCGTGAAAGCATGGTCATTGCAGGAAGGGTTTCGACTTCGACACGCGTCATACCATGTGCGGCTCCTGACACGCGCGCCTTGGCATTGAGTGAGCAGACGGATTGGAGAGGCGGCTCGCCTTCCATAACGACACACGGCTGATTGCGCAGCTCTGGCCGCAGACGCAGGAGAGCTTGCGCTGGAAACTCCTTCGCGTAAACGCATGCATAGAGTTCGGTGAGCTTAGTCATCTCCGACCTGCCCATGTGCTCTGACTGTTCCAGGAGGCGCAGTCCGCACGTTGTGCCGGTTTCTTCATCGGCAGGACGTTCGATGATTGGGTGAAGCGCTGACGCTGAACCTGTACGCGATGACGCAAACCCGTGAAGAGCGTCTGTTCGTCACAACGCGCATCTTCCGATTCCATCTGGAGCACCAACTCTGCGCTGCTCTTTGCGCACGCATGTTGCGAAAGAAGAAGGATGCTCGCTTGAGAACGCTCCGCTGCAGCTCGATAGCGGAACCAGGTGGCAAGCGGCACACGGGTCGCGAAGCTCGGTGCGATGCTCCCCATGTCCAGCACAATGGCGCTGAACCCCCCACCATGAAGAAGCAGATCGGTTGCCTTGAGTGCCTGTTCTAATCGCGTCCATGCAGTAGTCGCTGCTATGACTTGTTTCGGTGGTTCAGCTTGAGTAGCGACAGGCTGGAATCGCTCAGGCTCTTTCGAGACGCGTCTCTGTGGCTCGGCGCCTCGTGGGATAAGAGTGTTCGGCGGGAAGAGGCCACACAACGCGTTTGAAAGTTGCTTTTGCTCATTTCGTGGATGCGGACCAAACCCGCCACCGTGGAGACCCCTCTTCGCTGGCGGCGCGATCATGTATTTCTCCGGAAGGATGAAGACCTTTTCTGGTTTGGAAATGCCCTTGCTCGTTGGACTGATTCCGCATCGCACCCAGAGGAGATGTCCCAGATCAACCCCAGCGGCCGCGACTGACTCGGGCCGGAGACTGTTCGAAACGTCAATCCATGCGCAGACTTTGCCAGCCTGCGTCAGTTGCGCCAAAAAAGAAAGTGCGAGTGATGTTCTTCCGGAGCATTCGGGACCCACCATCTCCGTCAGCGCCCCGAGCGGAAGCCCGCCCTCGAGTAGTTCGTCAATGGCGGAGATGCCGGTGGAAGCTGTGGGCCGAAGAACCTTTGCGACAGGTGACAAAGCCGACGGTATCCTCCTGGCAAGGGAGGCCTCTATTTGCACCCGGACTGCGTTGGCGGTAGGCATAGCTTCGCCTTATATTCGCCTTAATGACCCCATCAACGTCAACTGGCCTTTGCCCTAAGAGTTGTGCATTCTTCGCTAAGTATTTGATACAGAATGAGAAGAAAGAGGAAAAGAGTTTGGGCGGGTAACTAGAACCGCCCACTTTCACTTACCCAGAGTCTTGCGAATGTCGGCAGCCATCACCCCATGCTTGCCGACCAGTTCACGCAAACGTTCTGGGGTGACCCATAGTTCTTTGCTCCAATACTCGTCTTCATATGCTTCGTGGATGTTGATCCTGGCCCGGTCTGCCGGACCGCGATTGCTGTTGTCGTCGGCCATTTATTCTCCTTCAGATGCCCTTTGAATTGAAGCATCTGAACTTAAGACAGTCGTCAGGGAGACTTAACCATGTGTGGAAGGTACAAACGACGTTCCGACAAACAACGCATCGCGGAGACGTTCGCCGTCGCAGCGGGACTCGACGAGACATTCTTTGATCCCGGCGACGATTTCAGCCCGCAATCCATGCAGCCAGTCATTTACTTGAACGAAGATGGCGAGCGGCAGATCGAAATGATGCGATGGGCCTTCAAGTTACCTGATCGGCCAAGGCCGCTTTTCAACGCGCGGTCGGAAGACATCGAGCATGCAAAGTTCTGGAAAGACGCCTTCCTCAAGGGACGTTGCATCGTCCCCGGGGATGCGATCTATGAATGGCAAGAGACGGAGAAAGGCAAAAGGAAGCCGAAGTACGAGTTCGTCATCCCCGACCAAGAGCCTTTTGGAATGGCCGCAGTGTGGAAGCTTTGGAAAAACCCGAAGACCGAGCACTGGGAGCGAACCTTCGCTGTGTTGACCGGCGAGCCGAATGAACTGATGGCACCGATTCATGATCGCATGACTACATTCGTCGAGCCGCGCGATTATGAAGAATATCTGGCACCCGCCGAAAGACCGCCCGTGCACCTGCTGCGTATCTTGCCTGCGGAGAAGATGCGAGCGCGATTGGTGGAGACCACCCCAATTTCGAACAAGCAAGTAAGTCTCTTTGATAGCCAATGAGTAAATCATCCAAGCAGAGTGCCGGCCTTCTCATGTATCGCCGAGTCCTCGGCCACGGCGAGGTTTTCCTCGTCCATCCCGGCGGCCCATACTGGTCACAGAAGAACGAAGGCTTCTGGACAATTCCCAAGGGTGAATTCGAGGGCAACGAGGAGCGCTCGCTGCGGCCATCCGCGAATTTCGGGAAGAGACCGGATTCAAAGCTTCTGAACCCTATCTTGAGTTAGGTTCGATCCGGCAAAAGAGCGGCAAGCTGGTTCTCGCTTGGGCCTTTGAAGGCCACAGCGATCCCACAGAGCTCATCAGCAACACCTGTGAGATTGAGTGGCCGCCACGTTCGGGAAAGCGCATGGAGATCCCTGAAGTGGATCGCGGAGAATGGTTTTCGTTGGACCGTGGCCGGAGGTTCATCCGAGCTGAGCAAGTGCCGCTCTTGGACACTTTGAGATCGCTTATCGCGTGAGATTGGCAGGAAACAACTCGGCTACCTCAACCGCAGCACGATCGGAGTATGGTCAGATGGTTTCTCCAACATCCGAGGACCTTTGTCGATTTCACAGCTTTCGAGTCGCTTGACCAGGCTGGGAGTGAGCAGGAAGTGATCGATTCGGATGCCGCGGTTGTGCTCGAACGCTTGCCGGAAGTAGTCCCAAAACGTGAACAAGCCGCCTTGCCCCGGATGGAGGGACCGGAATGCGTCGGTGTAACCAAGTTCGAGCATCTTCCGATAGCGAGCGCGCGACTCAGGTTGAAAGAGCGCATCGCGAATCCATGACGCCGGTTTATGACAATCAATGTCCTCCGGAATGACATTGAAGTCGCCGCCAATGACGGTCGGCACGTCGCTTTTGAGCCATAGCTTCATTTGCTGTTCAAGACGGTCCATCCAGGAAAGTTTGTAGTTGAATTTTGCTGTACCGATCGGGTTTCCATTCGGCAGGTAGATGTTCACGATACGGATATTCTCGATCACGGCCTCGAGGAAGCGTGCGTGGCTGTCCGCCTCGTCGCCAAGCAATGTAGTGCTGACAATCTCTATCGGAGTGCGGGAGAGGATTGCGACTCCGTTATAGGTCTTCTGCGTCACAGACGCAGAATCGTACCCCAGCTCTCTGAAAAATTCCGAGGGAAACTCTGTTCCTTTCAGCTCCTGAAGCAGAAGGACATCTGGCTTTTTCGCTTCGAGCCATGTCTTGACCTGTTCGGCACGAGCGCGAATGGAGTTAACGTTCCAGCTTGCTATTTCGATGACTTCCTCCGTGACTTCTTTATAGCAACAGCCGGGCTCCTGGAGCCTTCACAGATTTGACCAATTTCTTCGAGTTTTTCTGCGCTGCCACCCCAAACTTTTTAGCTCTTGAATATCACGCCAACGAGGTGCCGTTCTGGGATGATCTGCGCGTCGGTTCGATTGTTTCTTCTTCAGAAGCTGCAGACCTTACGTGTTGGATCGATAGGATTAGCCATACTGGTTTAGATGCAAGGGAGGGCGCAGGCAATTGATATCTCTTATCTTTCCAACTCCTGTTGAATCTCACTCCTCGGCGTCGGCCCATCCGCGCTGCCACACCGCAGATTTTGAATCATCTAACGGTTCAAGGTTTTCACCCGCCCGAAACCCCTGCTTGTAATCGTCGGACGACTCGTCTACCGGTTGAAGCTTGTCCTCTTCTGCTCTTTCGGTCGCTTCAACAGGCGCGGGGACTTCGGCTTCATTGCAGTCATCACATATGTTTCCGTGATCAACCAGTGCCATGTAGCTCGCCGTGATCTGAGCTAGGCGATCCTCCGGTCCCTCTTCTCCAAATCGGTCTACAGCTTCGCCGCAGCTCAAGAGAAAGGCTTGTACCAGTTGCATACCCGCATCGCACGCGGGCATGTCTTCAAGGTCCCAAAGATTGAGGAGTTTTTCTCGGTTCAGGCGCATAATTAGGTCTCCTTAACGACCTTCCGGGGATCTTTGTCATCGCGAAGGGCGACGAATTTGGTGTGCCGCAAATGGTCCGCTCCCGTCCATTCAAGGAAATCAACTCTTGCAACGGCCTCTGGATGTAGCCAGACACAATCCTTCATCTTCGCCGCCGTTAGACCTTGCCCCCATCTTCCCGCGGTTGTCTCGGGCAGGTTGGCAAAGGGACAGGTCGATGTCTTGAGATGTTTGATTTTTGCGAAAGTCTCGCGACGAGTCGCTGGAACGAAACCGGCACGAACGCGAGCGACATAGATGAGGTCTTTACCGCGATAAAAGCCAATGATTAAGGCGTCGATGCCGTGAGTGCCCGGTGTATATCCGCCGATCACAAACTCCTGACCGAGGTTGATGCGATGCTTGCTCCATAAACCTGTACGTTTCCCTGGCTCATAAACACTATCGGCCCGTTTTGCGACAACACCCTCAAGACCATGTGTCATTACAAAGCTGAGAATATCGGGCGCGGGGCCGGGCGAAACGGCAGACAGGCTCACATGATCGTTCACCGCGATAGTTTTGCTGAGAATTTGTCGCCGCTCCGCAAGCGGAAGTTGAGTCAGATCTTTGCCTTTCAACGTAAGGATGTCGAAGGCGTAATAGTGGATCTGGGCTTCGGCGGAACGAAAGTTCTGCAACAGATTGAAGACGGAACGTCCCTTCCCATCGAGAGCTACCAGTTCCCCATCGAGAATTGTGTCAGCTGGCAGCTCTTTCAGAGCGGTGGCAATGTACGGAAATTTCGCGTTCAGGATATTCCCGCGTCGAGAGTAAAGAATTACTTTTCCATCCTCCTTAACGGCTTCGACACGAAAGCCGTCCAGCTTGATTTCATAAGTCCACTCCGGGCCTTCAGGGACCGCTGGAACCGCCAAACAATCCATCGTCTCTATGAAACCCACCGATTTCGATGCTTTTGCCATGATCCGCCTTAGGTGCCAATGACAACCCTAACCCGTCTTTGTGTGCTCTCATCCTTTGACGCTCAAATGAGCGCAGGGAGACTTGCACATGTCAGATGACAAATCGAATCGTGGACCTGCTGATCGCGCCCGTATCAATGTCAATGAGGACTACGAAGTCGCCTATTGGACGAAGGAACTGGGCGTTAGCTCCGATCGGCTGAGGGAACTGGTGGCCAAACATGGTGTGATGGCCGCGGATGTTCGGAAAGCCCTGGGCAAGCACTGATAGGAGGAGTTTCTATGCCATTCAAAAGCGAAGCGCAGCGTCGTTACTTTGAAGCAAACAAGGACAAGCTACAGAAGCAGGGTGTTGATGTGAAGGAGTGGGAGCAGTCTAGTAAGGGTCTAGAACTGCCAGAGCGGGCACCTAAATCGAAAACCAAGAAGAGCCATTAGCAACGGTTGCTGGCGAGACGCGGCGCGTTTCAATTCTTAGCGCGGACAGCCTTCGGGCCAAATGTTAAATTCCACTCCAGCTCCGAAGGGGCAAACCGGAGCCGTGACAGCTAAGTACTTGGCTCTCGAAGATCTGATCAGATCACGCATTTTCTCAAGGTTTAGTGGATTGCGCATCGCTCTCATAGTCACGAACCTAATTAATCGCCCGATGATTGGTTATTGTTACCAGGCATTTTTGGGAGTCTGGTAGAGGTTCGCGTAGAGATTCTTTGTAATTTTGTAGCAATCGCAGGCTGCCGCCTCAAGGTTCTCGCGGTTTATGATCCGTACCCGGCCCCGCTGATACTCGATGAGTCCCCTCCTCTGGAGAGCGCCAGCGACAACGGTGACAGTGGTGCGTTTTGCTCCAAGCATCATCGCGAGGAATTCCTGCGTAAATTCGAGAATGTCCGATTGAGTTCGATCCTGAGCCATCAAGAGCCAACGGGAGAGCCGTTCTTCCGCCTCGTGAAGCCGATGGCATCCGGCAAGCTGACTAAGACTCACGGCTTGCTCCTGCACAAATTCCAATATACGATCTCTGATTTCTTCATTTGATCTAAAAGACTGCAGCAGATCTGTAAATGGCATTCTCAGGGCGGTCGCAGTCAGTTGAATAAAGCAAGTCGTCGAAACCTTCGCGGGACCGAGGAGGTGGAAGCTTCCAACGATTCCCTCTCGCCCGATGAGTCCTACCTCCGCCGTTCCACCGTCTTGCATTGCCGTGACCACCGATGCTATGCCAGAAGTTATGAAGTAAGCGTAATTCGGTGTTGTCTCGGCTTCATACAAGGATTTCCTGAGCGGAAGATCGACTTCTACACAGCGCTTCAGGAGAGATTCGCGACTGTTGGAGGATAGCGAGTTTATGAAGAGATTGGCAGACTGAGGGGGCATGATCTTCCTTTGCTTTCAGTCCGCAAAGGTGGCCGGGTGAACGGCGCATCACGTCTCTGATCAGAAACCGACAACAAATGAACCGCCGGATAGCTCAAAGCTACACGTTTATTTAATATTCCTGTGTCCGACGCACTACATAGCAATGTCTTATGACGGACGGACGGCAACGTCGCCTTCCCCTATGGTTATTGGTTTGTATTGGCAATTTACGGTTTAGGCAACTTGTGCTGTGAAAGCTTTTCCGGTTCCTTGACTTTATGTCCGATATGAGGCGGAAGGCTGCGTAGAGGATCAGCTATTACTTAATCGAAGGATTTGCTAGACGAGGAGAACCGTTGTCCACATCCATTCTGATTTACGGACGTGATGAGAGATTGCTTGAAACCCGACGCTGGGTGTTGGAGACAGCAGGATTCGAGGTCAGTACCACTGCGAAACCAACTGAGGTGTATCAAACCATGGTCGCGCAGCACATAGACCTTTTCATCCTGTGCCACACGCTTGCTGCGGAGGATCAGGGGAGCGCGTTGGCAACAGCACATGCGCTTCGACCGGAGATGAGGAATCTTGTCCTGGTTGAAGACATTTTTGAGTCCCAGCTGGACCCGCGCGACACCCTCCTCAGCTCCTTCGCAACCCCTAAAGTGCTTATCGCCGCAGCTCAAACGCTGGCAGGCGTTTCGGCGTTTTCCCAGAAGCTAGCTTAGGGCGCTGAATAACGCCATAACGTGATCCTCAAACGCCTTCGTCTGTCAATGAATGACATAAGCGCTTTTTTTTGCATCATATCTGGTAGGTTTGTTTGCTACCTGGTCCGCGGAGGAGCCTCCTCCAGCTCAAACGTCCGAAATGAACGTTCTCTCCAGAGCTTCAGATATGGGAGAGATTTGATCTAATGGATGGCATCTCCGATTCGGGCCTTGAAGCAAAGTTGGCGACGGCAATCGAAGCATTGCGCCGATCCGAGGAACGAGCAGTTGCAGGTCAACTCGCTTTAGAGCTGATGCATGAGATCAAAAACCCTCTCGAAGCCTTGGGACACCTGACCTATCTCACATTGAATGAAGCTGACGATATCGAAAAGGTCCAGAAATACATGCGTCTGGCGGAAGAGCAAATGACTACTCTGACCCAGATCACCAGCCAGACTCTCGGCTTTGCGAGGTCGTCTCAAACTCCCAGGCCGATTGATCTTGTTGGTCTTGCGGAAGCCGCTCTTCGCGTTCATCAGCGGGCGATCGAGGCTAAGAAGGTGCATCTTGTTAAGAATCTGTCCGAGAATGTAGTCGCCCAGGTGTACACCAGCGAGATGCTCCAAGTTATTTCCAACTTAATCGTCAACGCTTTGGATGCGTTGCCAGTGAACGGTACGCTATGTCTTCGGCTAAGACGGAGCTCGGATAAAGTTCACTTCGTCATCGCCGACAATGGCCATGGCATCCCACCGGAACATGTCGATCAGATCTTCCAACCGTTTTTCACCACCAAGCAAGAGCGGGGCAACGGGCTCGGCCTGGCCCTCTCCAAAAAGATCATTGAACACCATCGAGGCACGATACGCATACGCAGCAGTGTGCGCCCCGGCAGAAGCGGCACCATCTTCAAGATTTCTCTTCCAGCCTAAACCGCGATCCTAGCTGTGGATTCAATCGTCAGGCAGTTTTCGCGTGATTTCCTGCTTATGCCTCGGGTCGCGTATATTTCTCGCTGTTCGGGGATCGGATTCATAGTGGATAGAATTCTCTACAAAAACGAAGTTTTGCGAAGGCTAGAGCCCGCTATTATTGAGCGCCTCGACCTTCGTCCCGTCGAGCTACCCGCTGGCCGCGAGATCGAGTACCCCGGCAACCACATCGATCATCTGTTTTTCATTGAGGAGGGCATTGCCTCGATGACGACGACGTTCAAGGATGGATTTCAGGTCGAAGTTGCCTTGGCTGGATCGGAGTCTGTTCTAGGCGCGTCCTCCATGATGGGAACTAAGCGCAGTCTCAATCGCGTCTATATGCAAGTGGCCGGGCATGGCTACTCCTCTCAAACTGCCCTTGCGACCAACGAATTCAAGCGAGCTGAGAGATTTCATGACCTCACCTTGCGTTATCTTCAGGCTCAGTTCATTCAATCGGCCCAGACAGCCGGTTGCAATGCCCGTCACTCCATCGAGCAGCGCCTGGCAAGATGGCTCCTGCTCTGCGCCGATCGGAACGGTAATCACGTCCTCGCTCTTTCGCATGAGTACATGGCTGATATGCTCGGGGTCGCGAGATCCAGCGTGTCGATTACGGCTGGGCATTTCCAAGAGCGGAAACTCATCCAGTACAGCCGAGGCAAGATTCACCTTATCGATCTAGCGGGACTCGAAGCGCTTGCTTGCGAGTGCTACCGAGTGGTCCGCGACCATTTGGCCAATTACGCCGAGTCCGACGAAGGATTCGGAGTGTAGTGCATATGCTCGAGAGCAAAGGTGCTCGCCGGGAACGCCCCCCATTTGTAAGCTGCGAAATTTCCGAGCTGGCTTATTCAGTCTTCGTTTGATAGTGAGATTATCTTCTCTGGATCAACAGCCAGAGAGCGAACTTTAGCGTTTTCGAGTACGGCGACCTTCCCGTCGGCGAACGTGACAAGGATCGTGTCGCTAAGACGGGTAACCTCTACCACTTTAAATTCATCTTCCATGGCACCTCCATGGGAAGTAGTTTAGAGAGAGCACTCCTGGCGGTCTGTCCCCTAATGACATAGGACCGCTCTACTCCTCTTTCACCTCGTCGATACAAAAGCGAAGGCGGCCGTGGCGGCGGCCTATGGTGATGTCGTCGACCCCGGCAATCTTGCAATAAGTCCTGCATGACTTGAGCAATTATTTCATGTGAGCCTAGCCACACCCGCGTCGGCGCCGGAGGCCGAAAGTACTGCTCGCTCGTTTTAGCGTTCAGCCCGGTGATTCACAGCCGGGAACTATGATGCCGATCAACGGCTTGATTTCATCCAGGGATTATGATGGCTCGCACGAGCAACTCCAAGATTAGTGCACTAGCATGTGTAACTCGCTAGCTCATCTTCACCCTTAAGGGAGATATTCATGAATCAGTCCCGTCGATCCTTCACTAAGCTTGCAGCCGCCGCGCTTCCTGTGCTCACGCAAACTCTATGGACCGCGGCACAGCCGACCCAGCACAACAAATCGTTTTTCAAAGGCGTGCAACTCGGTGTGCAGACTTACAGCTTCCATGAGATTCCTAACGATGGCGCTGGACATGCCGAGGAGATTATTCGCGACCTGCTCGCCTGCGGCATCTATGACTGCGAACTCTTCGGCGGCCCTGTGACCCCGGGCATTTACAGCGGAGCCCGGCCCGATCCGGCTCTTTGCCCGAAACCTCTCCTCGGCTGCGCACCCGGCAAGGGCGGAAGCATGCGCAATCCTTGGGCTTGGGTCTTCGCTCGCAAAATTGACGAAGACCTCAAGACCGCGCGCGCACGCCAGACGCATTTCTGGGAGACCGTTCCGATGTCCTACTTTGAACGATACCGCGCCAAGTTTGATGCAGCCGGCATCAACATCCATGCCTTCAACCCGATCCTCTCCGAGGCATTTGTCGAAGACATCACCGATCTGGAGGTCGACCGATTGTTCCTCGGGGCGAAGGCGCTTCGGGTGAAGGCCGTCAATATGGCTCCGCGGCTCAGCGTTCTCAAACGTTTCGTCCCGGCAGCGGAGAAACATGGAATCATGCTCGCGGTGCATGGGCACAGCAAGACGTGGGACCCGGAGGAGTTTTCCAACGAAGCCAGCTTCGAACGGGCGTTCGCGCTCTCGCCTATCGTGGGCGCCAATCTCGACATTGGACACTACGCCGCGTCCGGTGGAGATCCTGTCGCTTTCATTGAAAAGCACCACGCGCGAATCTCCAACCTTCACATCAAGGATCGCCAGCGCAACAAGCCGGGCGTCAACGAAGAGACCGGCAACAACGTTCCGTGGGGCCAGGGCGACACGCCCATCAAAGCCGTTCTAAAACTTCTGCAGCGAAAGCATTACAACGTTCCAGCCTTTGTCGAGTACGAGTACGCCGGTACTTCCGAGCCCGTAGAAGAGGTCAAGAAGCAGTATGAAATGTGCAAAAAGATGCTTGCATAAGGACATCTCAGGCTGTCGTTTTGCTAATTATTTGGCGTAAATCTGTGCAAGTTATTTGGGGTACGAGGTTGACCCTCTAGACGCCTCTACGTTCCCGGTGAACACTAATCGGAGATAGAACAAGCGTTAAGTTCCATCATTGGCGCAACTTGCAAGTCTGACAGCCGATCTATAGCTTGGGACACCATCCGCAGGCCCGATGGGTCATCTCACAAAATCGATTGTGGGGCGGAAGTGTGCCAGATAGCGCGCAAAGGATTACGCCAAATAATTCGCAAAGCTACACCGCAAGGAGCAGACCAGGAACATTAACTATCTCTCCTGCGTCCAGCGCCCATGGACCTTCGGCGACTTCGAAGCCCGTTACTCAGGCGACTCGGCGCCAGCTCCGCCTCGCCAGCAGGCCATCAAGTCGATCGACCGCAATGTACGCATCACGCACGTCACCACCCTCGATGAGCAGGTCGATGACGAACCAGCGTCTGGTCTCGATATCGCAACAGATCCACAATTCATCTCTGTTGCTGTCGATGGTCCCCCTGCGCCGCGGCTCTGTGCGAACCCAGCGTGTCGTAAGAGACTTGCGGTGCTGAACAAGAAGCCGCTTGGGGCAATTGCGGTGAGAGTGTTGGGCGTGCAGTTAATGGCTGGATGATTGGCATTGCTTCCGCCTCCTGATCCGAATCCTCACCCCAATCGAACGCGTACTCGACGTAAACCAACTTCACACTGTCTCGACTGAAGTCGTCGAGGCAGCGCGTAACAGTTTGGTGATCGGTCAGGGATGATCTCCAAAGCCACCCCCACGCCAAATAACTTGCAAATATCTACGCCACATAATTTGCCAAGATATAGACTACCGTTCACGATGATCCGGTGAAAATGCTCTTAAAACAACCTGTTTATGACGAATGAAAGAAGAACCAGAAAGACGAAGCAATCGGAGACCATCGCCGTGTACTCTTTCGCATTCTTGCTTTTCCGGGGAATATGGCCTAACCCGGCGAGCCCGTAATATAGACCTCCAACGATTGCCGCAGGAATAAGCCAACCTATTTGGAATAGGCTCCAGATTCCTACAAGACCCATAGACAGGTTTGCAAACCCCAATTCCCGGATGATTGGAAACGAAGCGGTCCCATGAAGGCCGAATATCTTCTCGGCTGTAAATTGAGGTTGAATCACCTGCCGCATTCCAGCAATGAACAACCGAACTCCAACCGCCCAGAAGACAAGCCAGCGCCCGGTCAGCAACATCATGCTGAGGGTATGGCCAGAATGGATATTCTCTATGCTCACAGATGCCACCGGAAAAACCAGCAGCAACAAGACGACAACGGCAAAGTACATAATGTCTCCATTTTCGTTTCAAAGGGATACGTCACTGATCCCGGCACGTATCATCCCAGGTAGTTGGTAAAGATTCTCTCCCGCTGCTGGCGATCCACTCCCGGATATACATCGGACAGTTCTGGATGCGTACGCCGCTCATTTCGCACTGCGCAAGATACGCGACCACTTCCCTGTCTACGAGCCGCAGGTTTTCAATATCCAGCGCAACTTCTTGCCGCGCTGCCTCCATTTCGACAGTTCGTCGCAACTCAGCCAGTTGCTCCGTACCAATGCGGCCTGAAAGAATCAGAATGATCCGCCCTTCGCCGTCCGCCTTTGCCAATCTCCACATATTGCTCCTGTCAATGAATCACACAGCAGGAACAATGCAAGAGCATGGCCAAAACTAAGATCAGATCCAAGAACGAGATGCGCGGGAAAGGCAAAGAACTTTCGCGGTGGATTTCCGAACTTTCGTGAAAACGATGGAGAAATGCCGCATCAGAAAATGAACCTTACAACTGGAAGCTTCTCTTGTCGATTTTCAGGACTCTAATCTTCGAATCCAGCGTGGAGGGCGGCATCTTCAGCATCACCGCGGCACCTGAAGCGCCTGAAACCCGGCCCCTGCTTTGCGCAAGCGCCGCCTCGATCAATTCCTTTTCCTGATTCAGCATCTCCACCGAAAGCGGCTTCTGAATGGTGCTAGCATGGATCAGCCAGCTTTCATCCAAAGAAAAAATGTCCGCGTCGCACACAATCACCGACCGTTCAATAACGTTCTGCAGCTCTCTGATATTTCCAGGCCATGGATAGGAAGAGAGCCGGTCCAGGCTCTTCGGGTCGATGCGACGAAACGTCTTTCCCATTTTGTTTGAAAATCGATCAATAAAATATTGCACGAGCAGTCGCAGATCTTCTTTCCGCTCGCGTAGCGAGGGAACCGCGATGGGAAAAACATGGATCCTGTAATAGAGGTCGCTGCGAAAACTTCCCGCCTCAATGGCCTTCGGCAAATCGCGATGCGTCGCCGCAATGACCCGCACATCCGCGGCAATGGACTGCGTGCCCCCCACGCGTGTAAACTCCCTCTCCTGGAGCACCCGCAGCAGCGCCACCTGCGTCTCCGCCGGAAGCTCGCCAATCTCATCCAGAAAAATAGTCCCGCCGTCCGCAAGCTCAAACCGGCCCATGTGCCGCTGCAGCGCCCCGGTAAACGCTCCTTTCTCATGTCCAAAAAGTTCAGAAGCGATCAGGTCTTTCGGCACTGCCGCGCAATTGACCGCCACAAAGGCGCGTTTCGAACGACGCGATCGTTTATGGATGGCCCGCGCAATCAGCTCCTTGCCCGTGCCCGTTTCGCCGGTAATCAAGACCGTCGAGTCTGTCGGGGCTACCTTCGCAATCCGCGCCAGCACCGCCTGGAGAGGCACGGAAGTTCCCACGATCTCTTCAAACATCGAAATCTTGTCGATTTCCTCTCGCAGCGACAGAGTCTCCATCATGGCGCGGTCTTCCTGCCTCTTTCGTTCGTCAATGTCCACGCGGGTCAGGCACCAGCGCACGATCGCGCCCTCGTCGTCCGCAATCGGCGAAAGCTGATGAAGAAACCAGCGATACTCTCCATCGTGCCTGCGAAGGCGCACCTCAATCTCGCCACCATCTCTTTGCTGGTTGCGTTCGACCGCCCACGCTAGGTATTTCTCACAATCTTCGGGATGCGTCGTGGTTTGCACAAACTTCTCAGGACTCAGCCTGTTCTTCAGCCCGAAATACGATCGCGACGCAGTGTTTCCATAGGACTGCTGGAAATCCGGATCCAGAAGAACGATGTGCAATGGCACCGAGTCCACAATCTGGTGGAACTCGCGTTCGCGGGTCGTCAGCGTGGCTTCCTTGTGTTTGTATTCCTCGGCGCCGGTTGGCATCGCGCACTCCGTCCTTAGGCAGCGCCCCGGACCTCTTTTTGCCATTCACTTCCCGAGAGTCGCTCGATATTCGCGCGATTTTACCTCAATCCATCCGCCTTCGGCTTGCCCTCTGGCACGCGACCCTTTGCGAATCTTCGTGAATTCCCGGCGAACCGTGAGCCTCATACTTCCAGAACTCAATAAGAATCAGCGATTTAGCTTTGGCACGGCAGGTGCATTGCTATGAGGCAACGGCGACCGGGAAACGGCCGCGAATGAATTGGAGAATGTCATGAGAAAACTTACCGCAATATTGCCTCTGACTGTCGCGCTGCTACTGGTCCCGTGCAGACCGACTCTCGGCCAGAACCTGCCCGATAATGTTTCAGGCAATTGGACCATCTATTCCACCGGCGTCGCTTCCGGCCAGGTGAACGTCGTACACGCCCAGATCGCGCAGGATGGAAACATGCTCACCGGCTATTACGAGGGTATCAGCCAGGCAGGGCCGATTCAGGGAGAGGTCAACGGCCATCACATCCGCTTCAGCACGGTTACCAGAAATGTCTTCAACTTTCATGGACAGGTGTTCGGAGACAATATGACCGGCACCTATGGAGTGCACGGCCGGCACGCGCCATGGCAGGCGCAGCGCAATCCTCCGCTGTACCCGCAGCAGGCTCCATCCTCATCGGTCTCCCCTCAGCCGATTCTGAGCCCCCAGCCCGAAGAGGCAGTCACCGTATCTGCCGCTCCTGCTCCGGCGGTCCAGAACGCAGCTGCGCCAGCAAGCCCTGCGCCCGCGCTACTTACTTCAGAACAGTTGAATGCTCTTGTCGCGCCCATCGCTCTCTATCCTGACGCGCTGGTCGCGCAGGTCTTCGCCGCCGCCAGTGATCTTGACCAGATCACCGAAGCGACCAACTGGCTGGCGCAGAACCGCAATCTCACCGGAACCGCACTCTCCCAGGCAGTCGACGAGCAATCGTGGGAGCCGAGCGTAAAGTCCCTCACGCAATTTCCTTCTGTGCTCGAAAACCTGGCGCGTAATCTCTCCTGGACATCCTCCCTCGGCCAGGCTTTCACCAACCAGCAGGCCGACGTGATGGCGGCTGTACAAGTCATGCGAGCCAAGGCTCAGGCTGCCGGAACTCTGCAATCTAACTCACAGATCAGCGTCGTACAGCAAAGCCCTTCCACAATCGTGATCCAGCCCGCCAATCCGCAGGTTGTCTACGTGCCACAGTATGATCCTGCGGTGGTCTATGGAATGCAATTGACCGTTCCCCTTTATGTTCCTGCGCCCATGCCCATCGCCTCAGTAGGTCTCTACTTCGGAAGCGGAGTTTCCGTAGGAGCTGTGGCGATCGGCGGGGGATGGGGTGGAGGCTTTGGATGGCATGCATGGAATATGAACTGGGGCGGTGGTGGAACTGTTATCTACAACCACACCACTTACATTAATAGACACACCACTATCTACAACCGCGCTGCGCAGAATGGTTATCGCCCCGGAGCCGATACCCGCTACGGCCCCAACGGGGACTACCACCCCAACGGCTACTACGGACCCAATGGCCACTTTCACCATGACGCCTCCGGCGCCAATCCCAAAGGCCAGCCGAACGGCGGCAATAACGGCAATCACGGACTCATCGGCGGCAACGGCAGCGTACAGCACCAGGAATTGGCCAGCAACCACGCCAACGACCCGGCCGCACGCCCAGAGCAGGATGGAAGTCACGGCATGGTCGGCGGCAACGGCGGAGTCGAGCGCGATAAGCACCAGGACAATTTCCATCCTCGGCAGCAAGATCGAAGAGCGCAGTCACATGCGTCCAGAGCGGAACATCACAACAACGTACAGCACCATCCGCAGCATATGTCGGCTCACCGCGGTGGTGGAGGCGGAGGACACCGCCGGTAAACGCACCCGGTTCGCAGAGGAAGAGCAAAGGCACATAACGCTCCACAATTCAGACAAAGCCAAAGGAATACGGCACCCGCCGAAAGGAAGTGAGAGATGAAAAAGATATTGATTCTGGCGCTTTTCGCAGTCTTACTCTGCGCGATAGCGTGCGACAGCGTTCAAGCCCAAACTAACGATATATCCCAGAGGACGTCCCCCGGATATATCGGCTGGGATGCAACGGCTTCAAAGATGCCTGCGACTACGGTTACCGGCACCGTCCTGGCAGTCGAAACTACCGGGTCCGCCACCTGTCGAAGCGGCTTTTGCGCGGTGATGGCGATGCCGCAAGGATCGGTTGAGGTTCTGTTTGGGCCTTACCAGTCGCAAGCCCTGCAACAGGTGGTCCTCCCAGGACGCTCGATCCAGGTAGAGGGAAGATTTCAGAACCTGAAAGGGCAGAATGTTTTGTTCGCAAAACAGCTCATTATGGACGGCCAGCCGATCACAATTCGAAATGCTCATGGTTTTCTCGTTCACTCGCGCACCACGGTGCGCGCCTATACACAGACTTTGCAGGATGGAGGAAAGCGATGACGCTCCGCAAATTTATCGGTCTCATATTGGCTTCTGCCGTTGCCCTGATGGTTGTCGCATGTTCAAGCGGCAGTTCCGGCCCAAACCCTCCAAACGGACCCATTTCCGTGACATTTCTCAACCCTCCGCCAGCCTCGTTGAATACGGGCGCGAGCGTCGGGCTTGTCGCTATCGTCAGCAATGACAGCGCTGGCAACGGCCTCACGTGGAGCGTGACCTGCGGAGGGTCCTCATGCGGTACGATCAGCCCGTCATCCACAGGCAGCGGTGCAACCGCCACCTATACTGCTCCCTCGGCTGTGCCTTCGCCCGCGACAGTGACCATTAAAGCGGCTTCCGTCACGGACACGACCAAGTCAGTCTCAGCTACTATTTCCGTCACCTCCGCGTCCACGGGCGTTTCGGTATCGTTTGCCTCGCAGCTACCATCTTCAATGGTCGTCAGTACCAACACGAGTCTGACCGCCGTTGTCACGAATGACTCCAAAAACGCCGGCGTCACATGGAGCGTGACCTGTGGCAGCTCTCAGTGCGGTAGCATCAGCCCAACCAGCACTTCGAGCAATTCGCCTGCTACCTACACTGCCCCGGCGGCGGTTCCATCACCGGCGACGGTCACAGTGACCGCAACCTCGGTTACCGACACCACGAAGTCCGCCTCAGCGACAATTACCATTACCGCCGCGCCTCCCACGATCCTCTCCGATGGGACATACGTGTTCCATCTTTCGGGGCAGGACAATAATCAGTCGTACTTCCTTAGCGGAGCTTTCACCGTCACCAAGGGCGAAATCAGCGCCGGAGAGCAGGACTTTTCCGATGCCAACCTGGGGTCAACGGACACATTGGTTCCTTCCAGCAGCAACATTTCGTCTACTGGAGAGAACATCCAGATTGTTCTCGGGACTGCAAACAACCAGATTGGTGTGAACGGCGTTGAAACGCTGCGAGCCAGCCGCGTCTCCGGCACAAGGCTGCTGGTCTCGGAGTTCGACTCTTTCGGAGCGGCGACCGGGTCCATCGATCTGCAGACCTCGGCAGCGGCGCCCTCGGGCGGCTATGCCTTTTCCGTAAACGGGATCGACACCAATGATAATAATCAGTTGGCAATCGGAGGCGTGCTTAACTTCTCCGGCACTCAGCTCTCAATCTCGAACAGCGTCTTCGACCTGAATGACGGAGGCGGGACCACCCTGCTGGGACAGAGCTTCTCTTCCGGCTCCATCAGCGCTCCGGATTCCTTTGGCCGCGTCACTATCGCCCTCACGCCGTCTGCATCCGGACAGGTACCCAGCATTGCATTCAGCGGATACATCAACGGCAGCACGATTCAGTTGATCGAAAGCGTGGGAGACGGACTCAACGCCGACATGGGCGGAACAGCGCTCGCTCAGGGAACAAAAACCGGAACGTTCAATGCTCAGAGCGTATCCGGCCAGACTTATATCCACGGCAGCATCGGCCAGGATACGAATGGACCCCTGATCATGGGAGGAGCGTTCATCTTTGCATCGAACGGAACCGCCTCGGGTATGTTGGCCTTCAACGATCTGGACAATAACACCGGCAACAGCTTCAGTAATGCGTCCTATCAGGTCAGTCCTTCCGGCCGCGTCGTCATCACAAATGTCGTTCCCTCCAATCTGTCGAACATTGCCTTGTCCTTCGTCCTGTACCTGGATGGAAACGGCAATGCGATGATCATGGGCTCCGACAACCTAGAACAGACCAGCGGGCTTGCTTATGCGCAGAATGGCCTCTCTGACTACGAGGGGACGTACGCGGTGGCTGTTCAGGGATTCCTGAACGGGCAGCAATACATCCAGCCTTATGGCGCGGCGGGGCCAGTTACGATCAGCAACGGTACCTTCAACGGGTATACGGACTATACGTCTCAGGATCCGAACCTGCAGAGGCTCACCACGCCCTTTGACACGTATGCCAGCACGCCTCTTACTGGTCTGGAGGATACCTCCACCGGTCTGTTGCATCTGACTGGGCTCAACTCGAACAGCTTCGAGCAGCCGGGGGCATTCGGCTACTATCCGATCGATGCGAACCGGGTGCTGGCAATTGAAGTCGATGGCAACGGAATGGGCCTCCTGATGCTGGAAAGCTCCAGCCAGGCCCAGAGTCAACAGTAACACCGGCTACCATCCGCTTAGCGGCGAGCCGGTCGTAAAGACCGGCTTGCCCAGTACCGCTTTTAGGGAAGAATTGAATATCCTAATCGTCGAAGACAACCCTGCCGTTCGAAAACTTATTCGACACGGACAGACCACTGGAAACGCTGGTAGCCCATGCGATGACCTTGCGCTCCTGGAGTTGACGGAACTGGGATGGGAGCAGGCAAGAGAAGTGGCTGCTAGATGGACCGAGGTGCCCGGTTTGATTGTGACCTCGCCCTATCTCCGCACCCGGCAAACCGCCGCGCCAACCATTGAACGCTTTGCCAAGGTGCCGGCCGAGATTTGGCCGATTCGAGAGTTTACCTAGCTACAACCGGACCGTTGGATGGCACCCTGAGCGCCGAACGGATGTCTTCTAGAGCAATATTCGCACGAGGCCCACGTACTGCGACGGAGAGGGAGCCGAAGGCTTCTCCTTGTTGCTGAAATGAGCAGATGCTGCTTTGCAACTTCTCGCATACACCCACCCGGGGCCCGGGTCTGCGTCTTCAGCCACAGCCAATTCATTCAAGCTGTCCGATCGCTCCTAACTGAGTCGGGTCTGAGCGATCAGGAGAAAATGCGGGGATTCTGGGGAAGAAGAAGTCAGCCCATCGCCAATGCCGAGAGAATCGAGCTTCGCACAGAGGGTCGCGGATGGAAATATTGTCCGATCACCCTTCCTTGTGTTGAGTGCCGAGCATTGTCGGCTACGAGAAAGGAGACGATCACGATGATGCAGATCGAGCGAGTTCTCAGCGTGAATGACCTTCATGTCATCTCGACGGCAGTCGTTGAAGCCGTCCGCGACTGCCTCGTCATCGGCCCCGGCTAAAGCCGAATACGACAAATAATTCTGAAACACTACTACAAATAATTCTCGAAGCTACAGCCTGGACGATCTCGTCAGACTTGACTGATCGCAATATTTTCATCGGCGTTGCAGATCGATAATCCCGTTCATTCAAAAGGTGAACTTCGCCAAAAAAGTGAACTGCCGCATAGGCTGCGCACCGGTAACATAGCCAAAGGTTCCAGAGCCGATCTGTGTGTCAACATCCGAGTACTGAACGATATTCAGCGCGTTACTTGCGCTCGCACGTAACAGCATGGTCTTGGTTTCGCCTAATAGAACGCTCTTTGAAATTGAAAGATCGACGTTTTGCAGACCTGGGCCCGGAATTGAGAAGCGGGACGCCGTGCCGTAGAGTTGGCCCGGAGCAAACGTTGGAGAGAATGCATTGGTATTGAACCAGTGATCGAGACGGCCTCCGTCCGTACGAATCGACGTACCGGGAACGCGATCGGGACGGACCGAACCATGTGTGCCTCGCTCGACCTCGGCAACGGAGGCCGCCACATATGGAGTTAGAGGAGTTCCAGTCGCTAGCGTAAAAAATCCCGCTACTGAAATACCGGAGACAAGATGCGAAGCGAAACTTGGCTCACTGAGCCAGGCCCTCTGCGGACCGAATGGCAATTGATACAGGAAGCTACCTGTGACCTGGTGGCGAATGTCGAAGCTGGAGTTACTCTCCTCAGCCTTCAGATCGTCCGGATTCTGTGCGACCACCGGAAGCCCTGCATTGGTCGACGATGCATTGTCGATTGAGTGCGAATAAGCATAGGTCGCAGAGAGAGCAAGCCCGTTGCTCATCTCGCGGCGGATACGTGCAACGAGCGAGTTGAAATTCGAGAACCCGATCGAATCTTCGTAGTCAAAATACGCGCTGGCAAAAGGCAGGATATTAATGGGGCCCGGCGCTCTCAGAATATCCAGTTTAGTTCCCTTTGCTCCCGCATATCCGGCATCGAGGATTAGTCCCAGCGGTAGTGTCTGCTGGACATCCAGATACCACACTTGAACATAAGGCAATTTGTAGTTCTGATTGATCGCGTAGTTGCCGAAGTCGGCGGAGTTGCCAAACGGGGCATCCAGGGTAAAGAACGTGAAGACATGCGGAATGTTGCCATTCACTTCGACATGCGCAAAGGGCGGCTGGTAGGCGAGTTTTTGGATGAATGTTCCGTACTGCGCCACAGTGTAGTAGATGCTGTATCCCGAGCGGATCGCCGTCGTCTTCTTTGCCTGCCATGCAATACCGATGTGAGGTGCAAAGTTATTGCGGTCGGCCCGGATCAGGCTGCGTGGATAGCTCCTGCCGGATATCGGTCCTACGTCTCCGGGCTGGACCGGGGCAATGTCGGAGAAGTCTGCGTTGTAGTCAAGGGTTGAAAGCCGCTTATGCAGCTCGACAAAAGGCGAATAGTAGTCATAACGAAGTCCGGCAAGCAGCGTGAGATTAGGCAGAATTTTCCAATCGTCGCGGACATAGGTCGCCCAGTTAGTCTGCCGCGTATATGCCTTCTGGTACGGCGACTCGATCCGCGTTTGCTGAGGAAGTCCGATTAGAAAGTCCGCGAACGACGATCCGGTAGTAGAAACGGGATTATTGGTCGATGAGCCCTGAATCTGGGTGTAGCCACCTGTAAATACCATGGCTCCCGTTGCATCGGTTCCACCAAAGAGATTGAACTCCATCCTATTAAGACTTCCTCCAACACGAACGATATGAGCGCCATGTACCCAGTCAGCAGCCCCTGAGATGCCGGTTGTTTGTGTGAGTTGAAAGTTGGGCTGCGTTTCGACGAAGCTGCTGAAGCCATTCCAGATCAAGCTTGGCAGACCATAGTTCAGGGGATCCGTATTGATCGGATTGTGGAATGGATCGTTGTAAACGCCGACGCTCGTTGCAACATCCTGGCCGCCCGTGAACAGATTCCGCACCTGTGCGTTGTTGCGATTCGAGGTGAAGTTCAGGGTTGCAAGCCAGTTGCGTCTGCCAAAGGTATATCCCAGGTTCAGGGAGTAGCCCTGCACTCTTTGCTTGCCTGAGAGAGAGGGAAAAAGCGCAACAATATCGCTGGTCGTGTCTCCGAAGTTGAAGGTCACCTTGAACTGTTGCGTCGGTCCGCCGTCCTCGTGTTCGCCGGTTGCGGTGACCGGGCCAAAGTTATGGGTATAACTCGCGCCGACCGCGTTGCCGCGGTTGCCCTTCGTCGTCAGAAGCCGATAGTTCAGACCGGTGCCAGTCAGATTAGGTCGCGGCAGGTACCCGAGTAATGCAACTGCTGCTGGATTGAGAGCCGTATTGATAGTGTTGTTGGGGTAAGGCGTAATGCTCCGCGGAGGGTAGATCGGAATCAACGATCCATCCGAGGAAGTGAGTTGCGAAAAGTTACCGGTGCGTTCAAGATCCGTCGGAACCAGGCCATAGTTGTTCACTACTGTGGAAGACGATTGACCCGCATAGCTCACCATGATGAAATCGCGTCGGCTCGGTTTGGTATGGCCTGGCACAAAAGGTGCGAGGCCCATGGTCAATCCATAGTTGTTGCTGTCATACGCGGGATTTGCAATCGGATCTCCTGCCAGAACAAACGGGCTGGCGTTGAAGATCGAGTTCCCGCCATTCCAGAAGGCTATTCCGTGGAATCGGGCGAATTTCAGATTTGTCGGGGCACCCTTCCCTGCTGCCTTCGGTGCGGAAAGCTTCCTGATAGCCGCTTTTGTGGGTTGTTCTGCTGGCCCTTGCAACTGATGACCGTCCTCGAAGTCCAGGCGCATCTGATCTGCCATCTGAAAGTACGGAATGACGATGTCCTCCTGGCCGTTGACCTCGAAGGTGTCGCCATCAAAGCTGGGATCGCCGGTGAAAGAAGGCGTGCTGGCGCCACCATTGCCGCCGGTGATACTCGACGCGGGCTCAAGAGCGAGAGTGTCTGTTTCAACGGCCGATTGAAGAGGCGATGGCCACAGATCGGAGAGATCAAGAGCTCCGTCTGGGATGTCGTTCGATGAGGACCCTTTAACCGGGAGGCTCTCTTTGGCCTTTGTCTGGGGTGCGGCGCCAGCACGCCCTAAAATACAGCCCATGATCAGGACGGAGATGATGATGTTCTTCAACGCGGGCGCATATGGAAGCAACGTTATCCCAACAAGATCAGTACCTGCGTGATCCGGACGAAGTCTACTTCGTGTTTTCATATCAGAAACGGAACCCGTAAGCACGCGTGTCGAAACATAGACTTGGAGGATCGGTTCGTCAGGCATTCCAAGAGGGAACGGTACGCACCATGTTCCACATCATCTGGTCGATAGCCGTGTCGATTTCATCGGAGGGCTGGCTGCGGGTGTTACATAGAGCGGCCCAGCAGAAGCCGGTCGGGGTGCGGACCATGATGGAGGTGGTTCCAGGAAGACTGCCGTTGTGCCACCAGTTTCCCGCGCCATTGTTGCGGACCATCCAACCCCGGGCATAGCGGGCGTCGCCCGGCGGATAGGCAGGGGCGGGCGTCGTCATCATTTTGATGGTGGCAGGCTTGAGCAGCGCCGGAATGCCGGGCGCTCCGGCGACGTGGTTGAGGAACTGGACCAGATCTGTGGAAGAGGCGATCCAGCCGCCGTGCGAGTCCATCCGCGTAACGTTGAGCTTATAGGGGTCTTCGGAGTACTGGCCGACGTAGACGACCTCGTTCGGAGCGCGCTCGCGTTCACTATTTTTGGCGATCTGCATGGTGGTGATGCCGCAGGGCGCGAGAATGTTGGTCTGAACGTAGCCTTCGTAGGGCTGGCCGGTAACCTGCTCGATGACGCGACCGAGGATGCAGTAGCCGAAGTTGGAGTAGGCCCAGTGGGTGCCGGGCGGGTAGGTGAGCGGAACGTTGGCGATGGTCTCGGTGATGAGTTTGATGTGGTCCCAGCCGTCGTTATGCATCATGGGGTCGGTGTTGTCGTTGGGCCAGCCACCGGAGGTGTGGGTGAGCAGGTGGTCGACGGTGATGTCGGTGATGTACGGCTTGTAAGGAGGCTTGCCGTACTTGATGTCGAGAATGCCGGAAGGTCCGAAGACTTTGTCGGTGAGGTTGAGCTTGCCCTGTTCGATGAGAGAAAAGATAGTGACGGACGTGATTGGCTTGGTGGCCGAGGCGATGCGAAAGAGAGAGCTTTGCTGGGCCTGGAGTACGTGCTGAGGGTCGGCCATACCGACGGTTTCGTCATAGGCGAACTGGCCATTACGGGAAATAGCGATGGAGGTTGCAGGGACGCGGAACTGGCGGCGAAATTGTCCGGCGAGCCGTCCCATCTCGCCTCGCTGCTGCCCAGTCGAACCACCGTACTGCCGTTGAGCAAAGATTTTGGGAATAGGCACGGCTGCCAGTGCGGCGGTGCCAGCCAGATTCTGGAGGAGGGTTCGTCGGGTGAGGGTTCGGCGAAAGGGAGTTCCAGTTGATGAATTCGACATAGGCGCGCACGACCTTTCGATGGATCATTCAATCTGCAAATCTGTTGGAACTCGATGAGAATTCTACCCCGCCATCGTCTTCGTTGCTTTTTAGGATGAAAGAGTTCGGGAATTCCTGTAATTTTGCTGTGCCACCGCATTTGCCCCGGAGGAACTATGAAGAAATCTGGCTTGAGTATCTTCGTCTTTTGTTTTGCATTGGCGATATTCGCCGTCAATCTCGCCAGTGCCCAGCAACCACCGGCGCAAAAGCAGCCCGCCAGCGTCGCGGGCAAGTGGACTCTATACTGCAACGACCCGAATGGGTCGACCTCTTCGAAGTTCCTTGAGCTCCGGCAAAAGGGGAATGTGATTACCGGTCATTTCAAAGGACCGAATCAGTCAGGAGGACTGGAAGGCACCATCGATAATCAGCATCTCGTCATTCGCACCAAGACCCGCGGTATTCTGACATTTCGCGGGCGCGTAGACGGGCCGCGTGTCGATGGCGTCGTTCAGGGAAATGCCTTCAATGGTACTTTCCATGATCGAGGCGGGACTGGATCCTTCCAGGGGGTTCGATCGAACTAAGATCATTCCTGGCATTTGAGAATATGCAGTGGCGTCCGGAGCGCATTTGCTAATGACCAGCCTTCATTTTCCGAGCTATAAATGAGCCTTCCTCACCATCACGCCCTAAAAAGAAGACTGACTATGCAGAAGGTTCGTCAGGTTGCAGGATCTCGGTTGAGAATTTCTGAATCGCTTCAGAGAAACACAGCATAATTGGAAGCCATTCCTTCTGGCGGCCAGAGATAAATTACCTCGCTCCCCTAATCGGCCAGCGAATGGAAAGTCGATTACCATCTTGACAACGGCAGCACAATTCCCAATCAGGCAGGACATTACGCCTGCACAATCATTGTTGAGTATTCTGACAGGAGGCGCGATCTTGGCATCCGGGACGCCATTCCGCCAATCGATCGGTAGGCACATTCCAAACACACAGCAGAGGGTGGGGTAAACATGCGACGAGATACCATCAAAAGTGTATTTCTCGCAACAGCGCTTCTCACCGGACTTTATTGCAATCATCGTGCTGACTCTTTCGACCGGCAAGCACAAAGTCTTTCAGAGCAGATCGCCTCGATACGTCGTTTTTATATCCAGGATGAATCTGGAAGCGCCGCCGTCGACAGAGTTGTAGAGCCTTTGGAAGCGACCCGCCTCGCGCTGGTTCAGAAGAGCCAAGAGCTTAATCATTTGTTTATTTACGTGATCAGCAGTTTTCTGGGGCTTGCTGTGAGTGTAGCCGCCGATCTGCTCGGTCAGCATTTTCCCACCAATTCCAAGCCATCAGAACCTACAGATTTGAAGTGACTCCCGTCAGCCATAATTCATGCGGCGCTCACCAGCGCAATGCCGTATTGTGAAGACAACTCGTAATCCCTGCCATGAACCGAACCAGTGCCATTTGCGATGACTAGTTTGCGGGTGCGAACGTCTTCAACGTACTCTGGACGGCTGCTTTCAGCAACACGATTGGCAATGGCCTGCATTTTTACAATTTCACCGGTTAAATCAATATCACCGTGCGGCAGAGCGACGAAATCTGCCTTAATCAACATCTTCATCGCCGAATCGATTCCCCCGTTTTGTACGAGAATATCAAACATAAGAGCGACACTGCGCTCCGAATGCAGGTCGAATTCTTGAGCAAGCGCAAGAGCGTCGGAGTAGATTTGTGCAGAGTGATCCATCTGAATTTGTTGGTAAGAGCTGGTCCTGCCCAGAGTGAGAAGGTATCCTTTCCAGGGTTCAAAGATCTCAGCCTTATCCGGAGATTGAAGGCTGGACCACCAGGCAAGCTGCTCATCATGAGGGAGTGAAAGCGCGCTTGTGAAGTGTGCGAGATTGTCGTGGAAGATTTGTGTCATGGTTTGTGGATGATCCCGCAACATCTGCTCAAATAGCGGCTGGAGGGTATCCTGGCCGATATTCCACTGTAAGACGCCGAAACTGATACCTTCACCATCAAAATCCCCAGCGAGTCCAGTGAAACAATCAGGGAATCCGGCGGAGGTTTCGAAGGCACCCGTCAAAGCAAGGCATCTCTCTGCCAAGGGCCGCTGAAGGAGTTCGCTTTCCGGCTGCGGCACATTCGGAAAAAGAGCACTCCAGGTTTCGGAACCGACTATGCCGTCACACGGCAGACTGTATGTACTCTGAAATCGCTTAACACCACTTTCGACACCCCCACCGAAGATGCCATCGATCGGACCGGAATACAAATTAAGAGCTCTAAGCTTCTGCTCCAAGGCCCGTACGTGACCGCCGCACGATCCCAAACAAAGATCCATCGGATGCTCCTCTCACTACACTCTGTGGCTGCATGGTCAGCCAGCCTTCCTTCACTCATAGATTCCCAGCGCACTGATCGAAGCAGTCTCTTAACACGTTGCATGTATGGTTTGCTCCGTCCCTTGCCTCATCCGCTGGTAATGCGATTGCGGTTTCTGGAGTTCTCAAAACCGAATTATCGATCCTATACCTAAGAATGGAAAGAACTTTGGCGTTATTGAGCTCAATTTGATGGACTCTTGCGCGCGGCGACTCTGCCATGTAAGAATACGCGCCATCTCTTCTTGGGCTCCAGATTCAAATCAGAATTCGCAAATCAGCAGGGTAGATATCCAAATCTCCTTTAGGTTCCACCCTTTACTGAGTCAAAAATGCATATTAGCTGATTGTCAAGAAATGCCTCACTTCCCCCCAGCTGTGATTTCACGACCAGAAGAACTCACGCACGCCGTGAATTGAATTAAATTTTGATGAATCACAGAGAAAGCTGTGGCAGCCAGTAACGCTGTCCATTGAATCGAGGCACGCATGGCCAACTCACTTTTCGATATCACGACCTTCCAGGTTCAACTCCCCGAAACACTCGACCCGAGCTCCACGGTCGACATGAACGGATTGCGCTTTTACGGTGGACAGCAATGGAAGCAGTTAGCAGCGACCTATTCGTTTGGGTCCTCGACTTCGCCCACTTATGTGCTCATCGGGCTGGTTGGACCCACGTTCACGCCAATGCTGCTGGTCTACGGCTCGATAACGCTGAACACCAACAACAACGGGATCGACTTCACCAATTTCGTCGGATGGACGCTTGGCCTATACACCGTCGTAAACCAGCTCGCCGTGGGAACGACGCCCGCCGAGGTTTCCGGTGGGATGACGATTCAGCCACTTGATGGTGGTTTTTACACCGATTCGCTCGTCAATGCGGGGCAGCTCTTTACCATTCAGAGCTTCGCCAACGGAATGGTCACGACGACCGCGCCCAATGCGTTCACTTCCGGGCAGGACCTGCAATTTGGAAGTTTGGTGAACCCGAGCGGAGGCGTAAACAATGGCACCGGTTACATGGTCGCCGCCGTGAAGTCGCCTACGGAGTTCACGATCGCAGCGCTCGATAATTCCGACGTCTCAAAAGCCTCAGCCGGGGGTGGGACGGTGACAAGCGTTGCCAGCCCGAGCGACAGCGAGAACTGGGGTGCGCTGATCCCAAATGGGCAGCAGATGCAATTGTCGACGCCCAACCAGCTCTCGACGCAGAGCGTTTATCTTGGCTTTACACCGGCACGCATCTTGTTCACGCAAACTACCGACGCGGTCCCCGTCCCGCTCCTGCAATTCTCGGGTCTCCAGACAGTCGAATACAAGGGAGGCAACGTCAGCGCAGGATTGGGTTATCAGAGCGCGAACGACGCCCAGTATCTGCAGATCAACTATCTGGGGTACTACGTTTTCATCAACGCCAACAATGACGGCAACAATGAGGCTGTACTTACGGCGTCGCTCGGCTGTACACCGTCGGTCGGGCTCATCACCACAAACGGCATCTCCCAGGGAACGCTGACCATCGTCAACCAGAATCAACAAATACCTTTGGCTGACGGCGATTATGTTCACTTCGTCAATCTGATCATTCCACCCGCCGCAGATGGCAGCGCCCAGCTGCTCGACGTAGGACCGTCCTACCTAGTCGATAACGTTTTGGCAACCTCGGACACAACATTCCAGTTGATCGATGGGTACACGGGAGCGATCGGATACACGGACGTGGACGCATCGGCAGCAGCGCTGGTCAAAGAAATCTCGATCCTGCGATTCGAGCAGCAGACAACCAATGGCCAGCAGGGAACGGTCGTCGTGACCAAACAACTGCATTTCCTGAACCCTGGGGATGCCATTGTGTTCAGAGATCTCAACGTGACAGGGGGGAACTTCGATCAGACTCTGACTTATTACGTTACCGGTCTCTATTCGGATTCCACAGTAACGACAGGAACGGGGTTCTTCTTCGCTGCACAGCGCGGTGGCGTCTATACCCCACCTTCCACTCTCACACTTGGACCTGGCGGCCGCGTTACATTACCACTCGGGAAGTTATACGGATTTGATGTGGGGGGTGATGTAACGATAACTGCCTCATTTAATGGTGGTTACCAGAAAGGAAACTTTTCCCAGCCAACGGATTATACGATCGGAATCTCCGGTTCGCTGTCGATGAGCTATCTGCAAGAACAGGGAACGAGCGTCTCCGGAACGCTCTCGGCGAAAGGAAATTCAGATACTTCAGACGGGCTTGTCCTCCAATCGAAAGCTGGCGTCTTCACCATAGCAGCGGGCGCGTTCAATATCTCCGGATCGCTAAGCGTTTGGAGCAGCGCGACCGACACGGCGAAGGCCCAGGAAAAACTCGGTGTCAGCCTCTCGGGAATCTCAGGAGCGATGATCAGCTCGGATGGCGGTGTCGACACATGGGCGTTCAATGGATCGATTAATGTTACGGTTCCCAGTTGGAACTGGACTGGTACCGCCAACTTCGGGCATGGTGCGACAAATGGATTGACGCTCCTCGTTAATCCAGACGGTACACGCTTCGTTGAAGAGTTCGCTGTTTCGTTCGTGGCGGATCAAATCAAACCGCCTGCCCCCAGCTCGCCCAGCGACCAGCTTAGTTTTTCTGAGCGCATCAACATCATGGGTGCAAACATCAGCGTCGATTACAATCGCGATCCTAGTCAAACCGACGACTGGTCGCTTCTCATCGGTGGTGCGCTTACGGTTGCGATTGGTGACTCCACCCCTGACGCCAACGGCAACTGGCAATCGACGGTTGACGCTATCACCCTCGCGGCTTCCACGGGCGTCGAGCTTTCTGAAAATGGTGCCAAATTTCTGCCGGGGCGGTACGAGTTAGACGTCAACGGACCATTCAAGATCTTGGGCATGTTGAACGTTACCGCCCAAAGCCTCAAATTCATCTACCAGTCGGCTATTCAAGCGACAAACACAGACGAACAAATTCTTCTCTCCGGTGGCGTGGCATTGCCCGATCTCCGCAACGCGTCCATTCAGTTTGGCAACGACGGCGCATCCGGGGGGCTTGAGGTCGACATTACCACTGGGACCTGGCAGATCGATGGGTGGCGCATCACCGTTCCGTCTTTCAGTGCCGCCCAGCTGTTCCAACTTAAAAACTTCGTCCTCGGGTTCAGCAAGACGACCGACGCCAATGGCAACGCCGATTACACGATCCAGGCCGGGGGCCAGGTACAACTTCTCTCGGGCAGTTCGGCAGGACTAACCGTTGGCGTCCAGGTAACTTTTGAAGTGGATGACGGCAAATTGAAGATCGACGATATCGGCGCGTCGCTTCGAAATATGAATCCAGGCCTGCCTGTCCCTCCCGTCGACGGATTCCTGACGGACGTTGCATTCGACGTCGACGGTATTCCCGGCTCCATTTCCGCAGATCTCCTTTTTGGCGCTGTTTTCGGCGACAAGATAACCGTCGGAGGCAAAGAGTACTCCATGGTCCAGGTGCTTGTAAGCGGGCAATACAAGTACAAAGACATCAGCGTGACCGGGACCGTGCTGCTCGCCGGTGGAACTCTAGGGCAGATCACGGGCACGCTCGACTTTAACTGGGGCACCAGCGTTTATAGCGTTAATTTGCAAGGCAAGTTCTTCTACGACGCGATCGAGGCATCGGCAATCCTATACTTCTCTAGCACTCTCGATTACGGGCTGTTCTCCTGCAAGTTGGAGGTTCCCCCAAACATCCCGATCATCGGTGGGACCAGCGTCGCCGAAGCAGATGCGATGTATTTCGTTGATCACAGCTCAGGGGGCAAAAAATTCCTGGCCGCTTGGTTTGTGTTCCTTGGGCATTGGAAGTATGGGGTTGAGCGGGATCTGGTTGCAGACAAATGGGACCTGATTGGCACAAGCACCATCAATGGCCTCGCGGCCGATATCCCCAGTGGCACCGGCCCCAAAGCTAACAAGTACAACCTCGCTTACACGCCGGACAGCGATGGTGGCGATTCCTACGGGTTGATGAACGTCGTTTGGCAACAGCCCGACAGCGCCAACGACACCATCTTCATCGCGTCCGGCAGTAACAATGCGGTGCAGGTCTATGGTCCTGGAACGACACCGGACACCAACGGCTGGGTGGATGATTCTGCAGGCGGGGTGTCCTACATGGTGCTCGCGCCACAGTCCAGTCCCGGGAACGTTCTGATCCACGTTGCCCCGACGGCGTCGTTCACAGCGCCCGATGCGTCGTATGATGATCCCGATCTGTACATACAACTGCCGAGCGCCTCGCTCAACGTTGTGCTTACGTCCGACAATGTACAGATTGATCCGACTACAAGTTGGACGGGCTCTTTTTCCGCAGCCGCTCCGGAGCTTCAGGACGTCACAGTCACGCAGCCCGCGACGACTGCCAGCACGCCGGGGAGTGACCCCGTGACGGCAGACAACGCCACCATCAGCTTCCAGTGGCGCGGACTCGATCCGGATACAACAGACGTCAGCTTGTACTACGACTACAACACCTCCGGTTACAACGGGACCTACATCTCAACGATCAGCGGCAGTGACCTGACAGTCTCCGTTCCAGACGGTGATGGGTGGATAGCTGTCACGGCGGCATGGGACATCGGCGATCTAGAGCCAGCCAAGCCGCTGAATGTCTACGCGGTGATCAAGGACGCGGGACACGCTGCGTCAAAATCCGATTACACCACCAGCCAGGTGACACCAGTAGCCGCGGCGCAGATTCAGGTGTCTTACACCGGTGGAACCACAGTTTCATCGACCGAGCTTGAAGACCTTCTGCTTCAGGTAACGCCTGTAAAGTTGGCCGATGTCACTTCGATCGCTGCGGGAGTTGTGTCGGTCACCGACGCCACCGACATCAACGCTGGCGATATGTTCATGTTCAGCGGGCTGTCATCGCCAGTGGGTGTTCAGAACACCATGCCTTATTACATCCTCACGGTCAGCGGTGAGACATTCACTTTCTCCAATGTTGCCGCAGGTGCACCGCTCAACGAAGCCAGTGCAGGGCAGGGTAGTGCGTATGTTGATCAAGACGTGCCGACAATCTATGGCACGAACAGCAGTGGCGTCGTCTGGCCGCATGTGGATGTGAACCAGCCGTACCGGTTCTTGATGCCCCCGGCGCGCACTGTGTTCGCTGCGGCTCCTGCGTCTGGACAGGAAGTGTCAAACTTCGGTGAGCTCGTTCAGTACAACACCTTTGTCGGCAATAACCAGTTGTTGCGGATGATCTATCAGTTCAAAGTGCTCGCCGCGATCGCCGGGCGGGTCTACAGCGACCTGTTGGACAACGGTCAACTCAACTCGATGGACACGGGCCTGGCGGGCGCCACAGTCTACCTCGACGACAACAACAACAATGTGCTCGATCCCGGAGAGGACTTTGTCGTCACTGGTCCGGACGGAAACTTCCTCTTCGTCCACGAATGGGCCGCCACCGACGCGCCGACCACAACCTACACCACCTGGGTGAAGGTCATTCCACCAGCCGGTTGGAAGGTCACCTCGTCGCCGAGTGTTCCTGCGGCTGGCATCACTTTTACCAATGACGGCATCGAGCAGGCAACGCTGACCTACTACAACTTCATGATTGCCTCCCCGGTCACGCTCAGCGGAATCGTCTACGCTGACACGGACAACGACGGCGTGCGCGATCCTGGCGAAAAAGGTTTGCCGAATGTAGCTGTCAGTGTAGTGGCACCGAGCGGAGCAACCACTGCAGCGACGACAGATGCAACCGGTACGTGGCAGGCGACTACCTACGAGCGTGGGACGTACAACGTCAGCGTTAATCTGCCATCTGGTGGTACGTTTACTACGGCAACGTCAACGTTGTTTACAGCCGACGCCGCCACGACGCTCCTCCTGCAAAACGGTACGAACAACAGCGGGCCTTACGCGCAGAACGGTCTCGCCTCCCATTGGAACCCGGCGACCAACAGCTACTCGGTGTGGCTCGCGGTACTTGCGACGCAAACTGTAGATGACACGCCGCGTATTGACTTCGGGAATATTGGGAGCAGCCCGAGCGGTACCGTAGGCGTCGTCAATACATTTCTTGTCGATGAAGTCATTTCTCGTTTCGATGCGTTCATCGGCGTTTGGTCCGGCGGCGGCGCTCCGAGTCTCGCGGTAACGTACATTATCGGAGAAGACGGTGGTGGCACGGGCACGGAACTCGCAGTCACGCCGTCGACCAACGAGGGTCCCATGCTGTTCCCTTGTAGCGGAGGGCCGCTCAATGCATTGTATGCGCTCTCATATAACCCCTCCCAACCGGACTATTCCACCGTCGCCTCGATCGACAACACTGGACAAGTTACGCTATGGACCTTCGATCCATCCAAAATCGGAGGCGGATATGGCGGCGCCGCATTTTCGCCTGGCGCACAGACCTTCAAGCTGACCCAGGGTACGCCTGTCAAAATGGTCGGTTTCAATAAGGCCGGAAGCGATCACTTTCAGTCCCAGGATTTGGCTGTTGTCTATCTCAACGCCAACGGCGTACTCGCGTTGGCAGAATTAAACCACGCGACCAACGACATCACGACATACGCCATTGGTGGCCGCATCTTTGTTGACATGATCGCCGGCGATTTCGACGGTAATGGTCATGAGGACATCGCAGTCCTCACAGCCGACACCGCCTCCCAGCAGTATTATCTCAACGTGTTGCTTTCGCAGGATGACGGCTCGACCGATCTCGTGCCTTACGTCGGCAACGATCTGGCTATCGCCGCCGACGGTACGCCACAGACATCATTGTCGTCGATTCGCGTTAAGGGCGACGAACAGGTACTGCTCTGGAATACCCAGGCGACTAATGGTTCAACGTCGTACATTACCGCTGCTCTTGTGACCGGCGGCCAGATGCGGGTATCGTCGGGCCCTGCTTCCTTGAGCGGTCGCATCGTCGCTATCAGCGCCGCCGGTGTTGGCACGCCCGCGACATTTGCCACTTACTCCGCGGAGATGTCGGCTGACTACACTGTGCCTGTGGCAATAGGCACGGTGCAGGTGAACGCTGACGGCATGATCGCCATCAGCGACGATCTAACAGTGTACGGAGGTTTGTTCAGCGGGTTCGACATCGGCATTACCGGCGTCACCCCGCCCACGTCTAATGTTACGAGCGGAATCGTCTACAACGATGCCAATTCCAATGGAATCCACGACCCCGGCGAAACAGGTTTGTCGGGCATGACCGTGCGCCTAATCGAGCCGAGCAATGCGACCCAAACCACTGTCACCAGTGATGGCAGCAACGGTCATCCGGTTGGCAGCTATTCATTCGAGAACGTCCCAACGGGAGCCTACATTCAGGTGACCTTACCACCCGGCACATGGACGGCCCAAAACCCCCCACCAGGGGTGTCGACAAATGCGAATGGCTCTGACGGAATCGTAACAGGCGTCGCATTCTCAGACGGGCAAGTAATCGAGACCATCGGCTTTACGGACGGGACTGACAATGAGTACAGTGCCACTATCAAGTCAGCCGACCTACAGGCCACTGGGCAGGAAAACCTCGTCGTCCGCACGTCATCGGCGCTGTTCGTACAGCGGTTCCAACCCGACGGTACATCGGTATTCGACCGATATAGTGTCAGCAGCCCGGCGGCATATCTCCGCCCTGAGGTATATCTGGAAGATCTCACCGGGAACGGGCGCATCGATATCGTCACCTCCGGTCAATCAGGCATCGACGTTTTCATCAATATCGGTCTCGGCGAGTTCCAGCCATTTACGGGACTGCTTGCCGCAATGTTCAACAATTCGCCAAATGGCGCGTACACGCCAGGGCGAGTTTTTGCTGGCGATCTCAATTCGGGCATCATTTCCGCTAAGACTTATACGCACACACTCAATTTCGGTAACAACAACGAGGACATCGATGTAAATGGCGTGACGTTCCAGGCCGCACTGCCGACCGGGGACTTTTACTCTCTTCAAGCCGTAGATCCCCGCAGTGGCGTAACGGGAGATATGGCTCCGGCCTTCGGCCCTTCTGGTGGTCTCATTGGAAATTTTGCCACCATCGCAGAGACGGCCTATCAGAGCCCTGTCAGCGTCAATGGAACGGAGCAACTCACGCTCATCGGCCTGACTCCTGGCATGACCTACTCAACCACCTTCTATACCGTTGCGGACGCGCTTGGGCTGCCCCTCGGTCAGATAGTTGTCGATAGCATAGGCGGATCGCTAACGTTCGATGCGAACATCGGTGGAAACCGAAGTGGCTATATGTTCTCGCGCACGTTCGTCGCGACCAGCGACTCGATCGTTTTCACTTTTTTTGCTCAGGTTGCCAGCAGCAGCTTTTACCTGATCGCGCTGACCAACGAACTTGTCACCATCGCACCTTACGTATCCGGCAACCTGAGCGGCGATGTGGATTCCAGTATCGTCTCGGGCAAGACGTACACGCATGCGCTCAATTTTGCGAGTACGGCGCCACTCGCGATCAACGGTGTGGACTTCACTCCGGCCGGCTCGTCCGGCTCAAACTGGCAACTCGTTGCGTATGATTCGTCGACGGGCGCTCAGTCGCCGATGCAAACTTCCTGTAATTTTAAGAACAATCTGACCGGCAATTTAAACATAGCGACCTCAGACTTCTACTACTCGGAATCGCCAACCTGGGAGGAGCAGCTTACGCTCTCGGGACTAACGCCGGGCGTGACATACAAGACGACATTTTACAGTGCCGGTTTTTACGCAGCGGGCCAAGGGCAACAAATGGTCAGCGACAGCTATGGTGGAAACTCGATCTTCGATCAGGACGCCGGGGGTGTCGGAAACGGGACAGTACTCACCATGACTTTTGTGGCCACAAGCGATTCGATTACATTCACGTTCTCGCCCTCGTCTGCAACAAAGAACAGCTTCAATCAGTTCGCACTGACAAATGAAGTAGTAGTGAATATGGAGTACAGCGCCGCGGCCACGTTCACCGACGATGATGATTCGGGAATCGGGGGCGACTTCTACACCCACGCACTTAACTTCAACGCTGCGGCTCCAATCACCGTTGAAGACGTCACGTTTACGGCGGCTGGCCAGAGTGGACCAAATTGGTCGCTCCACGGTTTCGATTCAGATACCCTCGCCACGCCCGCAATGTTGACCTATACGGGCTTCGACAACGATCTGACAGGCGAGGTGAACTCTCTCGCTTCCAACTTTTTCTACTCTCCGGTTAATGGCGAGCAACTTACGCTAACCGGATTGGCGGTAGGTGCGACGTATGTCACGACCTGGTATGGCGTCGGTTTCCAGGACGGCATTCAACGCGCGCAGTACATCACCGATAGTCTCGGCGGCTCGACGGTCATCGACGAGAACCTTTTCGGCGCAGGTAAAGGCGTCACTTTCAGTCGGACCTTCACCGCCGCAAATGACTCGATCATCTTCACAATCATGAGCGTTGATCCGAACACCACCTTCCATCAATATGCCGTGACGAATCAACTTGTGGTTTCCGGTACTTATGGTTCCGGCGAATTGATCAGTGACGCGGGTTCAGGTATCACTTCCAGCAAGACGTATACGCACGCGCTCAACTGGGAGGGTCCCGGGCCCATGACGGTCAACGATGTCCAGTTTGAGGGGGCGGGTAGGTCAGGATCGAACTACTCGTTGGTGACGATCGATCCTCACACGGTGGTTGGATCAGAGATCGACTATTTCCTGAACCAGGAAAACAACGTTAGTGGCGAACTCAACACGATACTCTCCACCGGTTACGTCGGCACGGCCAAAGTTGTGCTCAGCGGATTGACGCCGGGTACAACCTACGCGACTACGTTTTACGGGGTCGGAGACGGTGCTCCCGGTGAACGTTTGCAGACGATCTCAGATAGCGAAGGCGGTGTTTACCAGTTCGACGAAAACACGTTTGGGAACGCAAATGGCTTCTATGTGAACTACACTTACACCGCCAGCAGCGATTCCATCACCTTCTATATCGTCGCCGACAACCCACAAAATGTATTTCTCCAGGGCGCATTGACGAACGAGGTTGTGCCGCCATCCCACCAGTCACTAAACGTTTGTGGGACTGAAATTGCTGTCATTCCCGCAACCAGCGGTTCTTCGGCAAAGATATACGCCGCCCAACAGAACACGCAGACGGTGTTTGAAATGGCATGGGAGAACGCTACCGCCACCCTCGGGCACACCGGTCGGTTCTTTTTGATCGATCGGCTCGTGACACGTCTGGTAGTGGGCAGCGTCGCCAATGAGGGCGAACTCGATTTGGTCATCTTCGAGAATTCCAACGACCCGAACTCCCCAGACCTTCCTCCGGGCAGTCCTTACAACCAGAAGCTCTGGTTATTTACCCCAGACAATCTCTATGCCACGGGTACTTCACTGAACGACTTCGGCACCAATACTTACTCTGCCCAAATCGACCTGCTGTTGGCGCCTTTGTTCACGGGTGTTCAAACAGTTGTCTTTATGGGCATAGCGGGCAACGCGACTGACGTCGTCACCTACCGCGCCGGAAGCGGGATCCTCACCACATCGGTGCCCAACTGCGTAGGGTTCTCGCTTGGAGCTGGTCAGTTTGTTCCGGGCAGCCGTTCGCCCAATATCCTGATCGCCGGCGGCAATACGATTGCGGTGTTGGAGCCCGGCACCGATTCGAATGATGTTGACAACCCTGACAGCCCTGACCCTACCCTGCCGCTTGTCGTTCTGGGAACAATGTACACGCCGGACAGTTTGAATGCCGCCGGCGTCGGCGCCTCAATTACGACACATTCGGATGATCTAATGATGGTCGAATATGATGAGACTACTGGCTTTGCGGTCGCCCCACATTTCAATATTACCGGCGGATATCTGGTTTCAGGCGATGCGGGCGGTGGGCTGTATGACTTTCCCGTCGTCATCCCCGGCTCCAACGGAGGGACGATATGTGGTAATGTCTTCAATGATCTTGCTGGAAACGGAACGTGGAACCCGACCTATTCCGGTGCCTCCGGTGACATTACCCTTTATCTGGACTTGAACAACAACGGCCAATTAGACCCTGCCGAGCCTTTCGCGTTCCCCGACAGGGACGGAAACTACCAGTTCAGTCAGTTATTGCCGCGGGCGTACTCGGTCTGCATTCAAGTTGGCCCTGGCTACACCCTAACAACACCTGTATCCGTCGAAGTGATAATCACGGCCGTACCAGGTGCCCAAGTGACCGGCGTCGACTTCGGTGTAAAAGCCAAAGATTTCGAGAGCTGATTTAATCGTGTTCAATCAAGCGGACCTAATAATGCCAAATATCAGTTCATTGCTTTACGGGACGGAGTAAGGAGTTGCTAACACGGGATCGCTAAGAAGGGATAGAGGGGCATCCATCATTTGGAAACTCGTGTTGCTTCCTATCCTCCCGTGGCGCTCATGCATAATGCGTCAAGCAAAAACCCGCTCTTGCTTGTGGCTTTACTGAATATGTTTTCTAACAGGAGACTTCACAATGAAAGTTCAAAATCGCAACCTTTATCGGCTCGGTATGATACTCGTCTTATTCTCGGTCACGGCGTGCATCATGGGCTGCAGCGCTCCCTCCTTTCTTACCGACCTGGAAATGATTGTCCCTATCGCAGGTAGCGCGGTGGCTGGGCTTCTAGCGCTTCTTTCCAGCGTGACCGGATCTGGCGCCTCCGCAGCTGCTTCGATTCAGTCAATTGTGACAAAGGTCGACGGCGAATTCACTGACTTGAATCAACTCATCGCTAGCTACAAGACCAATCCAGCGGATAGCACTCTCGAAAACATTGAGGTTGCGGTGAATGAGGTCGTCACTGATCTTAAGCAAATCCTCGATATCGCGGGCTTGCCTGATACTACTTCAACCAAGGTCAACGCGGTGGTGCAAGAGGTGGTGGGTCAGCTCGAAGCAATGCTTTCGGTGATCCCGGTATTAAAAAGCTCGACCGCCGGCCAGACGCTGACACAGGTAGTTAAGCCTGTTGCGGCTGCAACCTTCAAGGCAAATATTCACGGGATACTCGGCGCGAAGTAACGTAGCGCTGTTCATTAACCAGCGCTGGGACTGGGGAGGCAGGTTCTGCGCCATTTCCGGCTGCCTGAATATGTTCGCGACTAGATGGGGTGTCCCCGCCTCCCTGCTCAGGATGTTTTAGAGGCAAAAAATACGTCTAGAAAGAAAAGGAGAACCAAATCTGTTCGGAAGTCGGATCCGCCCGGTCCCACAATGCGGTATCACAAGATGAGGGACGTCTTAACCGTTTTTGCTGTATTCTTGCGGTGAAAATTTATTTGAATCTACCATCAAAAGGGGAACACCATGGGTTTTGGATTTCATAGTGTCGAAGAAGCTTTTGCGAGCGTAGCAAAAGACGTCGTTAAGACTGCCAATGTGTTTTCGCTGGTCGCGTCTCGTATTGGTAAGGATGCGCCCGAGATAGAGGCGCTCACTGGAGCGATTTATCCTCCTGCAGTCCTCATGGAGCGTGCTGCTTTCGGACTGTTGGGTATTGCGGCGAACGCTGCGGATGGCATCGAAGATGCGTCGAAGGCGCATGGTCTCAACATCACGTTGGATCAACAATCGATTGCTGAATTGAAAGAGATCGCGGCTTATCTCAAAACACGAGTAGGGCCATTGGGTGATTTGCCGTCGATCGATGGTCAGACGACGACAGACAATGTCGCACAACCGATAGCCACAGCCAAGCCAGCGTAACCTCTTGCTCTCCTCGCCGACGATCCGCGTCGCGTAAATTCGTGAAAAGATGAAAACGCCAATGGCAGAGGGTGTTGATCGTCTGACGAGGTTGAAAGATCGTAAATTATCAGTAAGGGCAAAGCGTGGCAATCTGTTGTCCCAGGCAAACAACTTAGTCCTCCACCAAATCCGCCTGCTTTAGGTTGCATCTTTCGAGCCTTCTGTTGAACTCTTCTCCTGCGGTTTGATCGTGGAACGGACTTCCATGAATTGGTTAAGGAGATCAAACCAGAATGGTGCGCCTAAACTTGTTGCGATCGCTGTCAAAATCCATCCAAATAAAGTCACAGAGAATAACCAAAGTGAGAAGTCTTCGGAAGTCGATTTTTTCTCTGTGTTGATCGAGAACGCTTCCCAAGGCCAATGTTGAGCATCCCAACCTAGGGGTAAACCTACAGATGCCAGGTCGCCAAGATCTGTGCGAATCTCTTTCGCTGAAGGCGAAGGCGTTTGGGTAGCGTATTTTTGGGCAGCGTTTGTTACGTAAGCGCGTGCCGCTGGAGTACTCCATAACGTTCGTGCAACTCCAATCGCATTGATATTGAGCACCACCGCTAACGTGAGACCTATGGCGAATAGCATTCTCTGGGTGCGTTGCTTGTACCAGCCCGATACGCGATCCATCGCGTCGTTATACCAGTTCTCAAACGCCCTCCGGGTCCTAACAGCATCCCCTTGGGCCTCGGTTACCAGAGTTCGGAGCGCTTCCTTCACGCGAGAGTCGGGCAACGCATTAAGATCCTGCAACATGCCTTCAAGACTTGGCGGGATATCGTGAGATCTGAACAAGAGATCGAACAATGCGCTCGCGAAGGTGCGCGCCGGAATGTAAGAAGGCAGTGAACCCTTGGCTGAGGAGACAGAAAGCGACTGACCCGAACCGCTGAGATATAGGCTCTGAATTAGACCATGCTCATAGAGAAGCTCAACAAGAGGTTTTAGTGTCGTACTGCCATCCTTTCCTTGCACTTGCATCGTGCCTTCCGTGAACAGGCTCGTTATTCCTTTCTCAAGTGTCGAAGCTCTCGTGCCAAGAAAGTCCGCTATGATCTCGTTGACAGCCGTGCATAGCAAGCTGACGAGAAGAAATACGAGCGCCATGCCAATGGCAACCTCGAGCGTTGTGGAATTCAACATGTGGCGTCTTCTCCAAAGGACAAATTTCCGTGCTTCTGTTCGCAAAGTCTCTACATTCGATCTCAGCAAAAAGCGTGAATCAACGGGTAGGATAACGCAGTATTTTCCTCCTTATTGGGAGAAGTTCACTATTATTCGCGCGCTCCGTACGTCATAATTTAAGGCACTTCGCACTATAAATTCTCAACCAAAATTCTTGCACCGTCCTTTTAAACCAGATACCCTTTAGCTCCCAATCCATCCTCTATTTTTTGCGTCGCCGGAGTTGTCAATGAGCATCGAGCAGTACTTCAAAAACCTTCTTCACCGCAACGACAATGATCCGGCGGCCCCAATCATACTCCCGCCCCTTTCAGCCACTCCGATGATCGCCGGCCGCGTTCTTCTCATCCACGGTTATTCCGCGAACTGGACAGGCTTCATTCCCTGGAACGATGCCCTCACCGCTGCCGGTGTAGACACTACTCCAATCGCCATTGGCAACTACGTCACCCTTAATAACGAAGTCACCATCAAGGATCTCGGCGAGGCTTTCGACCGTGCACTCCAATTTACCCCCTGGAGCACTGGAACGAACGATGACACCTTCACCTTCGATGCCATTGTCCATTCAACTGGAATGCTTGTTGTACGCCAGTGGCTCACCAACGACCCTTACCATCCAACTGATCCTCGGAGCCGCATTCGTCGCCTGAAGCATCTAGTAGGTCTAGCGCCGGCGACTTTCGGTTCACCCCAGGCAAAACAGGGGCGTAGTTGGCTCGGTGCTCTCGTCAAAGGCAACAAGGACCTTGGCCCCGACTTCCTTAATGCCGGCGACCAGGTTCTGCTCGGTCTCGAACTCGCTAGCAGCTACACCTGGAACCTTGCCCACAAGGACATGCTCATCGACCCTCCGATGTACCAAACCGGTTCGGACACACCATACGTCACCGTTTTTATCGGGAATATAGGCTACACCGGGATCTCTGCCGCAGCCAATTCGCCGGGCTCTGACGGGACGGTGCGCTGGGCCGGCTGCGCTCTCAACACTCGCAAGATTTCTTTCGATCTCCGCCGTTCACCACGTCTCATTGATGCCACAGGGAAATCCACTCGCTGCATCATAAGTCCTTGGGCAGAAGGACGCATCGCAGTTCCCATGATCGCCGTCGACGACAAAAATCACGGCACTATCATCTCCGCTCCTGACCCCGACGTCCGCGATTTCATCGTCCGCTTCCTTCATCTCTCCAATGCAGAAGACTACGCCGCCTGGGAGGCCGCCGCTCTCAACTTCGGTCAGCCCTCGCTGGAAAAGATGAACACGGAGAGCATGTCCGGTACAAGCGGTGGCGCAGGCTGGCAGCAACTGGTCATCCATATGGTTGACGATCACGGCGACGGTGTTCCTGACTTCAACTTTCAGCTCTTTATCGGTGATGACCTCACCCAATCCGATGACCCAAGCTTTCCATCTGTACCCCTCATCGCCGATGCATACACGGGTGACAATAGTTATCGTTGCTTCTATATCCGCATAAATCCCGAAATGCTTACCCTTAATGCTCCCGGCAACTGCTCAAAGAAAATGTGGATTGAGCTCATCGCGTCCAGCGGCTCAGACCTCATTCAGTACAATGCCTATCCTGGCGACGACAACTCGGCCCAATCACTCACCGTCGATCACAGCGGCGGTTCCCCCGTAAAATTCGATATTACGAATCTCACTCACGGCGGATCTCTCCTTTATCCCTACACCACGACTCTGCTTGAAGTTTTCGTTCAGCGTGAACCAACGCCCCTCGGGAAGGTCAGTACAATCTTTACTTTCCCACAGATCGTATGAACCGGAGGCCGAGGAGCCCAATGGTTTGAGTTGTAATTGTTCGGATTAAAGGAGTTTCCCCATGTTTTCAGAGCTTTTACCCCGGGCCGCATCCATAGCCGACGGTCCAGCCTACTGGTTTCTTAACAGTCTTAACGTGGTTATGGCAACGAGCGAATCGACCGGAGGAGCGTTTTCTATGGTCCACCATACGGCGCCCGTCGGGCACGCTACTCCTTACCATCTCCACCACGTCGAAGATGAAGCATTCTTCGTTCTGGATGGTGAATTCACCTTCATCTGCGACGGGAAGAAAACGGTTCTAGGGCCTGGGGGATATATTTTTTTGCCACGCAATATTCCCCATGGAATCCGTTGCACCGGCTCTTCTCCTTCCACAATGCTGGTTTTGGCTATGCCCGGAACAGGTTTTGTCGGCATGATGATAGAAATGGCGGAGCCGGCCGAGGAACGCACCCTGCCCGTCCCCAGCGCACCCGACGTGGAGAAACTCGCGATGCTTTGTGAGAAGTACAAGATCGATATTCTCGGGCCATTACCTGGCTAACAGTATCGCGCGATTCTTGAAGCTGCTTCAGTAATCAAAGCCTCAAATGCGCATCAATTGCACAGGACTCATTCCAATTGGTACCGTCGCTTGTTGCAACACGGGCGAGACATAGGTCCTTGGACGATGCTTGACATCTCTTGATTTGGTCAGCAGATGTTGATGCCCCACTCTCATCCATCTCCCCTCAGGTCACCGTCGCAATCGAACGCCATGCTGTGGTAATGCTTGTGGATGCATATCTCCGGATCGTCGATCCTGCTGATCTTCCTTACTATCGTGATGACGATAGCTCTCCTTGTATTGCATCTCACCAAAGTCGGGCTGATCATTCATCAACAGATTCCGGACCGGCCCCACAGGCGCCTACTTCTGGCGTCAATGAGTTTCTTCATCACCTTCCTTGCAGTCAGGCTCCTCGTCGCTTCGATCACGCACCACATCGGCCCATTCGGATACGTAGAGATGGGTGGGCGGCACATTCATCACCTCGTCTGGGGAATTCTGCTACTGCTTATCAGCGGCTACGCCACCCTGGCCGAGGTCGGTACCGGCGAAACTCCACAGTCGATCCTGATGAGCCGGGTCTTTTCGATGAGCTATGGAATTGGCGCCGCCCTGACGCTGGATGAATTCGCCCTATGGCTCAACCTCGACGCTGCGGCCTACTGGTCGCACGAAGGTCGGGAGAGCATCGATGCAGTCGTCCTCTTTGGAGCATTGCTCGCCATGGGGACCTGGGGCGCTCCCCTGCTGCGTTGGATGATACGGGGTTTTGAATCGGTGTAGGCTCTCCGCGGGGGATGTGTCGGAAGAACATAACCGACGTGATTTCCTTAGTATTGATTCAGATATAGGTTTCCCTTCTCAGCAGCGTCCCCCACGGCACGCAAAAAGTGCGCCGCACTGTCAAAAATTGCTAACTTCACAGTCGTTTACTTTGCGAACGCGCTATGGTCGAAGTATCCCAAAAAACGCTGCCACGTTCTGTAATCTTGATGCAACCAGCGGCTCGCAACTCCGCCTCCGTCCATCCACCGTGTGTTACACCCACGGTCCAAAGGCTCGGTAAGGTGGGGCCGTCTCGGGAGGTCGGCCTCTTCCTTGTCCTTCTCCGGCATGGAGGACGTCATAAAAGACGGTGGTGTGGCGTGTCCAGCATCGCTGGGACGTTGGACACGCCTTGCTATTCGACTATGTAGCATCCTCGCAAAACCCGAGAATGCCGTTGGCTCCATCAAACAGAATATCTGCCACACCCAGAAAACCCATCGCAATCCCGCCCGCTGGCTGGTTGTCGCCAGTTACCACGGAGGCTAGCGGCTTCAGTATGGTTGGAATTGGAGCGAGTCCATTCTGCACCCAGTACAACGCGTTGTACTGCTTTGCCGGGTCCTGAGCTTGCTCGACGCTCGTCGCAACACCGACCGCAAATAGAACCAAACCAAGCTAGCAACTGACCCCGACACCGAGCTTGTTGTATTGACTCAGTTCTCCCGAGCCGACGAAAAAGATCAGGCTCGAGAGTGGGGAGACAAAATTCAGTCCCCACAACGCTGCAGTCAGCTTCCGCGCCTTTGTAGTTGTCTGGCCAAAGATGTCGTACGGCGCACTGAGCCATTGCCCTATAAAGCTGCTGATGATATTAGTGATGCTCAAGAACGATGCGCCTACATCGGCCGGAGCGTCCGCAGGCGCAGGGTTTTGGAATCCGTTATACGCCCCCAGATCGTTGAAGATGTCAGTGATGGCGTAAGTGCCCATATTCAAAATCATGAGCATCGCTCCAGCACCTCCGAGCGGGAAGCTGCCAACTGAAGTCTCACCGACGGCTGTAGTCGTTGCGGCCCCCCCCAGCCTCGGGAGGCCACGGGAAATTACCAGGACCAAACATTGCTACGGCATTGGTAACATCTTGAGCGGAGAACGGTGCCGTCGCATTCGGCATACCGAACGTGAGCTTGTACAGAAGCGTCGTCGGAATCGCCATCAGCAAGCACATTAGGTCGAGTATCGTTAGCGGATCGCCACCTGAAATTTGCTTATATAGCCAGCTGATCACCGGGATATCGATCTGCTTTGTCAGGATGCCCTGGAATGTATTGAACGCGTCGCTGATAGCAGCGATAAGAGCGTTCATCAGGTCTTCGATTACATCGAGAACACCAATCGCGGCCGTCTGCATACCTTTGATAACTTCGTACATCACTACGTCAGCAAAAGCCTTCGGGTCCGTGAATATGCCCTGCAGTGTGCTCATCAAGTCGTTGAGGTCGACCGCGCCCTTATTGTTCTGATACGCATTAGCCAGCCCGCTGTGGGAAGTTCCGTCGGGCGAAGCTGGGAATGTACCTCCGTTTCCGCCATACATCTTCACGTGTGACATTCCAAAGTTTGTCTGGGTGCTGTTACTGCTGTTCGCACTGGACACCTTGTCTTGGTGGAGCGCATCACTGCCCGCAGGCGCCGCGGCTGCAGGTGTGAGTGGATTGGTCAAGTTTGAAAAGCTATTGGAGAAGTATTGCTCGGCGCTGGCGAATGCAGCCGTCACATCGGCCTTAACTGTGTCATCCCAGAAGGTATCGAACAGAGTCCCGATGTAATACGGCGAAGTTGAGTCCATGTTCGTGCTGATTCGGCTCAACAATCCTGAAAGCCCTGCTTCATACACGCAGGCATTCACGCTCGATCTTCCTCCTGGTGCCAACACGCAGTCGGTGAAGGTTACATTGAACGGCCGCAATATGAGCGGACGGTTCCAGGTTCCACCGGATAAACTTGCACCGCATTGTCGTCGCCTGAGGCGATATCGAAGAGCGCATCTGCCATTGGCTCCTCTAAAATTTGATAGCAATCATAATTAATTTGGAGGATTTAGGAATGAACTGACGTTTTATTTGTGAGATTTTGTGAAGCTGCCTGTGGCGAGGGGGGTAGTCCCCAATCGCTTCTTCAAGCCAGAAGTTGGACGTCGTGTCTTCACGGCCTTACTCGAGCCCAAGATTTAGAACTGAATTTGACAAAACTTCGAGTAGCTGAGGCCATTGGCACATGTTATGCTCGGCACAAAGCTAAGGAAGCCGCCCTCATCGTGCGTCGACCGTCGCTATCCCCGTGTTATGCAACGCTCAAAAGAGCCATGCCTGATCCAACGACTCTGCTCCTCCTAGATGAAGCAGATCGCTTGCACAGGAACAGCCTTGAAGCCATCCAGGTCCATCTTCGACGATGTCCGAAATGCGAGTAACAAGGCGCTTAACGACGCGTTGGTTTGTTGGCGTAGGCCTGTAGCAAGATGGCGAAGAGCAGCGCGAGGACAGAGGCTCCGGCACCGACGAAGACTGGCCACTTGTAGTCATGGAAGTGGTCTACCAGGATGCCAGCGACCGGTGGGCCGACGAGACATGCGGCTCCTAATCCGGTGAAGAGGATGCCGAGGAGCTCGCCCAGTCCTTCGATGCCGAAGGTAGAGGCGGCTACGGCTGGCGACATTGCTGCGATTCCGCCATAGCCCACTCCCATGAGGAGGGCAAAGACCACAAGCGCGGTGTAGGAGCCTGCCGCGAGCCATACGCCAAAGCTGATCAGCAGGATCAGATAGGAGGCCTGGTACATCCTCATCAGACCGAATCGCGGCGCCAGAGCGTCGAGACCGAGGCGGCCTACAACGCTGGAGGCGCCGATGTAGCCGATAAGACCAGCTCCTGCTACCCGGCTGGCGCCGATGTCTCCTGCATAGGCGGGGAGAAAGACGAACGAGGCATAGATGGCAATTCCAGAGAAAAAGAGGGAGATGTACTGGATGGCGAAGGCGCGAGTTCGAACTTTGGCGACAGCAGCACCCTTCTTCTTTTCGCCGACGACGGGTGGACGGAAGAGTAAGGCCGCGCAGAGCAGGAGAAGGGCTGCGCCTCCCCAGCCGAAGATCTCGAAGGCTGTTCTCCAGCCGTGGCGTTCGATGAGCATGGCTGAGAGCGGAGCCGCTACGAGAGTTCCGCAGCCGATGCCGCTGATGGTGAGGCCAAGAGCGACGTCGCGATGCTTCTTGAACCACTGACCTACTGCCGAGACGGATGGGATGTAGGTGCAGGCTACACCTCCGCCGAGGCCGACTCCGTAGGTCAGGAACAGGAGGGCGAAGCTATGCACATGCGCGGTGAAAATCATTCCGCCGCGGAGGAGCAGGGCTCCGATGACAACGACTGGACGGGGGCCATAGCGGTCGGCGATCTTGCCGGTGAACGGGGCAGCGAAGAACGAGATCGCTGTGATCATGGAAAAGAGCGCCGACATAGCGGCGTGGCTGACGTGGAATTCAAGCCCTATTGGTTTAAGAAAGACTCCGAAACAGTAGGAGATGCCGAAGGTGACGAACGACCCTACGAAGCCGGCGAAGACCACGATCCAGGCGCGTGCGGAGTCAAGTCCGGGGATGGTTTCGTCAGGCATAGGGGTAGAGGACTGCGACAAACTGGCCGTTGAAGGGCTTTGCCGAATTGCCGTGGAAGAATGCTATCCGAAGATGGACAACTATTGGGGAAATAGTTCTACGGAAGGTCCGATGCTCAACAGAAAAGAGCCAACTTAATAATCCTGGGGCATAGCTCGCTTTGCCTATCAGTTTTTTATTCCATTGATGCCGTGGCGGGGTAAGGGCTACGCCCTTGCCCCAGCTCCAGCGGATACCGGCGAGGAACACCGGCCTCATCTTCCGACTCCCCAATCCAGCGGGGACACCCCGCAACGCCCCATGAATAGGTGCGCGTAGCGCGCACGAAGCGGTAACCAGGCCTTCCTGAGTCTGTATGTCTTTTCTAGAGCCGCTTCCATCGGTTCTCATGGGCACAGGAGGAAGGCATGAAAAAGATCATCAGATCGTTCGTCGGCATGGACGTCCATAAGGCGACCATCTCCATCAGCGTTGCAGAAGACGGTCGAGGCGGAACAGTTCGGTTCATCGGGGTGATACCGAACACGCCCGAAGCTGTAGGCAAGATGGCGAAGCAGCTCGCACGGCACGGCGAGCTCGACTTCTGCTACGAAGCAAGCGGCTGTGGTTACGGCGTTCATCGCCAGCTCACGAGCCTCGGGCACAAGTGCATCGTGGTCGCGCCGTCCTTGATCCCGCGCAAGTCTGGCGAACGCATCAAGACCGATCGCCGGGATTCGGAGAAGCTTGCGATTTTGCACCGCTCGGGCAATCTGACGCCGGTATGGGTTCCGGACCCCACACACGAAGCGCTGCGAGATTTGGTCCGGGCAAGAGTAGACGCATCCATGCACTTGATGCGGGCGCGGCAGCAGTTGCTCGCCTTCCTGCTACGGCATGGCCGCAGCTATACGACCGGCAACCACTGGACGCAGCGTCATCGTTGCTGGCTTGCCGGGCAGACCTTTCAAGAACAGGCGCACGGCATAGTCTTCCAGGATTATCTGGAGACTGTCTGGACCGCGCAGGCCAGGCGAGATGCCCTGGTTCAGAGGATCTCCACTATGGTTGCGGCCTGGTCCCTCGGACCGCTCGTCGAAGCGCTGCGAGGTTTGCGCGGTCTCGACCTCATCTCCGCAGCCACCTTCATTGCCTCTACCGGTGACCTCAGCCGATTTGAGTCGCCGCGCCTTTTGATGGGCTACCTTGGCCTGGTTCCGTCCGAGCACTCCAGCGGTGGAACCATCCGTCGTGGTGGCATCACCAAGACGGGCAACAGAGAGGCCAGACGTATGCTCATCGAGGCCGCATGGAGCTATCAGTATCCAGCGCGCATCGCGAAGGAGAAGGCGGAGATCCTCGTCCGCCTGCCCAAGAACATTCGCGACATCGCATGGAAGGCCCAGACAAGGCTATGCACACCTTACCGCTCTCTGATCGCTAAAGGCAAGAAGTCTACAGTTGTCGTCGCGGCGATCGCGAGAGAACTGGCCGGCTTCATCTGGGCCATCGGCCGCGAGATGAGGGTGCCTATGACAGCTTGAGCTTGAGCTGCTTCACCTCCTTGGTTGGGGAACCGGGCGGCAGGTCATGGTGATCCTCGAGAGCCCCTTGGGCCGGAGTTCCTTCCGACGCCCGCGCTGAGTCCGAGGCAAGCCTGCGACGACACACGTTCGTGCGGTAGCCAATCCGCGTATGGAAGTTTGAGCGACTGTCGCTGAACGCCGCCCGGTTCCCGACCCAAGGAGAACCTAAAAAAAAGAGCAACTGCCCTGATGAAGGAAAAGGCGCGGTCCGAGAATTCGTGCGCTTAACACTTGCAAAAAGACATGGAAGGGACTCCGTCCCTGGCGCGCGCAAGGGGTTTCCCGCAGTCTTCCGCGCTGCGCTTGTGCAGACCTTCGCTGCGCTCGTCCTTTCCACTCCACTTCGCTCCGTTCCAAGGATGGGTGATACCCCTCCCCTTGCACTTGCCGCCCCTGCAGGCGTGGGCCTGGGCCAAGGCGTGTTTGTTGAGCAAACACAGCACAGCCATTCAAAAACGGAGGCCAGACAGAATGCCAAACCCATACCGAATCACCCTTTCCGAGATGTTGAAGAAGCAGGGCCGCAGCTTTGAAGACATGGTGAGCGCGGTCATGTTCGGAGACGAGAACGCAACCGCTCTTTGCGAGGAGCAATGCGAAGTAGAGCCGGACGGCACTTGCGCTTAGCGATTGCGTCAGATAATTCTGAAACACTACGCCATTTATCTTTCAAAACTACGGTCAGCGGAGCGCCTGCACCTTGTATGTCTCGCCTGACTTCGGTACAAAACTGAACCCAAAGCCTTGCGCTGCAACCGGAACGCTCTTATTGTCTCCATCCACTACGCGTATGCCACGCCACTTCGTTCCTATGGGGAGTCCCCGTACGTCTACCGTCAAGGCTTGCATCGACTCGGGTAAGGTCATGGTCGCACTCGCATCTATCGCTACCGGATAGACCACAGCACGCACGACCCCATCGATCTCTTCCAAGGTCACGCCAGACCCACCCAGAAACAATGGCGTCTTGCCCGCGGGCAGGGAGAATCCCTTTAGAGTTTGCCTTCCTGTATAGATCGTTCCGCTATCGAAGTCCATCCATTGGCCGCTTGGCAGGTAGACATCGCGCGTCTCCGCAGTGGCGTAATCCTCACCGTAGAGCGGCGTCGCTAACATCGCGTCCCCTATCATCCATTCGTATCCGCGATCAGTTGCGTTCTCATGCCCGTAGGCATTTTCGTTCTGAGGAAAGGCGATCGGAAGCGGCGTCATCGTCCAAGGATAGCCATCCTTTGCAAATTTTCTGGCATTGCTAAAGATATAGGGCGCAAAACGCGCATGCAGCTTTGCGGAAGCCAGCATGACGCTGGCGACCTTCGGAGAAAAGGCCCACGGCGGTTCTCCCATTCCCATGGAACTGTGAAGGGCTGCCCATTGCGCGTTGCGCATCATGTAGGTTTCCATCTTCGCTGTGCGCGTTGAAGAGAAGCGGTCTTCGCCAAAGGTTCCACCCACGATATCGGGATATACCAGCGGAAATCCTGCATAGGCGAGCGCCAGTGAGTTTACCGGCCCGCGGTCCTGATTCTGGTTATAGTTGAAGTCGTTGATGCGGTGCAGGTCGCCGTTCGAAGAGAGATAGCCATTGCGCTCGATCACGATCTTTCCTTCCGCCATGAGACGATCGTTGGTTGGATCTACCTTGTCGTCGCGCAGCCCATATCCTCCATAGCCATAGAAGTCCTCCTTATAGCCGTCGACCCCATAGTCGTTCCACTTCTTGACCAGCCTCATGTACCAATCCAGCGCCTCTGGATTGTGCGCATCCAGTAGGTAGTACGGCATCTTCGGCCAGCCCCCCTTGAAGACCTGGGCCTGCCCATCCTTCATCATGAAATAGCCGTTCTTGAGCCCCTCGCTGGAATAGGGGCCTGCCTTGATGAACGTGATACGCAGGCCGAGCATCGTCTTTAGTTTTTCGCCGTGAAAATGGGCCAGCAACGCAGCAGGATCGGGATACTTCTGCTTGTCCCAAAGGCCGAAGCTGGTCGTCTCATGCATCTCAGGTGCTGCGGGCCAGAATCCCGATCCGATTACGATCCATTTAAGCGGATATCCCGCCGCCAGGTAGCGATCCACACTGTCTCGAACTGTCTTGGCATTTGTGTCCCACCCCAATGCTCCGAAGGCCTCCCAGCCCACTCCAAAGGCATCATACTTCGGTATCATCACCTTGAAGTCTGCTGCGTTGCGCGCCCTCAGGTACTCCAGGTAGATCTCGTGCGGCGTGCCGAAAAAATAATGTAGCGGCACCTGAGCGCCCGCATGTTGCACGCCCTGCACAATCTGCGTACCGCTCGTGTGGACGATCTTCGTAAAAGGGTCGATCAACAGCTCTGCAAAGCCTTGCTTCGGGTAGATGACAAAATTGCTCACCAGTCGTGTCAGCCCCTGGCCTGAGAGAAATGCATCGTCGGCGAAGCCAGTCACGTCGGTATTGAACTGCTTGTTCGACAATGTCGAGAACTGGTTCTGCTCCACAGCGTGGTCTGCGAGACCGAACGCCGGTGACGCTCCGTCCGTCACAAAGATTACCTTGTCGCCCATATGTGCAGGCTCCGCGATGAGCTCGGCATGATGTGGTTGGAGGATCACAGTAATGCGGACCTTTGTTCCTGCAGCATTCGCCCCCATCAGCACGCAGCGCGAAGCAGCACACCTTCCCACCGGCTTGACGTTAACAGGACTCCCTGCCAGCAGAAGACCGGCTGCGTTGTCCGCCGACACAACACTCCTTGTCCCCATGGCGAATCCGTAGCGAAATCCCTGCGCCTCAGCCATGAACGTCAGCGGGCCGTTTTTGAGAACAATCCTGCTCTGCGCTACACCCGCCACGCCCACTGCGAAAAAGACAAAAAAAACCAGCTTCCCGATTGTCATCAAATCTCCCGATATCTACTTACGTGCCTTGCAACTTGCCAAAAAAAAGAATATCAATCTAGACAGGTTTAGCGGTTAACATGTACCATTTCCACACAATCGTTAGCAAGACGAAAACTTTCTTTCATCGTTTTGGCCAGCCTTGTATCATAAGCGTCCCGGGAAAACTCCTCCATGGCATTACATGCTGCATCCTCATCCGTAACGACGCGCACTCTTCCCATCACGAATCTCTCGGGCGATCTCGTTGTCGTTGGCGGCGGTCTCTCGGGGGTCTGCTGCGCGATCACTGCAGCACGACAAGGTGTTCGCGTGTTGCTGGTACAAGACCGGCCCGTGCTCGGCGGCAATGCTTCCAGCGAAATTCGGCTTTGGGTGCTGGGCGCCACCTCCCACATGGGCAACAACAACCGTTGGGCGCGCGAGGGGGGAGTCATCGATGAGTTGCTCGTCGAGAACATGTATCGCAACCCTGCAGGCAACGCGGTCATCTTCGACTCTGTCCTGCTGGAATATGCAACCCGCGAACCCAATATTCGACTTCTGCTTAATACTGCTGTCGACGGCATAGAGCCGGGCGAGAACGGAAGGATTGCTGCGGCCAACGCCTACTGCAGCCAAAATCAAACCCGCTATCGGATCACGGCTCCGCTTTTTTGCGACGCCTCTGGGGATGGAATCCTCGGTTTTCTCTCTGGAGCGGTCTTCCGGATCGGCGCGGAGGCGCGGTCCGAATTCAACGAAGCACTGGCGCCGGAGCAGGCCACCAACGACCTGCTGGGTCACTCTCTCTATTTCTACTCACGCGATACAGGGCGGCCCGTCGTCTACGTCCCACCCGCCTTCGCGCTGGACGATATCACCAAGGTTCCTCGCTTTCGCGAAATTCGCGTGACCGACTCGGGTTGCCGTCTGTGGTGGCTTGAGTATGGCGGCGCGCTCGATACCGTCTACCAGACCGAAGAGATCAAGTGGGAGCTCTGGCGCGTTGCTTATGGAGTCTGGAATTACATCAAAAACTCCGGCGATTTTCCTGGGGCAGAAAACCTCACTCTCGAATGGATGGGTACGATTCCTGGCAAGAGGGAGAGCCGTCGATTCGAAGGGGACTACATGCTCACCCAGCAAGATCTCATTGAGCAGCATACGTTTCCCGATGCCGTCAGCTTCGGCGGATGGGCCATCGACCTCCATCCCGCGGATGGGGTGTTCTCCGCCATGCCGGGATGCACGCAGTGGCATAGCAAGGGAGTCTTCCAGATCCCATATAGCACGATGTACTCGCGCAATGTACCAAACCTCTTTCTAACGGGGCGTATTCTTTCTGCTTCGCACATCGCCTTTGGGTCAACACGCGTCATGGCAACCTGCGCCCACAATGGGCAGGCAGTGGGCATGGCAGCATCGCTTTGTCTTAGCGGTAAATTATCTCCCCGCGACCTTCTCGATCCTACGCACATGCACGCCTTGCAGCAGCTTCTCCTGCGAAATGGACAACACATCCCCGGTATCGCGGCACACGACCCGGCAAACAAGGCGCTCTCGGCGACGATCACCGCTTCGAGCAGTCTTACTCTGCATGAGCTTCCCGCCAGTGGCGAGACAAAGGTTCTGGATAGCCCGATGGCGCTCTTGCTGCCTTTGCACGAAGGGCCAGCACCCACAATTACGGTCGCGGCCACCGCAAGCGAACCGACCTCGCTGCGCGCAGAGCTTTGGATTGCCAGCCGCGAAGGGAATACTACGCCAGATGTCCTGCTCGACTCCATCGATCTCTCCGTGCCCATGGGTTCCAGCGATGTGGAGATCAAGTTCACATCATTCCTTCCTCGCAGCACGTATGCCTTCGTAACCTTGCAGGTAAATCCTCTTGTTGCATTGGCACTATGCCCTGACTATGTGACCGGTATTCTTACGCTCTCGCAGAAGATGAACGCAGCCGTCGCCAAAAGCGTTGTTCAGACGCCGCCCGAAAACTCCGGAATCGACACCTTCGCCTTCTGGCTTCCCGATCGCAGGCCGTTGGCGCGCAACCTTGCCGCCACCATCACTCCTCCGCTGGAACCCTATAGACCAACGAATATAGTCAATGGCTGTAGCCGTCCATGGGAGGCTGCCAACGCATGGCTTCCTGCCCGCGAAGACAAAGCACCCTCGATCACGCTCACATGGCGCCAGCCGCAGATGATCGAAACAATCGAGATCACCTTCGACACGGATTACGATCATCCCATGGAGTCCGTCCTTATGGGCCATCCGGAGCGCGTTATGCCAGGCTGCGTCACCGCCTTTGAAATATGCTGCGCTAAAGGCGATCTCCTCGCCCGCGTCGACGACAACCACCAGACACGCTGTGTTCTCAAGTTGCTTGCACCTGTCGAAACTTCGGCGATCTCCGTCGCTATCCTCCGCCACGGCCCGGCTCTCCCCGCAATTTTCCAAATTGGCTGCTATTAAGAAGGCCCAGCGATGGAAGAAGAACTGGAACCCGTTCCCGCGTCACGAAGCCGCCAGCGACAGCTCATAGCGCTCCTCTTTGTCGTCGCGGTAATTAACTACTTCGACCGTCAGAGTCTCTCCGTCGTTGCACCCCGCTTCCAGGCAGAGCTACATATGAGCGACGAGGGCTACGGGCATATCGTCTCGCTCTTTCTCTTTGCTTCAGCCATCGCCTACGCAATCGCCGGCTTCATCTCGGATGCGCTCGGCACCAGACGATCCATGGCGTTGTTTGTTGGATGGTGGTCGCTGGCGGAGGCGGCCACAGCCTTTGCCACGACAACCCTTCACCTTGGCATCGCACGCTTTTGTCTCGGCCTCGGGGAACCGGGTCTCTGGGTCGCTGCTCCAAAGGCTGTGGGCGAGTACTTCGAAAGACCTCGACGTGGCCTCGCCATCGGGATCTACACGATGGGAGCGACGGCAGGGGCGGTCATCGCCCTTCCCGCCATCGCCGCCATTACAAGTCATCTTCCATGGCGTTCCATCTTTCTTATCGACGGTGCCGCAGGGCTGCTATGGCTTCCCTTCTGGTTCTGGTGCTTCCGCAAGGACACCCCACAACCGGTCAATGAGGAGGCTGCCCTCGCGGAGCACGGAGTTTCCGAAAAGGAGAATGAGTTCGGGCTCCGAGATGTCTTCGCACACTCTTCCACCTGGAAACTGATGGTGGCGCGCGGGCTCACAGACCCCGTGTGGTACTTCTACCTTTTCTGGTTTCCTAAATATCTGCTGGGCGAGCGCGGACTCAGCCTGGCACAAGTGGCACACCTCGGCTGGGCCGTCTACCTTGCCGCGGGGATTGGCACTGTCGCGGGCGGCCTTTTCTCAGGAGCGCTGATTCAACGCGGCGTCAGCGTAGGCGTCTCCTATCGCTATACGATGCTCGCTGCGGCCTGCTTCATGCCTCTGAGCCCACTGTGCGCTCTCGTCTCATCGAGCACTTTAGCCATCGGAATCGCATCCGTCATCGCCTTCGGACACATGACCTGGCTGGTAACACTGACCGCCACGATCGTCGAACTCTATCCGCCCTCACTGGTTGGCAAAGCCGCGGGTCTCGTCGCCGCGGGCAGCGGCTTTGGCGGCATGGTCTCCAGCGAAGTGATCGCGTGGTTCGTCACCCACGGAGGATATCGGCCCGTCTTTTTCCTGATGGCCGTCCTTCACCCTATCGCCATTGTGCTGCTGTGGCGTACCTTTACCAACAGGCATGTCCGCGCAGCGCTGGCTACGGCTTAGACTTTACGGTAGCTCGGTGGCAAATAACTTTTGCACCGCATCCCAACTGTCGCGGTGCTCCCGGTTCACATTCACGACCCCCCAATAGCGGATTCCGCTCGCCGGAGTTCCGCGATGCAGTGAACGGTAGTCGTTCCACGTCCACAATGATCCTCCAATCATCCACGGCCTCGCCTTCATCGCAGTTACCGCATCGGTGATGTCTTTGATCCGCTCAGGATCGTGCTTTCCCGGCTCACCCATCTTGCCAAACTCGGTCACGAATACGGGCTTGTCCGGATATAGCTCGTGCACCCGATCAAACCGTTTGGCATAGTTGCCATAAATATTGACGGAGACAAAGTCCGAGTACTGGCTCGCCTCATCCTTGCCGGTCTTTACAACAGGCTCCTGGGTGAACCGCGATGCAAACGTAATCAGCTTGGTAGGGTCCAATCCCAGAGTGTAGGCCCGCATGTCTCGTGTCCAGTCGATGCCATCCTTTGTATAGGATTCGTATTCATTGCCCACGCTCCATGCAATGACGGAAGGATGGTTCCAGTCCTGCTCCATCATCTCCTTCATCTGTCGCTTCCACAGCGTACGAATTCCAGGATCTGCCATCTGCCACGCGCTCATGTTCCAATTGCCTGCCTCGGCAATAATCAACATCCCATGCTTGTCTGCAAAATCCAATAGCGCAGGCGGCTGCGGGTAGTGTGCAATCCGCATCATGCGCATGTTATCTGCCAGCATATCTGACATGTCACGTTCAATAATTGCGTCCGACTCAGCTATACCTTCCTTTGGATGGTCATTAACGCGATTAGCGCCGAACAGATGCACAGGCTTACCGTTCAGGAGAAGCTGTGTCCCTTGAACGCGAATCTCGCGCACGCCAATTTTCGCCGTCAATTCATCCCCATCAACGGCAACTCGCGCATCGTATAAAAATGGATCCCGCACACTCCACAAATGCGCATCCCGCAGGGTACCGCGCCACATTACTTCAGCATCGCCATTTGCTGCAATGCGAACGGACTTGAACTTCATCCGAAGTCCAGCTACGTCTCCCCTCACGGAAGCTGAACTGCCAGCAGCACCACCATTGTGAAGCCATGCCCGTACCTGAATCGATGCAGTGTGACTTGCAAGATCGGGCTTTGCGTCAACCTTCATCCTCTGCAAATACATCGCGTCGGTGATCAACAGATATACCGGCCGAACGATTCCTCCATACGGAATCCATCCCACGATGCCTTCGCCTACCGCTGTGCCATATAGCGGATAGTCTTTCGAGCCATGCGAAGACGCGATCGCCGGGATAGTCGAGAGCGTAGGTGTATTGTCCACCTCTAACAGAATATGGTTCGGGCCCGGTTTCATCAGCTTCGTCACATCGAATTCAAAAGGCGTATATCCCCCCTCGTGCACGCCCACCATGCGGCCGTTGAACCAGACATGAGCTACATCGTAGACGGCATCAAAATGCAATCGCACCACCTGTCCCGGCTTCAGATCGGGAGCAATGAAGTCGCGCTGATAGGTTGCATTCCCGATGAACTTCTCATATCCGCGCATCGTCATCCACGTGTGTGGAACACTGACCGGCACAGCTTTCTCATCCAGCGTCGTCTGAAACGTCCATCCGCTACCGCCCAGGTCAACCTTATGCGCCGCCGATGCCGTGCCCATTAAGGCCATGCTCATCGTCAGAAGTGCAAGACATCGCAATTTCATCTCATCTCCTCAACTGAACTTCATACCAACTCAAGTACAAAGAAGGGGCAGCAAGGTTTGCGTCCTCACTGCCCCAGGGCTACAGAGGATTGCACACTAGAACATCAGCTTCGCCGCAAGTTGGAGCGAACGTCCGTCGGCCGCGCTCGTAATGACACCGAAAGAGCTGTTCGTATTGCAGTTCCCGGTTCCCGCAGTCGGCGTTCCACTTGCATCGCTAGCCGTTACATTACAACCTGCCGACACACCGTTGCCATTCGACAACGTGTTGGCGCTCGCTGAAAACGAGGTATTTGGAAGTCCAAAGTTGACATGGTTGAGTACATTAAAAGCCTCGACACGTAGCTGCAACTTTAGGCGCTCCGTAATCTCCGTCGTCTTGAAGATGGAAAAGTCGAAGTTCTCCGTGCCCGGACCTCGAACATGAGGCAGCGTGCGAGGCACATTGCCAAAGGTATAGTCCGTGGGGTTCTGGAACGCATAGGTGTTGAACCACTTTGTCACCGACTGGTTGGAAATCGCCACCTTCTGTCCCGGGGTGTAGTTGGGACGAGTCGCCGAAAAGGCATTTGCTCCAGTAATGGTCAAGGGTGTCCCGGTCTGGAACACACCGATCAGGTTGAACTGAAACCCTCCAATCACGCGATCGACAAATCCATTATGCGCAGAGAAACGCTGACCACGTCCGAATGGCAGGTTATAGAGAGCGCTCACCGTAGCGCGCTGTGAGACATCGGAGGGGTCAAGCGAGTACTCTGCGCTCCGGTTGTAAACGTTCTGATAGCCATTGTTCGCAGCCAAGCCGTTGAGGTAAGCGAGCGGAGAACCGGCGCTGTCATCCAACAATTTACCCATAGTGTAGCCAAAGAGAACGGTCAGTCCTGTCCTTGCCTGCCGCTGCGCCGACAACTCAAGATAATGAGCAATCAGATTGCCGTTGTGCGGGTTGTAGGTGTTGACAGCCGTGTAGTCCGGGAAAGGGAGAAGAGACTGCGCCCTCGTGATCGTCGCGGCACCAAGAGAGCCGCTAATCTTGCCCGCGTAGGGATTGGGAACCTGCGACTGTAGCGCTGTTCTTCCCAGTCCAAAGTAGCTTGGATTCAAAGAATCGATATTGTAGCCGCCCGCAGGCAGATGGACTCCGTGGTTACCCACATACGTCGCCTGCAACACGACGTCGTAAGGAATCTGGCGCTCCACGCTCAGAGTGTATTGTTGAGACATCGGCGACTTCCACTGCTTCGGATCCTGAAAGCCCACACTCTGCCCAAGAAAACCGAGGGGACCAAAGGCGGCCCCGATTGGCTGCAGCGGCTCGGTAGGAAAGCCATCCTTGAACTGGAACGCCGGTGTGTTAGTAACGTTGGGATTGTAGTTGGTGCCAGTAGATGCAAATCCGTTTACTTGGCCGGTATAAATTGAGTTGAAGAAAAGCGGATAATAGATCCCGAAGCCTCCTCGCACAATTGTCTTGCCATCGTCTGTCAACTTGTATGCGAAGCCTACACGTGGTCCAAAGTCCGTGTAGCTTTCCGGGACAAAATTGCGTCCGACGCCGCTCGTGTTCGCATACTGGACCACTCCCACAAAACCGCCAGAAGAGATATTGGGATTGAAGTTGCTGTATCCATTGTTCTGTTCGAACGGCTGCTGCTGATAGTCGTACCGCAGGCCCAAGTTTAGGGTCAGGCGGTCCGATACCTGCCAGTCATCCTGAATGAAGAACGATGTGCTGAATGAGCGATCGAGCTCACCCGTATTCGTCTGGATGCTGGCGGCACTAACAGCTCCCGCGAGAAAAGTTGCATAGGTGTTACCGCTGTTCACCGTTCCCGAAGCTGGTGCCGCGCCCGAGGGATCGGCGGTCAGTCCGGCGGCAAAACTGAATGTGCCTGATGGCGCATTCCGTTGTAGGTTGGCACCCGCGTTGTAACGCCAATCGAAACCGAAGGTCAACGCGTGCCGACCAACAATCTTCGTCACTGTATCTGTCACCTGCGGCAGTGTATATGCACGGAAGCCGATTGTCTGGTTGGAAGCAGGCAAGCCGTTGCTGACCGTCGGTATGGCAAAGTTGGGTACGTTCGACGGCAATCCTAGCTTCTGCGGATAATTCTGGCCTGCGCTTGCCGCCTGAAATGGAAACTCCTGTCGCTCAATCGACAGTCGCAGGTCGTTGATCAATGACGAAGAGTAGACATGCGTGTCGCCAACCAACAACTCCTTCACGCGATACGTATCGTACCGATTGGCGATCACAGGATTTGGATAGTAGGTTCCTCCTCCCGTCCCGCCGTTCGTATAGTTGCTGTAATACGCGAACCGGGCAAAAACCATGTCCTTCGACGTAAGGTGATAATCCACGCGGCCCAGCCCGTTGTACATGTTGCTGATGCCCTTGTTGTTGAACTGAAAGTTATTGGTGTTCGTTCGCTGCTGGGCCACGGTCGCCGGTGTAACGTTCGGCAATGGGTAAAAGGCATTTTGGTAAGCAACCGCTACCGGATCGAGATTTGTAACTTGATTGTTGGCGTAACGCTGACGCGAATAGGTTGTGGCTCCCCCAACAGTACTTACGGCGGTCGTGTATGGGTTATAGAGAGGAATGGAATTTCCGTTATTATCCTGGAGCAATGAAAAATCGCCAGCTCGGAACGCTGCTGTCGGAACGCTCAGAAACTGTGGAGACGCCTGAATGAACCGGTACGTCTCGAAGTTGCCGAAGAAGAATGCACGATCATGGATGATTGGCCCACCAATGGTCCCACCGAATTGGTTGTAGCGAAGGACAGGCTTCGATACTGTACCTACGGTCGCAAAGTAATTGCGAGCATTGAAGATATCGTTTCGCAGAAACTCATAGACCGATCCGTGGAACTGGTTCGTTCCAGTGCGGGAAACCAGATTCACTACGCCACCGAGGGTGAATCCATACTGGGCGGAGAAGACACCGCTCTGCACTTTGAACTCCTGAATTGAGTCGACGTTCGGATTCACGGCAATCTCGCCTGTAGTCGTCGATAGATTGCTTTGACCATCGAGGATGTAAGAATTTGACCCGGTAGGCGATCCATTGATCGAAATAGCCGATAGGTTCGTGCCGCGATTGGCAAAGCCAGACTGACTGACCGTTGTATTAACCCGCACCCCAGGCGTAAGGGTAGTCAGTGCGATCACGTTGCGACCATTGAGGGGCAGCTCTTGAACTGACTTCTCTCCGATCACTGCGCCCAACGTCCCACTTGTTGTATCGAGCACCGACGCTTGCGAAGCCTCAACCGTCACAGTCGAATTCACCCCGCCTGGCTGAAGGGTCGCATCCGCCTCCACGCGCGCACCGACCGTAACCGCGACGCCGGTAAGGATGAATGTTTCAAACCCTTTCGAGGATGCCGTGACCTTGTAGTTGCTCCCAAGGACCAGCGGCGGCGAGCTAAAGAACCCAGCTCCGTTCGTCGTCAAATCGACGATTTCTCGACGATCGCGGTTTTCAATCTCAACCGACGCTCCCGCTACAGCTGCGCCGCTGGAGTCTTTCACCACGCCAATGATGTTTCCTGTTCCCTGCTGTGCATGGGTAGACGGAACGCTAAAGCCCAAGAGAGTGACAAGAGCAAGCACTACGGCTGCTCTACGATGAAAGACGAACAATTTGCGCTGCCTCACGATGTTGAACATATCTGCTACTCCTGATTGCTTCGTAAACTACCTGGATGTTAAAAAGCCTAACGAGCCGTCCAAAACTCGAACGACTGTGGTGGTACGGTAATGTCAATCTGCTGTCCGGACTTCTGCCCCAAAGAAACATCGAGGGCAGCAATCGTATATCGGTGGCCGACAAGGGACTTTGACTCTATCCCTTCAATATGAAAGGTGTAGGGTTGCGCTCCGCGATTTGAAAGAGCGATTCCTAGTCTGCCTTTCTTACTGCGCCACGCAAGGATGCGCTGGTCGTACTCGACTGTGCTCTCTTCCACGGTGATTCGCGTCGAATCCCACGGCAAATACTTCAGAAAACCTGCAATCGCATTCCAGTTCTGAGGGTTGAACTCCCAGCGTCCCGGCTGCAACTTCGGCCGAAGATTTTGCTGCAACGCTCCTGCCGGACGCCAGTATCCAAGCGAGTAGCCGGCTGCCTCTAAATTTGTAACTGGCTTAAGAGCATGAAGCCAGAACCAGGTTGGCGAGTTCTCGAACACCATCCAGTTCATCAAGGCCTGCCCGGTATTCATAAACGGCGAAGCAATCTTCTTTTCGTCCCAGGGTTGATACTCGAACTCATTCTGAAAGACAGGCTTGCCGTCCGCGCCCTGCATGTACTTTTTGCGCAGATCAATCTGGTCGTTCGAATTATGACCAATCTGATGCCATGTCCAGCCGTCGATATTCTTCAGCAATTCCGGGTCTTTGCGAATCTCCGCCGCGAAGGGGCCCGCTGGCCCATCCCAGCTCGGAGCGTGAATGAAAACCTCCGGCAGCAAAGTCCGCACCTTGGGAACTGTAACCTTCAACACCGCGGCGTAATCGCTCGGAGTGTAATAGCAGCTCGCATAAGATTGCTTCCTATCCATCGGGTCGCTTATCTGATCTTTGCGTTTCGTCAGGCCAACGACGGGCTCATTCTGCAGCCCCCATTGCGCGATCCGTAGTCCATGCCCTTGTAAATACTTAAGGTCCTCCACCATCGCGTCGCTAAAAGCCTCAAGGAATGCAGGCTCTGTTGAACGAATGCCTCCACCGTAATAAGTTGTTCCCTGTTTCCAGAACGGGGCGGGAGACCAATACTCCACATCGAAGCCTTCAATTCCCGAGACTTGCTGCATCGCGCGCAGGTCATCCATCTGGCCCGGATAACGCTCTATGATGTGCTTCTTTTGTGCATCGTATCCTCGCAGATACAGCCCCATCGCAAGTCTGGCATAGCGAAACCCGTGCAGCATCTCCTTATAGAAGCGGACCTTCTCATTCGGGCTGAGGTCATGTGGCACGGCGATGACCTCAGCGGGCATTCCGGCGTTGCCCGAGCCGATGCTATCGCTCTGTATTTCGAATCCGAGCCCTCTAATGATTTGTTGCGGCTGATCTCCGCGAATCTTATAGACCCCAGCGTTACTGGCCGCGAAAGCTGTCCCAGCGCAAAGACAAGCAAGCAGCGTCAGCGACTTCATCGTATTGGCGCTGCTTGCGGAAAATCGCTTTAGACCTGTCATTGGTTCAACGCTTATGTTAATCGGTTAACGTGTGCAGCGAGATTAGTGACCGCCACCAGCAGTTGTCAAGAGTTTTTAGTAGATCCGAATTTCATAGATTGCGGCTGAGGGGTCGCCGTTAGTTGCGAGGATCACCACTCGCATCTTTTTCGCCATCACCGGTGAATCCAGAACATGTCTTCGCCGCCTCTGATAATTTCCTCTCACCTCGATCACGCTTTGCCAACTGCTCCCACGCTCTACCTGCAGGTCGTAGTCCCTCACGCACTGCGGATCACGGTAGAACGGAGCGTATGCGTGATACTCCCGAAGCAGGTGTCCGGGAAAGGTTAGTTCGACCTCGGAGATCGCTTGTGGATTATCCCAAGTTATCGTCAACGATTGCGGAAGTGATTCCGCAGGGTCGGATCGCCACAGATTGGTTCCGCGATGAGGACGTGTTTGACCACTGATGACATTCGCAGCCGAGAAGCACTGTTGAGGTGGATCTACACGCAGTGCAAGCGTGACGCCGCTCGAGTAGCGTCGCATTTTACCGGGCGCCATCTCGAAGGCCGAGACATGCCCTGGCTCGATCGCACCTGCCACATGCCAGAAAACATTCGCATTTTCAAGGAGATCAAAGCGGATATATCCCTCGCTCGGAAGCTCGATTCCGTACGGGAGCGTCCAGGTTATCCATTGCTGGTCCCCTGGCTCGACGAGTAAGGTGTCGCTAGCGATCACCATTGCGTCACTCACTGCGTAGTCCCAGATGTGACGAACCCGCATCGCCTGCACCCCAACGCGTTGTGACTGTTCAGAGCGATTGGAGAGACAGAAGCTTACCGACTTCAGCGGCTCGCCTCCCAACCCCACCCATTGCCCTCGCCGCTGCAGCAGTTCTTCGCGCAGAGGTACCGCCTGATCACGCCAGAGGCTCAGGCCGTCATGCTCGCCGACGCTCTCCGGCCCAAGACCACGGAAGGTAGCCTCGCTGGTCGCCGATACGGTTGCACTTCGCGCTTTGTCGAGCGAGTCCTGGTTGACAACGTTGGGCAGAAAACATCCGCCGCGAAGCAGCCGCTGCTGCACGGTCTCGTAGTGATTGAGGCATATCTCTTCGAGGCTGAGATTCTTCTCGACAGCAACCGCAGCCGCGACTCCCGCGGCCTGGCCCATCAATGCCGTCGTCGCCATCACCCGAACGGTAGCCAATGCGCAATGGGTGGCGCTTACATTACGTCCTGCCATCATAAGATTGCTGATATCTTTTGTAACCAGCATCCGCAGTGGGATACCATACGGCCCCGCATACGATCGAGAGGCATACTCACTCGTCTCCGAGTACCCTTCTGCGCTAGCGGGCTCACTCGTCTCCGCCAGCAGACCGCCTGGAGTGTGAATATCGATAAACCAGCCGCCAAAGGCCACCTCATCTGGATGCACCGTACAGCGAATGGCGTCCCACTCGGTCATCAGGTAGCGTCCCATCACGCGTCGACTCTCGCGTTTTCCAGGAACCTGCCCAATCCAGTCCAGTGCGTAATTCTCCGCGAGCTTCATCGTCTTCGGATCCTTATTCTTGATCCAGTCCCACACCCCGAGCGCGTGTCGCGTCAGCTCATGACGAATCGTCTCCGCCTGATGAATCGTGTCATACGGCACCCCGATCTCGATCCACCAGTAACCCCCGCGAATTTCTTTGGGCAGCCGCCCCTGATCGTAAAAATATCGCCCGTCGGTGTGTTCGATAGCCCAACTCGGCAGTTTGAAAGGAGCCGGTCTCCCCATATCTTTTGTCTTGAAGTGGATTGAGTTTCCCATCACATCCCGGTTAGCCTCGGCCGGGGCATGGGGCTCGTTGAATTCCGCTCTTCCCTCACTTCCCATTCGCCACTCGCACCCCGCCTCTGCTGCCACAAGACCATCGCCCGTGCAGTCGATAAATACCTTCGCTGCCAACGACAGATCGACCTCAGCGTTTCCGACCCGGCACTCCACCAACGTTAGATTGACTCCTTCCAGTGCGACTCCCTGGATAGAGGTGTTCAGATAGAGCGCTAAATTTTCAGTCCGCTGCACCAGGTCGTAAATCACCATGTCCCAGACGGAGTTGGTCCATCCGTTTTCGAAGATTTCCTCGTGGTTGATCGCACGTTCCTCGATCAATAGTTCCGACAGGATTCCCGTCTCTCTTGCATACGCATGGAAGGCCGCGGCACCGTGCGGCGTTACCCGCACCTCGGACGAGCTGTTGCCTCCCAGCACCGGCCGGTCCTGCACCAGTGCCGTCCTGGCGCCGCCGCGAGCCGCCGCAACGGCCGCACAAACTCCCGCTAAACCACCGCCACATACCACTACGTCATACTGTTCGAAGATCTTCTGCATTGCGCTCAACTTTCTCCTAAAACTGAATTTGTGCGACGCACTGCGGGCCGCAGCCTGAAGTACAAAATGATTGCGGCAAGCGGATGCATCAGTGCCATCACTAGGAACGCAGGACGATATCCATAGGCCCCGATCGTCCGGGCAATCAGTCCTGCGGAGATCAATCCGCCCATGGCACTCGCAGCGCCGATCATGCCTTGCACCGTAGGCGCCATCGACTTCGGGAACAGGTCCAGCGTCAATGTCGTCACGTTCGTCATCCACGCCATATGGCAAAGCGCCAGCAATGTCAGCAGCGCAATCGGCCAATGGGGGCCTCGAAGAGACGGGACAATGGAAAGGGTAAACATACAAGCTGCCGCGGGCATCATGACTGCAAAGCGCGCGCCCACCGCGCCCCGTCGAGGCACCATTGCACTGGAAAGCCATCCACCCGCAAAAGAACCGATATCGGCCCCAACATACAGCACCCACAGGGTCATTCCAATTGCTTTCAGGCTCAACCCATAGCTCTCTTGCATATATTTGGAGGCCCAGAACAAAAAGAAGTACCAAACCGAGTCCGTCATCATCCGGGTAACCAGCATCTCCAGGATGTAGCGTTGGCGCAGCACCACGCGCCATGGAGTAGCGGGTTCGCGCTCAACCACAACGGCATCTTCGGGATCGCGATAGATCAAGATCCATAGCACGGCAATCGCTGCACCAATCGCTCCCGTCGCGAAGAACGCACTTCGCCATCCATAACGGATTGTTAAAGATGCAGTAAGCGGAACAGCGATGGCCGCACCCAGCGTCCCCCCCATGCTGTAGAGACCCACTGCGATAGAGCGCTCCTTTACCGAGAACCAGTCGCCGACCGCCCTCAGAGACGCGGTGTAATTTCCAGGCTCGGCCGCTCCGAGTGCCGCTCTGCAGGCAGCCAGAGAAAAAAATCCAGTAGCCATCCCCGTCAACCCGTTCGTGATCGACCAGCCGAGCAAAAAAGCACTCTGCGTTCGCCTCGCACCAAAACGGTCCACCAGTCTTCCGGAGACGACATACATCACCATGTAGGTCAACAGAAAGCACTGGATGACGGTGCCATAGCGCACATCGCTCAGGCCCATCTCCCGCTGAATCGTCACCGCCAGAACTGAAAGCGTCTGCCGGTCGACGTAGTTGATGACGGACGCAAGTAATAACAGACCTGCAAAGACCCAGCGGATAGGCCGCCGCGTGTGCTCGCTCTCAGCCTCTGCAATTGCAGGGTCAGGCGTAGCTGGAGATACCGGGATCGAATTGGGGATAATCACAGACAAGAGTTAACCGGTTAACTTGCAGAACGTTACCAGCCCTTACCTTCCATTGTCAATCGAGCATTTCAGAAAATACTAAGCTGTCTGACCGATATGTAATTTGAATGGCAGCATCACACGCTGCCGGTTCGTCGTCGGTTGTTCGATCGAGTCGATTAGCATCTCTGCCGCCAGTTCACCCATCTCGAAGGTAGGAATATAGAAAGCCGTCGGTCGCGGACGCAGAAGGGATATCAGTCCGGCGTTGCCGCGGCCCAGAACAGAGACATCTTCCGGGATCTTCATCCGTCTCGCCTCGATATAGTCATAGAGATGCATCAACAACTGGTCGTCCGCGCAAAAGATCGCAGTCGGTCGCATCCGCTTGCTCTGAAACCAACGGTCCAGAATTGCAAATGCTGCCATCTCGTCATACCCCGTACATCCGATACGATCTGGTGGCAATTCCTCTCCATACGTCACCAGGGCGCGGCGCATGCCCTGAAGGAGGTGGATGTGCGTTGGGAGCTTCTCTGATCCACTTAGAAATGCGATGCAGCGATGATCCCGTTCTACCAGATAGTGGACGGCTGCCTCGCCAATCGCCGGATCATCAACCCCCACATAATTCACGGGCGCCCGACCATAATATGAATTGATCATCGTGAACTTGATCTGGGCCGCGTTCAACTCCTGAACAGTCTCCGCCACGTCGCGCGTCGAACAGGATCTCGTGTTGATAAAGATCAAGCCATCGGTAAACTTGCTCTCCAAAATCTGGTCGCGCGTCGAACGCCCCGGCCTTCCAGAAGGCGAATACACCAGAAGGTTGTATCCGCGGCGCATGAGCGTCGCCTGGATTCCGCTCAGGGCTTGAGCAATAAAGTGATTAAAAAAAATTGGGTCACGCAACGGCACCATCAAACCGAGTAGACGGGTCTTCTGCTCAGCGAGCGCCTTCGCCAATTCATTCGGAGTGTAGCTCAGCTCTTCGGCGATTCTATGGATTTCTTCTCTTTTCGCCGCACCCACTCGTTTCGTATCGCGATTGTTCAACGCAATCGAAACGGCAGCAATCGAAACTCCCGCGCGTTTAGCGATGTCCGCCAGCTTTGGTGCCGACATATCTTTTCGTCAACCTCTCGCAATATCTTCTCACTACTATGCCCGGTCTGCCGGTCGCCAGTTGTTGAAACTCCCTCTCCTTCCGATCCAGCCATAACCCTGTCCTCAAGAGGAGAACTCCCTGTTAGTCTCTCAGGCTCAGCATTAACGCTCGATCCAGAACTCAAACGACTGCGGTTCCACTGTGATAGCGACCTCTTCTCCGCTCTTTCTTCCCAGAGAAACATTAAGTTTCTTCACCGTGTAGCGATGCCCAACCAGAGTCAGGTGTTCGGCTCCCTTGATATTAAAGGTGTACGCCTTCGGCCCTCGGTTCGAAAGAGCGATGCCGAGCTTTCCCTGTTTGCTCTTCCATACCAGCACACGCTGGTCGTGCTGCACGGTACTCTCATCTACCGTGAGGCGTGTCGAGTCCCACGGCAGATATTTTAGGAATCCTGCCAGCGCATTCCAGTTTTGCGGGTTGAACTCCCAGTGTCCCGCCTTCAGAGTTGGCCGCAGATTATTTTTCAGCACACCGACCGGACGCCAGAAGCCGAGGGCGTATCCGCTCGCCTCCAGATTCGTCACCGGCTTCAACGCATGAAGCCAGTACCAGGTCGGAGAGTTCTCAAAGACCATCCAATTCATCAGCGACTGCCCCGTATTCATAAATGGCGAGTCGATCTTCTTCAGGGCCGCAGGTTGATATTCAAACTCATTGGAATAAACAGGCTTTCCTCCCGCGCCGGCGATGTACTTCGCCCGATCGTCAATCTGCGCATTGGAGTTCGAACCCACCTGGTGCCACGTCCAGGCATCGATATTTCTGAGCAACTCAGGGTCTTTTCGTATCTCCTCCGCATACTTCCCTGCCGGACCATCCCAGCTATTGGCATGAATCTGCAAATTCGGCTTCAAGGCACGCAGCTTGGGAACGGTATACCTCAGCGTGGTGGCATAATCCTGTGGGCTGTAGAACATGATTCCGTACGGCATCTTCGGCCGCTCGCCCGCCTTGACCTTCTTTCCATCCAGCGGACTCATCCCGAACACCGGCTCGTTTTGCAAGCCCCACTGTACGACATGCAGACCATGTCCCTCCAGATAGCGCACATCCTGCACGAGCGCATCAGAGAACGCATTGAAGAACTTCGCATCGTGGCCAGCCACCGTTCCACCATAGAAGCTCTTGCTGTCCTTCCAAAATGGTGCGGGAGACCAGTACTCTACATCGAAGCCCTCAATTCCAGAGGCGTTTTGCATCGCACGGAGATCGTCCATCTGGCCCGGATAGCGCTCCACAATGTGCTTCTGATCTGCGTCCAGGCCGCGCAGATATAGTCCCAGCGCGAGCCTTGAATACCGGAAGCCGTGCAGCATCTCTCGATAGAAGCGTGCCTTTTCTGCCGAAGTCAGATCGTGGGGAACCGCCACCACCTCCTCTGGCATTCCCTGGTTCAGTGAGCCAATACTGTCGCTTTGAATCTCAAACCCCAATCCCCGGATCACGTGCTGCGGTTGATCCACACGGATACGATACTCGCCCCCATCCTGCGCGTGCGCCGGTAAGGAAAGGGCGCAAAGAAAAGAGCAAACCGCGAGGGCTGCGACGGAGGAGCGTAGTGGAAGGTTCCAGACAGAAGACATCAATCTCTCCAAAGTAATAACAGTATGAAACGAAACGGTTCCCGATTGGCTCGCCAATGGACGACCATCAATTCCAGCGTGCGTGCGGAACAGAGGACTAAAAGATATCTCCTCTCCGTCCGCAAGAGAAGATTAGATATAGCACATTGTTAAGCGGTTAATCTCTGATGTCTCGCAGATGGTTTACCTGGCAGGCCCGCACGTCGATCTTTCGATGACGCGCAATGCCAGACTCGAACACCACAGAGGTAGCATGCCGCTTAGAAAATTATGGATTGCTCTAATCGCACTTGGGCCATCGGGAACCTCCCGCCTGCAACATCCGCGTGGGCGCAAGTCGCCACACCGGCGCGTTCCCCGCTTTCCGTCATGCCTCTCCCCATGCATGCAACGCCCGGCAATGGCCAGTTCGTCCTGGACGGCGGATTCGACATGATCTTCACCGGGTACAAGGAACCGCGCTTGGAGCGAGCGAAACAGCGATTCTTCGAAACCCTGATGAGTTTGACGGGCCTCCGGCGCTGGGCTCCTTCATCTGAGAAGCTGCCTCAGTTTGTCGTGGAGACGAAGGCTGCGAGCGCGCCCGTACAGCAGTTGGGAGAAGAGGAATCCTACCGCCTCGAGGTTACCCCGAGCCATGTATTTCTTTCAGCCCCAAATCCGCTCGGGGTCCTCCACGGCCTCCAGACCTTTCTGCAGATGGTTCACCCAACGCCTCAGGGATTCGCAGTTTCGTCGATCGTCATCGAAGACAAGCCGCGCTTCCCCTGGCGCGGGCTGATGATCGATTGCGGTCGGCACTTCATACCGCTCGACGTCATCCGACAGAATCTCGATGCCATGGAGGCAGTGAAACTCAACTTGCTGCATTGGCATCTCTCCGACGACCAGGCTTCCGCGTGGAGAGCAAGCTCTATCCCAGACTGCAAGGCATGGGATCCGATGGACAGTTCTATACGCAGGACGAAATACGCGGCATCATTGCCTATGCTCGCGATCGCGGCATCCGCGTTATGCCTGAGTTTGAGATGCCAAGTCATGCAAATTCTCTCTGCGTTGGCTATCCCGAACTCGCTGACGGCAAAGGCCCCTATCATCTGAAGCGAAAATTCGGAGAGAAGTGGGGCCGCGAGCGTAAGCCCTCCGAAGACTCTTCGATGGACCCCACCCGAGAGAGCACCTACAGATTTCTCGATCGCTTTCTCGGTGAGATGGGCGCTCTCTTCCCGGACGCCTACCTGCATGTTGGAGGGGGCGCCGAGGATGCTGTCACCGAATGGGCCACTAATCCGCATATCCAGCAGTACATGCGCGAGCATGGCTTCAAAGACAGCACTGCCCTGCAGGTTTACTTCACCTCACGCCTCCAGAAGATCGTCGCCAAACACCATAAGATCATGGTGGGTTGGGATGAAGTTCTGCAACCACCTATGCGTAGTAGTGAATAGGTGTAATGGTCGCCTCTGGCTCACCGGCCGCGATGATGCGTTTCGCGAGTTCCGCGCGGAGCTGGTTTGCAATCTCTTTGTATTCGGGACGTCCAATGAGATTCAACGTTTCAGCTGGGTCGCCGGCAATGGAGTAAAGCGCAAAATCTTGATACTGTTTGCTGAATTCCGCTTCACCAGACCGCACTGTGGGATCAAAAACACAGTAGCACCAATCACTGGTGCGAATGCCTCTGCCGCAGATCGATTGGCTGATCTGGAAATACGCTGTGGAATCCCAGCCATTACGAATCTTCGGATCCTGGAGCAACTTCTTCAGCGGCTTGCCGCGCATGCTTGTGACAGGCTTGATACCGGCCCCATCTAGCAGCGTCGGCGCGAGATCGAGCAGTGAGACCACTTTATCGATTGTGGCCGACTGGTCAAATCCAGGGCCTGCAATGACAAACGGCACGCGAATTGAAGACTCGTGCGGCGAGCGCTTGTATTCGCCAAGGCGAGTGCCGAAGGTGCAGCCATGATCAGAGAAAAAAAGAATGATGGTGTTATCGAGTTGGCCCGTTCTCTCCAGCGCATCAACAAGGGTGCCGATGCAATCGTCGATTGCCTGAACACAGCCATAATAACCCTGGATTCGTGAGCGCCAGTTTCCCGGTAGATTTCGCAAATCCTCTGGGATATACGGGTCGACATACTTATCTTCGTACCGCTTCGGCGGAACGAACTCGTCGATGTCATTCTGATGGTGCGGCTCGAGTTGCGAAAGAAAGAGGAACCAGGGCTTGTCGTGCCTTTGCTCGATCAGCTTCACTCCCCGATTCGTGATGAAGTCAACGCGGTACTCATCTTTGAAGCCAATGTTTTTTCCGCTATTGTCCCAGTAATTTCCCTCATAGGGATGGGACACCAATTCAAGCACGTTCGCACCTTCCCAGAGATCGTCGAATCCGCCGCGCGATGGACCGGGTGGAATCCATCCCATCTGCTTCTTCCCATCTGCCAGTTCGCTCTGCGAAACATGCCACTTTCCAATGAAATTTGAGGTGTAACCATTCTTGCGGAACTCTGTCGCAATGGTCGGCAGGGAGTGATCGAGTTCTAATCCGAGTTTCCAAACAGCAGTCTCCGTTGCATACCGACTCGTCATGAAAGAGGCTCGCGAAGGCGAACAGAGTGGTTGATTCGATATGCACTGCTTGAAGTTCGCACCACGTTTGGCCAAAGCGTCGATGTGCGGCGTCCTGGCCGAAGGATTTTCGTGGCTCGCACCTATAAAGTCGGCACGAAATTGATCAGCACAGATCATCAGAACGTTCGGCTGCCGGGCGGAGGCAGTGTTTAGCACATCTGCCCCCGCGGTGTTTGAAGCAACAGTGGCTACCGCGCCTGAGGCCAGCGCAGCGTTACGGAGAAAATCGCGGCGTGTGGCAAATGCACTCGATTTTGGTTGCTCACTCATTCTCACCATCCTTTGGGTTCTTCTGAATTTATGTTGATCGAGAGTTGAAACCCTCCGCTAACTAAAAAATATACTTAGCGGAGAGTTGAATGAAGCGCGCATCCGGAGTGAAACTCTGGAATGTTCGTGGCGCAGTAATTTGGCCACCAGTCGAGGCATTGCTGGTTGTGCTTGGGTTTCCATAAGCTGGAGTATTTAATACGTTGAAGATATCTGCGCGCAGTTCGAAATACTGCTCGCGGAAGGTCGGCAACCGCTTGAACAGAGAGGTATTGACACGTTCATAGCCTGGGCCGTGGATCGTGTTGAATCGTCCCCCCAGATACGGCAGCGCGGCCAACCCGGTGATTTGCGTTTTGCTTACCGGGCTCCCTGCCACTTGGGCATTGGGGTAGGCCAGTACCGGGTTTGCAAACGCGCAGGGGTTATACCAGTGCGCCCTGGTCCGCGTGACCGCTGCACAGGCGATCGATGGATTGCTGGGGTCCGGGGTTCCTCCCGCTGCGAATGGATTGCGTACCAGAATGGCGTTGGCGCTTCCTCCATTCGGTCCAGCGCTGCCAAGATTCGTGCTAACACTGAACGGGAATCCTGTTTGCGCCGTAAATTGCACATCGGATGCCCAGCCTCCGACAATGGCGTTCAGAATGCCTCCACGCGACAAGAACTTTTTCCCTCTTCCAAACGGAAGTTGATAGTACCCGTTGAACGTTACCCGGTGTCTTGCATCTGCCTGGGAGTTCGTGTAGTCGTTGCCGATGCCGATCAGATTGATACCGCGATATCCTATTCCTCCCAGAGGCTGGCTTGCATCATCGAGCGAATGAGCCCACGTGTAGGTTGCCAGAAAATTGAGCCCGTTCGAATATCGTTTCTCCAGCTTTGCCTGCAACGAGTTGTAGCTGGAAACACCGGCATACTCATTTGTCCCAACGCTCCCGAAAGCAGGAAACGGTTGAACTGTCTGCGTACTCAATCGCGGATCAATCAGCGCCGCAGCCGAATTTGTGTTCACATTGACGACCAGATGACGGCTGACATCACCGACATACGCCAGCGTTGCTACCAGATCATTGGTGATTGCTCGTTGAACGGAGAGGTTGTACGACTCGGTATAAGGGTTCTTTATATTCGGCTGCGAACCTGCAAACGAAGGCGTTGCAATCAGATTGAGGAGGCCACCAGAAAGAAAGGAAGAGAAGCCGTTCTCAAGCGTAATACCATTCGCAGCGCAATTCCCTGCTGTGCAGGTAGCGGCGCGAGGAAAGTTTGACGTGAACTGGAACGGATAGTTTTGCAAGGTCTCCGGGCCACCCGTATTTTCAATGCCACCGAAAAAGATACCAAAGCCTCCGTGAACCACCGTCTTGTCATCCATGCTGTAAGCAAAGCCGAACCGGGGCGAGAAAGTTAAATCCTGTCCATTGACCAACGAGCCGTTTCCCGTATAGTTGACCGCCACATGATTCGCGGCAAGCAGGTTCAGAAACACAGGCGATAGTGCCGTATTTTCCTGGGCTTTGGTGTAGGTAAGCGTCGCTTGTCCACTCGCCGGCCCGAAGGCCTGCATATAAAAGTTCGCGAACTGCCCAGCCACTTCTTTCAGAGACTGATAGTAATCATATCGAAGGCCGAGATTTAACGTGAGTCTATCTGTTACTCGCCAATCGTCTTGAAAATAGGCTCCACGTGTCCAATGAGAAAAGTCGAGATGCTGGTAGGCCGGTACAGATGCCGAAGTCATCTCGTTTTTAAGAAAATCGGCTACTCCAAAGCCTGTATTGGCCTTTCCGGGATTAGAGGTAAAGAAGCCGCCAAAGCTATAGGTGCCTCGTGCATTGGGCGGCGAAAAGAATGGAAAGCGGACACTTTGTAGAAGGATGCCGGCCTTGAGCGAATGATTTCCGAGAATCTTCGTCACGTTATCGAGGATTTGGTAGACGTCTTCACTCTTATGGTTTGGATAAAAGCCTGGCTGCCCAAAACCCGTTATTCCAGACAACGTTACGAGTGGAAGACCGCCGCCCAGCGCCCCTCCACTGGGGATGCCGCCCAGTCCCAGAGACGCTGCGAGATCAGGTGTATTGAATGTTGCCTGCTGGAACCCGAAGTTGCCGTAGTTATAGCCAAAGCGAACTTCATTGATCAATGTTGCCGAAAACAAGTGGGTTTCACTGAAGGCTAGGTTGTCCGCCTGGTTGATGATCTTCCCATCCGTTCCGTAAGAACCTCCGTCAAGAATAGAACCGAGAGGCGATGGATAGTTGCTGGGCGCATTCAAATAACTAAATCTAACGAAGGTCTGATCTTTTGGACTTATATTCAAGTCCAGACGCGTTCCCCACTGCCAGCTATTCGCAATGGCGTTTGTATTGACCACATAGTTGTTATACAGATTGGCACCGTTTGTATTCGGTTGCGGATAGAGCTTCAAAAGATTAAGCGCAACTTGATTGATGCTGCTTGGGCAGATTACGTTCTGCTGACCATTGCATGTAAGCAGTTGAGTTCCTGCACTCCCCGGTCGATAGAGGGTGACCGTTGCTCCCTGCGAGGTGAGCGCTGGGTTCAACAGTTCCGAGAAATTTCCTGTTCGCATGAGTGCTGTCGGAACGGATTGTGTAAACGTCTGTCCAAAGACAATCCGGTTGGCTTCAGCATAGCCGAAGAAGAACAGTTTATTCTTAAGAATTGGCGCCCCGAGCGTAGCTCCGAACTGGTTCTCGTGATAGGCAGGAATTGTCTTGGCGTCGAAGTCTTTTGCGTCGAATGCGGTATTACGAATGTACTCCCATAGACTTCCGTGGATTTGGTTTGTTCCCGACTTTACGCTTGTGTTCATCACCGCACCCGCCGAGTGACCCAACTCAGCGCTATAGCTGTTGGTCTGGATATTAAATTCAGCGAGGGCATCCGGGGGGGGGTTCACAACAAAGCTCGATCCATTTAGGAAGTCGGGAACAGCGGTGTTATTGTCGATACCATCCAAGATGAAATTATTTTGCGTGGGCCTCTGGCCGTTGGCGGAAAAGTCCCCCGTACCAACCCCTCTTCCACCCACTCCTTGCACCACACCGGCTGCCAGTTGCGCGACATACACGGCGTTCCGTCCGTTCAACGGAATATTGTTAATCACCTCTGTGCTCATCACCTGTCCGACGGAGCCTGATTGAGTCTGTAATAGCGGTGGTGCTATGCTGACCGTGACCGTGTCCGAAACAGCACCCGGCTTCAAAATGAGCACGATATTCAATCTAGCCTGTACGTCGAGATGGATGTGTTCTTGTGTCGTGACCGCAAAGCCGGGCGAACTCGCGCTTACGCTGTAGTTTCCAATTTTGATGGGCGAGAAGGTGTAGATGCCGTTTGCGTCAGTCGTTGTCTTCAAGACAAGTCCGCTATCGATACTGGTGAGCGTGACATTAGATTGAGAAATGACTGCACTGGAGGCATCCTGCACTACACCTGTAATAGTTCCCTGATCCATCTGACCGTGAATGGCGGACGGTGCAAAAAACTCAGCTCCGCAGAGAATCGCGATCCACAATATGAAGAAGGTGTGGATTATTTGGCTTGACGTATTCCTCACTGGCACTTTCATAGTTCCTCCCAAAAGTAATCTTTAGTAATTGCTTTCGCTCATCGCCAATGTGTAAAGCAACGTTTGACACCTCGACCTGTTCAAAGCCGGGGTGTTTCGCTCTAATGTCATAAGTCCCAGGCGAGAGATCAAGCAACCGGAACGTTCCGCGTTTGCCTGTTTCCACTCTGCGTTCGACCTCAGTAAGGGTATTCCGGGCCGTGACCTGTGCATCTTGAATAAGGGCGCCATCCTGATCGATGGTTGTACCGCTCAGAATCGCAAGATTCATTTGGGCGACGGTGAGGGTTGAGCTCAAAAGTGCAGCGGTCGCGACAATTCTCAAGGCTCGCCGAACAGTCAGAAGCGGGTTCTTCATGAATTTCTCCGACCCTATTGGGATGGCGGGGCCGCATCGCTACACATGGCTGTGATGACGCTTTAACCCCGTTGTTTAGATCGCGATAATACTAGGGGGCGACACTAGAAATCGCTTTAGACGAAAGTCGAATGAACGCAAAAACCATGAGGGCTCAAAGATGCAGAATGCCCCGTTGGAGCGCAATCACAACTGCGTGAGTGCGATCATTCGCTTCAAGCTTCGCGAGGATCTCGCTGACGTGATACTTTATTGTCGCTTCAGTTATACCAAGCGCCTCACCTATCTCCCGGTTGCTGCGCCCGGTGGACATGAGAGAGATAACCTTAAATTCCTGAGCGCTCAAATCTGAATCAGTAGTCCGATTGTCTAGGCGAACTCCGACAGGTTCTGGCAGATAGTTGATGCCAGAATGCACACGCCTTATAGCGTCAACCAACATCTTGTGAGGCAAGCCCTTGATAACGTAGGCTCGCGCTCCCGCAGCTAGCGCCTGATAGATGTCTTCATCCCCTTCGTAGGTCGTTAGGACGACAAATTGTGTCGTGGGAGAAAATAGTTTTACCGCTCTGATGACGGCAACTCCGCTCATATCTGGGAGACCGAGATCGACGACGACAACATTTGGCCGTTCCTTCTTGCAGAGGTTGATCGCGTCGGTCCCGGTTCCAACCTCGCCAACTACTATCATGTCTGCATGAGAGGCAAGCATAGTTCTGACCCCCAAGCGCATCAAGGGGTGGTCCTCGACAATAACGAGCCGGATTGTTTCGTCAACTGACAGCATGCGCTCTAGTGCGATGTAGCGGTGGTAGAGCGGTTCGCGTATAGGTGCGTACCCACTTTAGTGACGGCTTCAATCATTTCATCATACGGCGTATCAGTAATGCTGATCAAACCGGTTTGATAATTCTCACCGTCAAAACGCCCCGCTGTGGGTTCGTCATATAGCTGGAACCAGTGTGCACCGACTATCGAGCGGTTCGTGACGGCCGCATTCATGTAGTGCAAATAGGCTTCGGCGCGTTGATCTTGAGACTTCACGCTTCTCAGGCCGGTATGCAGCATGCCCCGATCCAGCGCACCGAAGTGGAATTCCCCGATGATTACGGGGTGGTCGATATCCTTCGGCAAGGTAAAGTCTTCCAGCGTATAACGGTACAGATTGAAGCTAAGAACGTCGGTGTGCCTTGCCGCGATCTCGACTATTTGTTTTCTGTTTGCGTCAACGTCCGGATAAGAAGAATAGTCGAGACGACTGCCAAGATAAAGAGTTTTTGGCATATTCTCCTTCATCAGTTTTTCGACGTTTGTGTAGTACGCTTCCCACCATCGAGGATTTGTCTCGTGAATCTCATTGTCAACGAACACGCCGACACACCACGGATCTTCGCTGGCTTCAAGTTGCTCTGCACGCAATGCTTCGCGCAAACTAGTTTGCCACGCTACTGAATAAGGATCGATACGGCCATTTTTATCTTTTGATGATATCTCTATGGTGTACGGCATTTTGCGTTGACTAGTCATCACCGGCTCAGACCACGGGCCGATCGTATTCAGACCCCACATACGGAATCGTTCGAATGTCACGCCTTGAACCACTTTGCCCCACTCCGCACCATATTTCCAAGCCAGATTTCGATGCAAAAAATCACCATCAGAAGGCGGATGACGAAAGAGTTGTGATCGCCGGGTTACATCCGTCTGACTGGCAAATGAAACGCCGGTTACCCCGTCTGACCAGAAGAGCTTCCCGGCTGGATCGACGAACCACCACGTTTCGCCGATCTTGGCGACACGAAAGTGTCCGGTCTGATCTAGTTGTGGTCCTTGAGCCCATCCTCCGTACTGATCGCGTTCTTGTTGGAAGACTCGATTCCCTCGAGTCTGTTCTTTTGCGGCTTGTTTGAGATCGTGAATTGTACGTATCTTTTCTGGCCAGGTGGCGCGGCTATACTGCCCGAACTCATCGATGATTGGTTGGTTCGAGTTGCTTAAATTAGATTGTTCGATTGCCGCGTCCACAAGCTCTATGCCTTTAATTGCAACTCGTGCAGGTTGTGGCAGCTCGTCTAAGGTAAATAGAGTAAGTTCATGAACATTCGTGGCATCGATGTCGGCATCGGGCCAGAGGCCCATTTGGCCCCCGGGGATTCCATTCATATTGGGGTAGGCCAACGCAAGAGACTTCGGCTCAAACTCCTTCCTTTGTATATATACGAGTATTTCATCGTCCTTCTGCGGAGAATCGATGCTATAGTTCATCACCCAAAATGAGTTATTTAGCTCTGCGAAGAGTCGCAACGGATTCGAGCTAAAATTGTGTACGTGAATACGAATTGCAGTCGCCGGCCCGAGATTGATCGAGCTGAATCCGAGTCTCACTGCAGATTTCCCATTCTGACAGAGCAAGGTAACACTCTTGGTTCGTTGGTCATATCGACTCTTAAGAGATTCTATTTCTGTAAACACGGGATCGATTCGGCGGGAGTCCCGCACTTGGGCAAGGGCGAGGCCTATTGTTGAATGGCAAGGCCGGAAGACGATCCCAAGAAACATGACAAAGATCAATGTATAGAGCGGCTTCCTCAACGGCGCATACCTCGCGCTCAGTCTATCCACTGTAGGAAAGATCCAACCTATACGAAAGACTGGCAAACATTCGATGGTTTTGGCGATGATTCATTCTGATGAATGCCGTACGATAGTGCTCGGCAGCCATCTCCGATCCATTCCAGCGCCTGGAGGACTCGCGGTGCGGCGGACGAATATCGATCGTTCAGCTGCACCGTATTAACGATGAAGTTCGCGACGCATAAGATTCAGTTCCTCGTCTGGTTGATAGTAACGATGTTCTTTGGGATGGCTCCGCCAGCCAGCGCGCAGTTGCGGATATTCCCAAAACAGAACACGGTGTTCCGACAGTGGACAGCAGACCAAGGCTTGCCTGACGACACCATCCATGCGATTGCACAGACACCTGACCGCTATTTATGGTTAGCAACATCCAATGGGCTAGCGCGCTTTGATGGCGCCCGGTTTCGCACCTTCGATCACACGAATACCCCAGAACTCCACGAAGACGATATCTCTGCGCTGGCAAGTGGATCTGATGGCTCTCTTTGGATTGGAACCGATGGTGGAGGGATTGTTAGTCTCAAGGATGGCCGCTTCTCATCAATCGACAAGCGCGTTGGATTGACGAATGGATTCGTCAGAAGCGTCTGTGAGCTATCAAGTGGATCGATCTTGATCGGAACTGACGACGGCGTTTTTCTTTATGACGGGAAAATAGTATCGAGGTTGGACGCGACCTCGGCTTTTCCGCGAATCACCGTTGGAGCAGTCTTGCTCGCCCAGGATGGGTCCGTCTGGATCGGCGGATCGCGACTCGTCCATTATGTTGACGGGGTGGCACATGACGTCTTGCTAGAGATTGGCTCCTCGCAGCTGAATATTAAGACGATACACGAGCTTTCAAAGACAGGTTTGTTAGTGGGAACCGTAGGTGGGCTCTTCTTATTGAGACAAGATCAGGGCGATCCAATCCCATCCACTGTGCCCCTTTATATAGGGGAAGATACCGTGCGCGATATCGAAACTGAAGCCAACGGAGCATTTTGGGTGGCGACAACCAAACGCGCGTTGCTTAAGTTCGTGGGACTAAAACCAGAGCAGATCGATCTGCCCCCTCATGCAGACAACAAAGTAGCTCTTTGCCTCTTCCGCGATTCAAATCACGATCTCTGGATAGGGACCCAGACAGGGTTGCTGCAGATGCGGGAGACTGAAGTTAGCACATTACCGATTAAGCAAGCACAAACTGCCGATTCCGGCACCGTCTTTCAAGACAAGTCGGGTTCCTTGTGGTTCACTTACTCAGGAATCTACAGATATCATAATGAACATCTTGAACGCGTCCTACCTACAGGTCTGCCATCGCAAGTGTCGATACACAATGTCTTCATAGACACGGCGGAGCGTCTTTGGATCGGGACGGACGGGGCGGGCGTCTATTTGTATCAAAATCGACGCTTGCTTCATCTCGGGTTCCTGCAAGGACTCATTAACAACTTCATAAACGTCATTCGTCAGGCAGATGATGGAAGCGTCTGGATCGGGACGGACGGTGGACTTACACGATTCACGTTTGCCGGTGGTTCGGTTCGGGGAACAAAACTTATGGGATATGCTTCGGTTCGGGATATGGTCGAATTGCCCAACCACGATATGCTCATCGGAACCGATCAGGGGCTGACGTGGCTACGAAATGGACGTGATGTATCCAACCTTTATCCGCAAAGGTTAGCCGGCGCTCATGTCTGGAGCCTGCTTCAAGCTCAGAATGGAGACATCTGGATTGGTTCTGGAAATGAGGGCCTTTATCTCATGCGCAGGGACCGGATCTTTCACTGGAATGTTGGCCGGGGCCTGCCGATCAATCGAATATTGAAGGTTCTAGAGGATACTCAGCATCAACTGTGGATCAGTACGTCCGTCGGAGTTCTAACTGCGCCAGAGAGCGCGTTCGATCCAGCGGACATATCTGAAATGCGGTTCCCGTTAAGTTCCTTCGTGCCCAATTCAGAATTGAATAGTGCACAGCTATATGGGGGGATTCAAGATGCTGGGGCAGTAAGTGACGACGGTCATGTCTGGCTACCAGGTCTGCACGGACCTATTCGAATGCCGATCACTTTCCATATGCGAAACGTCGCCATTCAGCCGGTAATTGAAGAGATTGTGGCAAATGGCGCCGAACTTTCTCCATCATCATCCGTAAGTCTCAAGCCCGGGACCATGCGGCTCTCTATCCATTTTCTCACGGTGATGCCGTACTCACCGAGCAGCATTCGTTACCAGTACAAACTCGATGGAGTTGACAGGGATTGGGTGCCCACCAATGGCCTGGAGAGGGCCGAATATACCAATATTCCTTCCGGATCTCATACATTCTCCGTCCGGGTCTTTGACGTCACTCAGCCAGGCAGGACATGGCAAACTGGTTTGACAATAGTTCAACTGCCTCATGTTTATGAAAAACCTTGGTTCCGCATTCTCTCCCTTATATGTCTCATTGCGATGGCTTGGCCCATTCATTTATGGCGTTTGCACATCCTGCGGCTCCGATATCGTTCCGCCTTGGAGGAACGTGCCAGAATGGCCAGGGAGCTTCATGACACCTTGATTCAAGGTTGCACGAGCGTTTTCGCGCTCCTGGATGCTCATACGCTTGTCAACGTCGAAACGGAAAATGAAGCATCGCTCCTTAGATACGCAAAAGCGCAGATGCGAGAGACAATCGATCACGCGAGACGGGCGGTGTGGAACCTCAGGAGTGAGCACACATCTGTCGAATTAAGCTCCCGTCTTCGCGAACTTTCGGCACAGTTTCGTAAAGACTTCTCGCTTCCTGTATCGGTGTCGATTTGCGGACGGCCCTATCCTCTGTCTGCTGAACATGAACATGAAGTGCTCATGGTGGTTCGGGAGGCTCTTTATAACGTCGCCCGGCACGCAGAAGCGCATTCCTGCACGTTGACGCTCCTGTACACAGACGGTTGTCTAGATGTGTGCATCATGGATGACGGGCGCGGATTCGATTCGCGGGAGAGATTTCGGGACGACAGCCTTCATTACGGAGTCATCGGCATGCAAGAAAGGATGACGCGAATTGGAGCAGGCTTTTCGATCGAGTCGGAGGTTGGCGTCGGCACCCGAGTGCAGATGAAAATTCAGCGCTCACAGCGATGAGCCACTTACCCTTGTACTACTCCTTGAGGACAGCCACGTCGAATCGATCCAACTTAATTGTGTTCTTCCTCTCTCTAGTAAGGAGATCGAACATTGGGTGAGGAAGTGCAACCGATCTCGCGCCGTCCGCGACGTCGACCAAGATCAAGATTTTCTTTCCGGCGCCGCTAAGGGTCGAACCTTCATCTCCATCGGGCAATTCCAGCTCAAACTTGTTTACACCGCTGTCCGTCAGCATCCACGAACTGCGTTCTTCATGGGTGCAGTGTCAAGCCATGCACCTATATATGTAATTTTCCCTTGCCGGCCACGCGTGTGACAGCAGCTGGCTGGTCATCGAGCCATCCGTTGCTCCTGCGATACCGCAGCAAGACATCGGTATCGCTGCCTTCTACTTTCAGCTGTTCAGCGCACAAACGCGATTCACCGCTTCCCCATGTGCCTTTGACAGGGACTGGATCGGCGAGCGCGTAGAATTGCAAAACCTGGCCACCCAGCAGCTCGTGGAAGGGACCGGGTTGACGCTCCAGCCCGTTCTCTCCGTTTTTCATGGCACTTCGCTGTCCCAACACAAGGTGACCGCCATTTTGCACGTAGGCGATCAGACGCGTAGCTTGTGTTTCAGTCAGAAGATTGAGTGCCGGTGCAATCACGAGTTTATAGTGCGTAAAATCAGTGTCTGGCGATGCGATGTCGACGTTTCCAGCTTGATGTTTGAGCGGGGCATAAAATGACTTGATCGCTTCAATCGGATCGTAATGCTGATTGTGCCTTTGCCAATTAATGGCCCATCGACTCTCATAAGAATGGAGCAACGAGACCTGCGCGACCAGAGTAGTGCCGGCCAGAACGGGAGCCGCTTTTTCGAACTCTTTCCCCAGCTCCTGCA
>NZ_LMUS01000006.1:2348644-2487313 GCF_009765835.1 Granulicella sp. L56 | reverse complement strand
AGATGCGTCTGAGGCCGATCTACGCCAAAGAGCGCCCAAAGACTTACGCCACATACCTACCCAAGCTATAGCCAGCGTTCCCAAAAAACGGGCCGCATTTGACTGCAAGCTAATTCCCATGTTCGAAAGATAACGGATCGGTAAAATCCGACGGATTTTACCGATCGCGTCGACCGTTATTGAATGTTAATATTCATGCCAATACTTCGCGATACCGATCCAACGCTTGCGTTGATCGTGATCGTTTTTTTACCGGTTTCGCGTACAGGCGCCGGGTTGGATGAACCTCCGCTGCAGCCGGTAATTGCCACTGCGCTTACACCAGCTGCAATGATGAGCAGCACAGTCAGTCTTACCGCGGAACGACCTCTTCGCAGACCACCCAGACCAAACAGGGGGAGCAAAAGAACCGCAAGAGAAATCTTCCTAGCGATGGAAATCGTAGCAGCAGCCTGCGCAGTCGGGCTTGGACCGATCTGCACTGTCGCATTCACGCTTCCGTTGGCCGCTAACATCGTCGATTGTGCGTTAAAGCTACAAGCTAATCCGACAGGAAGGCCCGTGCAGGAAAGTACGACGTTGCCGGCTAAACCGGCTATCGAACCGATCTGGACAGCAACTGGACTCGAAGACGAGGTGTAGGAAACATTCACAGGGGTGTTTGCCATCGAGATGGCGATGTCAGCACTTTCTGAGTACACCGTAAATGTTGATGCTTGGGCGCTCGAGGGACTGTATCCGGAGCCAGGCGCGGAATTTGCCTCGACCTTGTGTGTTCCTAGCGCCAGACCGCCAGAGATTGTCAAGGAAGCTGTTCCGTCAGACCCCAGCGCGGGACTACCAACCACGGTACCATCGACCAGGATATAGACCTTTCCTGAAGCAACGGCTTGATTTGCAGTCATGACCTGAGCTGTGAGAACAATATCGTGCCCGAGCACACCTGATGTGGGACTTATCAGTGTTGTGGTCGTAACGACTGGTCCTCCGGGAGAGGGCGAACCTACGGGAGAGGGCGCGCCTGAACTTACTTGGGGTCCGTAGGCGCTCGCATCGCAGATGTTATCTGCGCTGAAGCCTGAGATATTATCTTGGCTGGCGTCCTTCGTCACCGAGGCCATCGGTCCGTTGCTGCTGAAGAACTGGAACATTGGGATGTTCAGTGCGGTTGACGAGAAGAGACTTTCCGCCAAATCACTATTCATAGTTGCGATCGTCGTCGCCGTGGAACCTGCTTGCGAAACGGTGCTATCTACAACCCAAAAATCGTAGTTGCCCAGATCTTCTGAGAACGGGTGGTTCCCTCCGCCCATAGTGGGAAGCGTAATACCTTGGTAAAGAGACAACGTTCCAAGCGGGTTGCTCGTGCCGCCATTCGTGGATGGATTCAGGTAGAAAGCATAGCATTTTAGGTCCTGATCGTAAGCTCCCTTTCCTCCCCCCACTGTTGGTTGAAAGACACCTGCGACGGGTTGTGTCCATTGAACCCCGCTCCAGTAATGCAGGTTATAAACCGTGGGAACCAGAGAAGAATAAAAGGTTTGTGCGGAGGAGGTGGTTAGGGCGTTGATAGTATTCACTTGCTGAACCTGATTGGGCGCGAAAAATGTTGGATCATTAACATTCACAACCCTAGGGCCAATCAGGCTTAGGCGCCCCCAATCGGACGTGAGGTTATCAACCGCGGTATCAAAGCCTGCCATAACTGGACTCTGAAGATTCTGAGAAGCTAGTTCACCAACTGTTATGGTCAACGGCGCGAATGGCTGCGGCGATGTGGATAGAGTATCCGTAGTTGTTCTGATCGAAGCGGCGCTTCCCACAGCGCTCATGATGCCTCCAACCGCGTTCGCCCCAGCTGCAGCCTGCTTTAGCGTCGACTGCAACGCGGGGTTTAACGTTTCCCAAAGGGGAGTGAGTTCGCCACCAGAAGCAAGATTCGCCGCGGCTTCCGCGATGCCGCCGATTGTGGATACGAGCGCTTGCCAGCTAAAGGTTACATTTTTGCTAGCAAGCGTCTGGGCGTCGAGATTCCCCATACCGCTACCTTCAATGGAGTTCGCGGCGGCGCTCAGCGCGAGGCTTACATTTGCGTTTCCTGACGCCACCACATCCTTCAGGTTCGTAGACCCGGTCACCAGATATTGCAGGGAGTTGGTGAGACAAATAACCTCAAGAGACATCTGCGTCTTTACCGCATTGAAGTCGCTCACAGTAAACGTAGAGGGTGCACTGTCGCCGATGGCTTGAAAGGTACAGGTCGATCCGTCGAAAGACGTGCAGCCATATGTACTCCATGTGCCGACACCTGGCGATGGGAGGTTGGCCGGATCCATCGTTTGATAGTTGATCGATGTGTTGGTGGATCCACTGAAGAAAAAGTGGATATCATCCTGATGCGGCCCTTGTATTGTTTTCATGTAGTAGCCGGCGAGGAGCCAATGGCTAATGAACCGGAAGGCGGCTTGTTGTCCCGCAATCGTCGTCGCGCCCGGTAGAAGCACCGTTGCGCTGTTGGACGGCCACTCTACGGGTTGTTGATAAGAAGCAATGCTCAACAAGAAATCGGAGTCGCCTAGGCCACCCTTAGCGTTGAATAGCCCCTGTTGCTCTGGAGAAGTTTGGGCCGGTCGGTAGGCCCCATTTGAATTTTTTTGTAGAGTCCCGTGCAGCACTCCAATTTGACCGGGAAAAGCGGTTGATAACTCAGTCGCGCCGCCGGTCAAAGCATTTCCTGCTCCGAGGTACCCCACAAAGGCATAGTTATCCTGATTCGTGTAGGTCGGTCCGGCTATCGCATACGGTGTTCCGCCTAACTTTTCAAAGGCCTGAGCAAATTGCAGGAAGCCGCTATTTACGCCGCTCCCAGATTCCACTGTCTGAGCCAGTGAGGTCGAACCTACGGTGCCGATGGATTGCAGCAATACGATCTGATCACTCGTCACCGTAGACAATGCAATGGCCAGGGCCTGCCATTCACCGTCGATGTTGCTATTGCCCCCCCCGACCGCATAGAACGCTCCGCAATTCGCCATCACGCGCGTAGGGGCTCCAGGAGCAAAGTCATAGCAGGCACTAGTATTGTTGACGTTGAAGGGTGGCATGAGAGTTGCGCGATCAAGAACAAGCATCCAGAGGCCATTCTGACCTGCGAAAGCATCTGCTAGGAATTCTACCTGTGTTTCCCCATTTACCTGGAGATTTGCGGGCACGTTCATCCTGATGGTTGGATTGGCGAAATTGGCCGGGTCTTGTGGCTCTATTGCGTACTCCACGATGTCGGACGACTGAAAGTTGTAGTTGCCGTTCGCATCTTCCTGTAGTGAGCCGGTGGCGAATGCATTGGCAGGCTGTGTGCTTCCGAGAGGCTGTATGCTTTCGTAAGCTGTACCAGACGCCTGCCCACCCGACCCGACTATCATATAGCTCTTCGGGAAAGGGACATTACCAGGTATGTTGTTGAAGTTTGTCCCTCCGATGGAACTGGTATCCAATCCATTGTCGACTCCATTGGAGCCTGATCCTGTTCCAATAATTACTAAGTCTTGTGAGGTGTATTTTGCGTTTGCGATGTAGCCGGTGACAGCCGCGCCGGCGCCACTGCTAAACCACTCAAAATCCTCAGCTGCAAGAGTTTGACGATTGAGGACGAGAAGGACATATTGCGCGGATATTGTTTCGCCCCGCAAGCCGTAAGGGACGCCATTGACCTGGACCCAGGCAGTAGTCCCTGTCCAGTTTCCCTTCGACAGAGTGTCGAAGCGGACCGACGGAGGCAGCCACGAGGGGCACATGGCAACGGGGTCGCATACCGGGGGTGCCACTGGGTTCGTAACGCCCCTGGGAGAGAGAGTCGCTCCGGTGGCCCTCGCCATAGCCAAGGGAATTCCATTTGCAGACTTATTGTTTTTATTCACGGGAGCGCTCATGGATCTCCAGCGCCCGCTCGCCATGCCGCCTGACGAGAGTTTTACGGTTGCCGCCAATACATTTTTTACCGTGCTAAGTCCATCCTGAGCAGACAGGATTGATGATGTGCCGCGGAAGCGATCGCTAATATCGTGGCCGTTCAGAATCACCTTCAACGAGCCAATGACAGCGTCCGAAGGCAGATGCAATGTGAAGGTTTGTCCCCTCGTTGGAGTGCCCGAATCAGCGTCGATGCTGATGGTGTTTGCACTTAAATGTGAGCCCGTCTTTGGGTTCTGAAAGAATTTGCCCGCGAAAACTGGGCTGAAGCCCGCTGGCGTTTGGTTGGGATTTGCAGGTACCGTCTGCGATGTGCCAACCGCTCCGAATGCAAGCGTGGCGAGGATAGTTGCGATGAAGTAAAACCTGCTCTGGATTTGCATCGATGTGTTCTCCTCGTTGCTGGGGGCGGATGGACAACCGCCCCCCTTGGCACGTCATTAGATTGAGTTTCGCCAGATTCTCGGCCTCGTGATCCAGGCACGACTTCCTCGGGCAGATTTCATCTCTTTTCACAGGGTCATAAAAAATCCTTTTGGCAAGGAGCTTTTGTAAAGCACCTATCGAACGGTAATAGAGAGGCGGATACCGTAACTGAGGGCGACGGGACTTCAATAGCAAGGTCCCTCTGTAATGGGGTGTCGTTGGAGGATAAAATTCACTATCAGCAACGACGAGCGTCGAAGCTCTGCGAATATCGCCTGAGATGGCCAAAATCGGGGACTCCAATCGCCCAAACCGAAAGTAGCAGAGGCCGCGTAAGCTGAATATCCGTGTTAGTACACAAAAGTCTGTGTGTTAACACACAATCGCTTGCAATCCCGCTCGTCTCCGCAGCGAGTGCGGCTAGTTTATTTAGGCACTCACAGCGATACCTTTCCTTCAGGAACCGTACTCACCAGCAATGTGAGACAGAGCTTAGGAAAGGAGACGGTCATTTCGCCGGAAGGTCACTTGCCTCATCAGGGGTGAACGCTTACGATTAGGTCGCAGAAACGCGAGGACTTGTGCCTGCAGCCTACCCAGAGTCTGATTGCAGGCGCCGATTTCGCGATCGACTCGGTCTCCTGTCGCTCGCCATCTTTTTCCTCTGGTTGCCTTGCCCTATCTCAATTTGGGCTCAGTACGGATATCAAGTGTGGACGGCGGACAACGGCCTTCCCCGGAATGGTGTTCGAGGAGTTACGCAGACGCCAGACGGCTATCTTTGGATTTCTACTTTAGACGGTCTCGTCCGTTTTGACGGTATAGGCTTTACCGTTTTCAATAAGGGCAATTCTCCCGGTATTATCTCCAATCGCTTCACTGTTATCGAACGTGGACGTGACGGCGATCTATGGGTCGTCTATGAAAGTGGCGGCCTGCTGCGCTACCACGACGGACATTTTCGGACATATGACACGAAGGATGGTATCCCCGGGAGTGTGGTGAGCACGGTTACGTCTGATAGTTCAGGGCACGTCTGGATCCTCTCCCGAGGCCAAATCGCACAGTGGAACGAGAAGGCAGACCGATTTGAACTGTCCTCCGACCTCAATAAACGCATATACGGCCCCTTGGTATGGGATGAGACCGGCTTTGTCGCCTACGACAAAGCGAAAATTTATTGCTTTTCCAGAGGACATTATGAGGTCTATCAGCTTCCACTGCGAATTCGAGGCAAGGTCATTTCGCAAGTAGGCCTGGATCAGGATCGCACCGCTTGGGTCAATATGAGCGATGGTGAGCTGATTCGACTCGGTGCTGGAGATCCATTTCAGCCTCACGAACTGGCTCCGCAAAAGCAAGTTTCCTGTCGTGGTCCCGATGGAAAAACCTGGATTTTCAGTCCAACTCTAGAAATGAATCGGTCGATCGTTACTGCTCCTGGTCGCGAACATCTCAATCTCACCTTCAGATACGCCTTCCCCGATAATCAGGGAAATCTTTGGCTTGCGACTGAGGAGGGTCTCTATCGGATTCAGGACCAGGTCATCAGAGTCTTATCGACCGACCATGGGCTGCAAGATCAGGACGTATATCCCGTCTACCAAGACCGTTCTGGGGCTGTGTGGATGGGTGTGTGGCACAAGGGGCTCAGTCGATTTCAAAATGGCAAATTCCAAACTTTTGGCGTAGCTGAGGGGCTACCCTCTCCTCTTGTTACTTCGCTGTATCAGGATGGCGGCGGACGGATCTGGATCGCAACTCATGGTGGCCTGACAACATATCAGAACGGTCATTTTTCCAATGCCGGAGTTCCGTCCTTCCCCGACGATGTCGTGCAAGCTATTTATCAAGATCGAACCGGAACCATGTGGTTTGGAAGGCGCTCCGGCGTGTCCAGTTTGAAAAATAATATCCTGAAGCCTTTTCCGGCCAGAGATGAAACCGCGCCTCGCGACGTTCATGTCATCGCAGAAACTCCAAATGGCGATCTATGGGTTGGAGGAGTAAATGGTCTATTTCAGCTTCATGAGGGCAGAGCAATCCATTGGTCGGAGTCCGAGGGCCTCGGAAGCAATAACATTTGGTCTCTTCATGCCGACTGTGACGGAACACTTTGGATCGGAACTTTTGACGGTGGTTTGGCACGTTTGAAAAACGGGCACGTTACTCGATACACAACGGCGAACGGCCTTTTCAATGATGGGGTGTTTCAGATTCTGGATGACGATCTGGGCAACCTGTGGATGAGCTGCGACCTCGGGATCTATCGCGTGAATAAACGCGAGCTGATTGATATGGCCGAAGGCAAGCTTACATCAATCTCGTCAATTGCATTTGGAAAGGCAGACGGGCTTCGTACGCTTGACTCGAATGGAGGTGTATCACCCGCAGGAACGAGAGCGAGTGACGGCACATTATGGTTTCCCACACAAGATGGCGTAGCTATCGTCGATCCAAGGAAGGTGTCAATCGACTTAAGAACTCCCCGGATTTCAATCGAATCTGCAACGCTCGATTGGCTTTCAGTGCCGGTGAATGCTCCAATTCCTATTCCTCCTTCGAAATACAACCTTCAGATTCACTACACAGCTCCAGATTTTGCAAGGCCAAACCAATTGCGCTTTCGGTATAAGTTGGTAGGACTCGATCAAGATTGGACTGAAGCCGGTTTTCATCGCTTTGCCTCATACACTCATCTTCCCCCTGGTCACTATCAATTCATTGTCTCTGTCAAAAATGCGGACGGCAGCTGGTCTGCGCCGAGCAAAATTCTGCCCGTTGACGTGTTTGCCTCCTTCTATAAAACAAAGTGGTTTGAACTCCTAGTCCTTTCTACAATTGCGGTAATTGCAATAGCTGTGTGGCGTTATCGGCTCAGTGAGCTAAAGGCTAAAAGCGCTCTTCAACTCGACTTTCTTCAGCAACTCATTACCTCGCAGGAGGATGAACGACAGAGGATCGCAAGGGAACTGCACGATAGCTTGGGGCAGCGGCTCGTCATTATTAACAGTTCTGCAAAGCTCGCTCTTCGCTTTAGAGGCAATTCGGTTAAGAGCGACGAATCGATATTTGAGGAGATCAGCTCTGAAGCTATAGCTGGTCTAGAAGACACACGTTCGATTGCGTATGACCTCCGGCCGTCACACTTGGATCGCCTGGGACTTACACAAAGCATCTATTATCTGGTGCAGAAGGCGTCCGCTGCCTCCAATATGTCGATTATCGCCAAGCTGGAAAACATCGACGATCTGCTGCCTCCTGATCAATGGATTAATCTCTATCGAATTGTGCAAGAAGCGGTCGGTAATGCCATCAAGTACTCGTCGGCCAGTACGGCTACTGTTTGCATTGAGAAGAACAACAAACAGACAGTCATGACGATCGAAGACGATGGAGTCGGTTTTGAGGTGGACGGAAACATTAATAAGGCGGGGCGGATGGGGATGGGCCTTCGGGGAATGGCAGAACGAGCAGCTCTGATCGGAAGCGAGTTCGCGATCAGATCCGCTCCAGGCAAGGGTACTGTCATAACCTTGCAAATCAATACTATACCGAAAGTTTGAACGCTGAAGCAGCGGCGCTCGTCGTTCCGAAATAACTAACGAGAAAGCCATATTGGCTGGTCACGTAGTGTCATGAGTGAATCACACGGAGGCATAAGTGATAACACATAGGCGATCTGTGTGGCGATACTAGCTCGCGAGCGACGACTTTCACCGTCTAATAGATCGATGGCATTTGTTCAAGGGGCTTCTTCTCAACAACCGCTGAGGATCATGATCGTCGAAGACAATTCGAAAGTGAGAGAACTGATCCGTTGTGCACTCAATGGAGACGAAAATGAGATTATCGAATGCATCGACGGCGCGGATGCGCTTGAGGCATACAAGGTTCACCGGCCCGACGTAGTCTTGATGGACATTCAAATGCCTCGCCTCGATGGTCTCTCAGCGACAAGGATTCTGAGAGAGCACGATCCCGATGCCAGAGTCCATATACTCAGTGACTATGATGAAGACGAACTAGGGTGGGCGGCCACGGCTGCAGGGGCCTGTGGATTTACGTCGAAGGTCAATATCCACGAATTAGATTCGATTCTCAGCCGATACGCAATCCGACGACACCGTCGTTAGCGATCGCCGGCGCGTCACTGTTCCGCACGAGATTGCCACATTGCCACTATGTTGAGTGTCTGTGGATACACTGCCGCCGACATCTGCTACCGTTATCGCAAATTGATCGAGGAAGACTGTAGCCGTGGATAGCCCTATTCGTGTCGTGTTAGCGGATGATCATCCGATCATTCGATCTGGGTTGAGGTTAAGCCTCGCGACAAATCGCGAGATTGAAATCGTCGGTGAGGCCGGCGACGGCGAATCCGCTCTGTTGAAGATTCGAGAACTCGCACCCGATGTCGCGATCCTCGATATCGACATGCCTAAGTTGGACGGCCTAACTGTAGTGCGTCAACTCCGCTCGCTGAACCTACATACAAAGATCATTCTGCTTACGCTACATTCCGAGCCTATCTATCTGCGTGCGGCATTTGACGCTGGCGCCCAGGGCTACATCCTCAAGGATAGCGGGACAGAAGACGTTCTTGCGGCAATACGCGCGGTGACGTCGGAGCAGATGTATGTCGCTCCCAGCATGACTCACCACTTGATCAGACTTCAGACTGCCGAGAAAGCGGGCGGCACAATGGGCAAATTAAGTCCGACTGAGCGCATTGTGATGAGATTGATCGCTGAAGGCAATTCAAGCAAGGACATTGGCAAACACCTCGGCATCCACTATCGAACCGTCGACAATCACCGAACCAACATTTGCCGCAAACTCGGCCTTGAGGGGGCGAACTCACTCTTAAGGTTTGCGCTGCAGCATAAAGGTGAATCTTGAATTCCTTATCCTTGGTCTCTACATCAACGTGCCGATGTCACGGTGATATCCGCTCTGCCATAAGCTCACGATCACTTGTGCAATCGTGATGGCGGCTTTTATTAAAGCCGGGGGAGCGCTGATACTCTTCAATCGTTTTTTCTTTCTAAACTTGGCGCCCGCGGTCGTCGCAACTCCGCTTAAAGCAGGAACTTTCACTGTTTTATCTTGCGTATCCATCGAGCATGGGGAGATTGTGAAATGCACTCAATAAAACGACGCGTTCTGTCTAGCGGTTCGGTCATGGTTGTCGCGGCAACATGCTTCGTGCTCGAGGTTGCGACGTTGCTTATGCAGGTGCATAGTCAGCACAAAAATACGCCACCTAATTGAGCAAAGCAAATTTAAGCTTCAGATTTTCGAGGCGGGAGGCCGTTACCTTTCTCCTCGAGGACTTTCAGAACACTCGAGTCCACCAGATAATTGATGATTGCTCCACAGGCGATATATTCTGTTTCTTGCAGATCACCTGACCCGCCTTGGTCTGCAATCGATGAGGAACGCAAGCATTCAGGGCAGGTAACCACAATATAATTTGCATCTTTCCGCGGAATCCACAACGGCGCTTTATCGACTTTGCCAATGTGCGCGCGTATGGGAGAGTCCGCAATTAGCTTTTTCATCTTTGCTTTGAGCTGTTCGGGAGTGTATTCGCCCTTCTGAAAGAAATGGTCGACGAGCAACCCGAGTGGCATATTCGCAAGAATGAATTCGCCACTGATCCCAATGGTCGGAATATGAGGGAACCGGCGGCGGACGATGGAAAGCAGTTCAAATCCCGACATGCTCGGCATTCGCAGGTCGGAAATGATGATATCCGGAAGGACTTCTCGCAGTATCTTGAGGGCGACGAATCCGCCCTCTGCCGTACGGACCGTAAATCCGAAGCTGCGGACGATAGCAGCACAGGCTTGTAGTACGAGGGATTCATCGTCGACGATGAGGACACGGCACTTGAAAGCGCGGCTCGATTCCAATACATCCACTTGCAGTTCTCCGTTCTTTGTTTCCTGAAGTTCGAGGGTTAGTCAGAGACGCAATCAATCTCCGAGTCCGCGTTGAAGAACAATTGAAGCTGGCGATGGATGCAAAGCAATTCTCTAGGAATGTTACGCTTCCGACGCAAAGTGACTATCGGCTCTCTTTGCGATTACAGTCCTCAAGTCCGTGTGTTTTTACAAAATCGAGATATTGACGCGCTAGTGCTAGGCGAAACGGCCACAGGGCCACATGGTCGTTCACAGGGGCTGTTCTGTCGAGAGTCTGCCGCCACTCTGCGAGCGCAAGCTGAGTCAGATTCCTTTGCCTCCCCTGTTTGCTCAATGGAAATCGCGTTGATCAAGGGCGTTTCTATTTTTCAATTCGATCCGAGGCGTCATTCAGTGGTTGCTTAAACATTTCCACGTCGTCTTCTTTCACGACAACGGCCCCGGTGTAATTTTCTGATAGGTCATCAATTCTCTGAGTTTCATTCCATCCCAGATACTGTGGCGGGGTAAGGGCAACGCCCTTGCCCCAGCTCCAGCCGACACCGGCGGGGAACACCGGCATCGTCTTCCGACTCCCCCATCCAGCGGGGACACCCCGCAACGCCCCCTGAATCTGTGCGCGTAACGCGCACGAAGCGGAAACCAAGCCTTCCTGAGGGACTCCGTCCCTGGCGCGCGCAAGGGGTTTCCCGCAGTCTTCCGCGCTGCGCTTGTGCAGACCTCCGCCGCGCTCGTCCTTTCCACTCCCACTTCGCTCCGTTCCAAGGATGGGTGATACCCCTCCCCTTGCACTTGCCGCCCCTGCAGGCGTGGGCCTGGGCCAAGGCGTGTTTGTGAGCAAACACAGCAAGGACATTCAAAAACGGAGGATTCACCCCATGAGCATCATCGCCACCACGAACGAAACCAGCAACGTTACTTCCCTTCCCTCACCCTCAAAGGCGCAGACGGCCAAAGAAGTAATCGCCGCCAATGTAAAACTTCTCATCGAGCAGCTTGAGGCAGGACACAGCGAAGGACTCACCGCCTACCTCACCGCAATGGGCCGTTTCCATAACTACAGCTTCGGGAACATTCTCGAAATCGCACGACAGAAGCCGGACGCAACTCGTGTTGCCGGGATGTATGCGTGGAACCAGCTAGGCCGCAAGGTCATCAAGGGACAGAAGGGCATCCGCATTCTGGCTCCGATGATCGGGATTCGACGCAAGAAGGACAAGGAAGCCGAGAAGGACATTACCAAACAGCACCAGCCCGTACTCGTCGGCTTCCGTTCCGCATACGTCTTCGATGTGAGCCAGACCGAGGGCGCACCGCTCCCCGATCTCTCAGAGCGGGTGAAGGGCGAAGTAGGCGAGTACCGCGAACGCATGATCGACTTTCTGACGGCGCAGGGTATTGAGCTTGAATTCAAAGAGAGCATCGCCCCGGCGCTTGGCATGAGCTACGGAGGACGCATCGCCATCCTTCCCGGACAGCCCTCAGCCGAAGAATTTTCAACTTTGGTCCATGAGGTAGCTCACGAGCTTTTGCATAAATCCACCCGCAGGACAGCGACCACCAAGACCGTTCGCGAGACAGAAGCCGAAGCTATCGCCTTTGTGGTTTCTCAGTCCATCGGACTCGATGCAGGTAACGCATCAGCCGACTACATCAATCTTTACCACGGCAACGCCGCACTTCTGACCGAGAGCCTCGAAGTCATTCAGCGCACATCAGCTTTGATTCTTTCCGCTATCGAGACACCCGCCGCCACAACGGAGGAGACCGAAGCCGACACCAGACTGGCGCAAGCCAGTTAATGAATTTTCTCCCCCAAGGGCGGACGGCTCAGGCCGTCCCGCTCCAACCACCCCGCACGTCCCAACCCGCCCAAAGGAGGGCACCATGCAGAACAGCAGCGCATTTCAGTATCTCGCCATCGACACCATCCACGAGTCCACCACCAATCCCCGGCGCAGCTTCGATGAAACCAAGTTGCAGGAGCTGGCCGAGAGCATCAGGCACCACGGCCTCATTCAACCCATTACCGTGCGGCCTAACTCGGACGGCTTCGAGTTGATCGCAGGAGCGCGACGTTATCGTGCCGCACGACTGGCCGAGTTATTCTCCATTCCCGCCCGTATTGTCGAGATTGACGATGCACAGGCGCTCGAATGGCAGTTAGTCGAGAATAGCCAGCGCGTAGACGTTCACCCTTACGAAGAGGCGCAGGGGTTCCAGCGCTTGCTCGACCTTCCCGGCTACGACGTAGCCACACTTGTCGACAAGTCAGGCAAGAGTGCAAGTCACATCTACGCCCGTCTATCTCTTTTGCAACTCATTCCCGCAGTGGCCGAAGCGTTCACGCAGGAGCGTATCACTGCCAGTCACGCCAACCTCATTGCCCGTCTGCCGCAGGAATCACAGGCCGAAGCATTCGAGCAGTGCTGGCGCAAGGACTGGCAGGACTCAGAAGCGCATTTGCTACCTGCAAAGCACGTATCCGCTTGGATTCAGAACAACCTCTATCTCGCGCTTGCGGATGCGCCCTTCGACCGCGAAGACCCGACCCTCAACCCCGCAGCCGGAGCTTGCGTCACCTGCCCCCGTCGCAGCGGATACAACACTTCCCTCTTTTCGGACGTAGTCCGATGGCGATCAGTGCCTCTCCGGGCCCTGCTATCAACTCAAACTCACCGTCCATATTGATCGAGTGATCGCAGCCCATCCTGAGCTTATCCAGATCGAGAACGGATGGAGGAACCCGCGAGAGCAACGCCCCGGAGCCGTCCAGCGCGGCCACTTCCGCGAGATCGAGACTGTAACCGAGAACCCGGACGCCGAGCCAGTCCCACCGTGCGCAGCCGCGAAACCCGCAATCATCGTCTACGGCAAGCGCGTTGGAACCACTCTGACCGTATGCACAGACGACGATTGCCCTGTACACGACCCACGAGCCGAGGAAGAAGAGGCCGCCAATCCCGCCCCGACAATGGTACCCGCTGCCGAAGACGAGACCGAGGAAGAGGCGGAGGAACGCCAGCGTAATTACGAACAGCAACGAAAGGAGTACGAGCAGGAGCAGGAGCGCAGAGCCGAAGAGCGGAAACAGCAGTTCGAGCAGGAACAGACTGAACGTGAGGCCGAACGCGACCGGAGAGAGAAGTTGCATAAGGCGCGTGTATCCGCGTTCGACCGGATTCTGGACAAAGCCCCGGCTATGTTCAGCGCAGCGCAGTTGAGGGTATTTCTTCGCGCTCTCGTCACCCTCGACCCTTACACCTTCGATGACATAGCGGAACAACTCACCGCCAACGACGAAAACAATCAGCAGAGCTCAGAAGAGATTCTGCTTTCCACCATCGACTCATTACCAGATGACAAGCTAATCGAGTTTGCCCTCCGCCTGATCTTTACCGGACACATTGCCATTCCGCCCGAAAGCGAAATCGACTTCCTCACCGAGGCCGAAGCCGTTTTTGCTCCCAAGTAACCTAAAAAGGCAGCCAACAAGAAGACCAAGGCACCCATGCCGATCAAGGCCGCTCAGAAGACCGCAGCGAAGAAGACGCCTAAGAAGCAAGTCGCAGCCTAACCCGCAGCGGGAGCCAGCCCATCGGCTCCCGCTCTTTTTCCAAAAGGAGGAAATCATGTTCCAGTTCAACTACAGACTCAAAGTTGCCGAGCGGGTGAAGGCCAAGTGCAACCGTCACCCGCGCTACAACCCGGAACGAGATGGACGCGGCGGAATCAAGGGTGGATGTTCCACCTGCTTCTCTCTCTTCGACCTGCATCAGGCGAGGCTATCGCTCGACGCCGCACACAGAGAATTTCTTAGAAGGGCAATGCCTGGACGCAGCTTCGTCCGATCCGGACTAAACCTCAGTCGCTCAAACAAGGATCATCGCCCGTTCAGGACAAAGGACCTTAGGTTGGATGGTTGCGTTTGCAGCCTCTTATTTCACAAAAAAGCGCGCCGGGATGTCAAAAAGTGCCCTCCTCATCTCGCTTAGCTAGTAGAGGCCAAGATGACATCGCCACGCAAGGCGGGCGGCGGGGACTTTCCCTCCCCTGCACCCCTCCCAGCTGGCAAGACCTTTTACAGGTGACTGAATGGACAGAACAGAAATCACGGTTCGCAACATGCTCAAGGCTATAAAAGCGCCGCTCTACGATATCGGTGTGTTGAGTGATCGAGGGATGCTTCCTGGTTTCGACAGTATTCCCGCCGGGGATGTGCTGAAGCGACTTCCACTTCTCAAATACTGCAACGCTCGCGGCTCGCATATCTACGTCCGCCCTTCGGGCGAACATGGCTATACCGTCCTCGACGATCTTAACGAGACCATGCTCGCGCGGCTCGCGACCGATGGCTTCAACCCTTGCGCCATTGTCGAGACCAGCGCCGGAAACTTTCAAGCCTGGCTGAAACACCGGTCTGTGTTTCCAAAGCTCCTCGGAACCTTTGCCGCGCAGACATTGGCCGAGCGGTACGATGCTGATCCGAGCGCGGCGGACTGGAGGAGGTTTGGGCGACTCCCCGGCTTTACGAACTGCAAGCCTAAATACCGAAAGCCGGACGGCCTCTTCCCTTTCGTGCGCCTGCAAAGCCATACTGGGCAGCAGTACCCGACGGCAGAAGCCTTCGAGCAAGAGATAACCAATCTCTACGAGGCCCGCGAGCAGGAACACGAGGGGAGGCGGCTGCAGAGTTCTCTTTCTCCCCGAAGGGGACCGAGGTTATCGACCTTGTCTCTTGAGCGATTCCGCAGCTCAAGCAAATATCAGGACCGCCCCGCCGCCGCCGATATCGCTTTCTGTGTCGCTGCTTTTGCCGATGGCATGACCGAGGATCGGATCGGTTGTGCCCTTGAAGACCATTACCTCTCCCGCGACCCCAGCCCTTCCAGACGATCTGCCTACATCCGGAGAACCATGGCGAAGGCGAGGAGATGGATTGAGCGATAGGCATCGGTGCTTCGAAGCCCGTTGTCGTTCTCCCTGTGTTGGGACAGATACTTCGAGTTCTGAGCTGGCTTTTGCTACTCGCGTCATGAGGGAAGCCGTTGAACAGGGCAGCTCCCTTTCGGTTTGCCTTTCTCTCTGCGTTCAGCGTGCCGCGCTCAAGACACCCACGCCCTTCGGACGCACGCTCTCCTTCCCGGAATCCGCTATGCGCCTCTTCGAGGTGAGGACTCCTGCCCCCAGGCAAGCTGTGGTCCCCTTCCGCAGATTCTGTCCAGTCGCCGAGGGAGTGGGTCGCGACGGCACACCCGTTGGGCAAGCATGTACCGCAGACAGCGGACAAACCAAAAGAAACGGAGCTATACACCATGTTCAACAAAATTATTCTCATCGGCCGCCTCGGGCAGAACGCAGAAGCCAAAACCGCTCAGAACAACAAAGAGTTCGTCGTTCTCAACATCGCAACCCAGGAGAGCTGGAAGAACGACAAGGGCGACTACGAGAACCGCACCGAATGGCATCGCGTCTATGCCTGGAGGAATCTCTCGAAGTTCGCCAAAACTCTCCAGAAGGGGCAGCTCGTCACCCTGGAAGGCATCCTCCGCTATCGCGAGGTAGAGGATGAGGTCAAGGGTGTTAACTTCAAGCACCGGATCGCAGAGATCCACGCCATCAGCATGAAGCGGCTCTCGAAGATCGAAGCCGCCGACGATCCTTCGGATGGAGCCGACGACGAGTAATCGTCGGTCTGGTGGATGAGATCACAGATCTCATCCACCTAATCATGACAAGCAATCAGTTTCTTCCACGCGATTGATCTAAGCAGCCTTCTTCCGCCGTGTTCCCTTCTTAGCTTTTGCTGTCGCTCCAGGTTTCTTCTCTTCCTTCAGGCTGCTCCGCAAAGCATCCATAATATTGACCACCTTGGTCTTCGCCGGCTCCGGTTCGGGTTCCGGCAGCGGCTTTCCTTTCCGCTTTGCGTCGACCAGCTTCTTCACCGCAGCCTCATAGTCATTTTTGTACGCAGTGAGATCGAATTTTGATGACTTTCCACGGATTAGCTGCTTCGCCAAAGAGAGTTCGTCTGAGTCCACTGAGGCCTCCTTGACACCCGAGAGGAGGGATTTGGGATCGCGCAGTTCATCTTCGTATCGAAGCATATAGAGCATCAGGCCCTTTTGTTTGGGGTTCAGAGGAGCTCCAATTGCAACCAGGTGTTGGCGACCACTGAAGGCGATCTCTCCGATGCCCAAAGTATTCGTCTGCGCGAGCGCCTTGCGCATAATACTGAGTGCCTTAGCCTGTACCTCATCCTTCGGAATCACGAAATAAGGCCGGTCATAAAGTCCCGGAGACAGCTCTTCGGCTTTCACGAATTGCTGGATCGACATCGTTGTTGCTGTAGGCAGGCGAAGCGCCTTCAGCTCCTCCGGATCAATCTCTATGTACTTGTTTTTGGCATACTCAAAACCTTTGACAATGTCCGCCTTCTCTACTTCTCCTGCCTCATCGACATTCTGATGATGAACACGCTTATGCGTCTTGCGATCGATTTGGTGGAACTCAATCTGCTTGCCAGGATTAATGGCCGGGAAGATCCTGACCGCGATCGAAACGAGTGAAATTTGAATAGATCCAGACCATGTGGGTCGTGTCGGCATTTGTTCTCCTTGCAGATCTCGGGAACTCCTGTAATCAGGCTAAGGTTTCCTGTCTGTACGATGCGACAAAAACAACTGCGTGTTGCGTCCTAAGCGTGCAGGGCTAAGTGGCGATGCCGATGCGCGAGTCCATCTCGGGGCGTGCGAATCACATCGCGCTAGGAGGCGCCCTGTAGGAGGTATGGATGCCCCTGAGATCCAAGTCAGTTCTGATCGGTAGCGACGACAACGTAGACATGCGTTGGCAGCGCGGTTTCATTCACTCCAGACATCCAGTCGCATCTGGAAGACATAACCGATGCACTGTGTAGGCCGACGGGAACCAGCTAGTAGGAAAGTCCATGGTCTTTCTCCGACACTGTCTTCCCTGGAAAGAACAGCGTGACAATGGTTCCATGAGTGGTGGAACTGACTGAGCTTCGGATCTTTATAAATCCACCATTCCTTTGAACGAGATCATCGGTGATCCACAATCCCAATCCGGTACCGCCGATGCCCTTAGTGGTAAAGAAGGGCTCGAAGATCTTGGCCATGGTTGCCTGGTCCATGCCAGTTCCGTTGTCAGCGATAACGAGTCGAACGCCATCAACGTCCATCTTCGCGCTTCTAGCCTGCCGGCATCGAAGGTAAAGCTTCCCTCCAAGCTTCATCGCATCGATCGCATTCCCTACTATGTTCAGCACAATTTGCCTTAGCTCGCCTTCGTGACAATGAAGCTGCGCCGCGTGAGCTCGAATTTCCGTGCTGATGGATGAATTCCGGAGCCGCGCCCGGTAGAGAGCTACAACGGACTCGAAAAGGTTCTTCAAATTCAAATCGGTGGGGTTACTGCTTTGGCGATGGAATCGCAAGGTATGCGATGTGATCTGAGAGACTCGTGCCAGCTCCTCTTGCGCGGTTTCCGTGAGCTGTTTCAAAGCGGGAGTATTTGCCTGCTGGTCGATAAGGTAGAGCAGGTTGGTGACCGCAGCTAAAGGATTATTGATTTCATGTGCAATCGAGCTTGCCAATCGTCCCACCGAGGCCAGCTTTTCGCTTTGCAGTAAGGCGCGTTCAGCGCTTTTTTGTTTGGAGACGTCGCGGATCATTGCGGAGAAAGCAACAAGTGTTCCTGGCGCTTCCATGTGGGGAGTCAATTTGATTGACACTTCGATCTCAGATCCATTTTTGTGCCGACTTGCACCTTCCCATGAGAACTCTAGTCCACTCTTGAGACTCTTCATGGCAGTGTGAGACAGTTCAAGCTTCTCTTCTGGAAGAATGAGCCTCCAGAGGGGCACTCCTACAGCCTCAGGTCCGGCGTATCCAAAGAGATTCGCCGCTCCCATATTCCAGGTCCTCACGCTGCCATCAAGCTTTGCAGTGACAATTGCATCCGAAGAATGAAGGATCACCTCTGAGAGTTGCTCGGCCTCCTTGCGAGAGCGCAACAATTCCTTTTCGAACAAGCGTCTGTCGCTCGCATTGAACACAATCACTCTGATCTGGGTCGGTTCGGTGGATTCATATACCAATGAAAAATTGGCCAATATGGGGATACGTCGATTACCAATCTTCAGATCAAGAGCAATCTCGTCTCTTTTGCCCGACAAGAGGAGAGGTTGCAGGATCTGGCTGTCATAGAAGATTGCCCCGGCAGATGTAAGAAACGTTCGAAAATTGAGGCCGGTCTCCTGGCCCTTTGAGAGTCCGGTCAAACTCAAGAATGGGGAATTCGCGCTGAGAATACATCCATCCAGGTTCAGCACAAGGTAGCCGCTGGGTGCGTTTTCGTAGAGATCGCGGAAATACTCCAAGGCCGAAGTTGCTTCCTGATCTAGATGAATGCTCGAATCGCGTCCGTCACCGGACCCGGCGAGCTCAGATGTGGGCAATGTCCCGTCGCGTCCATCACGATCAATTGGCTTTCGGGTAGACATCGGTGAACATATTGTCCCACGCTTAGAGGAGCAATCGCATCTTCGGCGCACTGAAGAATTAGGGTGCGGGTGTGCAGTTTCACGAGATCGGAGCGGTTATCCGAAAGAAAGGTCACCCGAGCAAAATGCTGTGCGTGAACAGGATCAGTTTTGCAAAAGCTGGCTTCCAATTCCGCCGCTAACTCCGGTCTATCAGGATTTCCCATAATGATGGGGGCCATCATTGCCGACCATCCCGCATGATTGTTGTCGAGCATTTCGAGAAGATCTTCGATGTCGGAACGTCCGAAACCTCCCACGTAATCCCCGTCGTTGATATAGCTGGGAGAGGGACCAATCATCACAATTTGTTCAAATAGCTTCGGTCGCTCGATGGCAGCCAGGGCACCAATCATCGAACTGACGGAGTGGCCGATGAAAGTTACGCGGTCAAGTCCTAATTCTTCAATAATCTCTATGACGTCCGCAGCATAACCGGTCAAGCTGCTGTATCGCGTCCGATTAAATGAGGAAAGATCAGACAATCCAGAGCCCACATAATCAAACAATACAACCCTGTATTCATCTTCAAAACTGGGGACGACAGCTCGCCACATGTTTTGATCGCATCCGTACCCATGGGCAAACATAAGCGTTTTGGGCCCGCTTCCACTGACTTTGACGTTATTGCGTAGGATCGCTGACATGAAACCTTTCGGAAACTTCGTAACATCGGTTCATTTAACCTGAGCGCTCTTAAGAAATAGAGGAAGTGACCGAGCCATCCAGGAAAATCTATGAGCCAGTAGGTGAGCCCTTGGCTTCGCCCTCGGAACCGACACAATCGGCACGCATCCGCGTATACCTCTCATGGATGATGTCCAGCTCTTCGTCGCTCAACTTTTCAATATCCATCATCTGATTCTTCGCGCTATCAGTCGCGTGGATCAGCTCATCGAGCTTCAAATTAATAGCGCGGGCATCTCGATTTTGCGTGTTTTGGATGATGAAGACCATAAGAAACGTGATGATCGTTGTTCCCGTGTTTATGACGAGCTGCCAGGTGTCGGAGTAATGGAAGAGGGGTCCTGTCAGAGCCCAAACCACAATGATAACGATAGCGCCTACGAATGCCCATTTAGAACCTAGCCAGCTCGAGGCGGCCGCAGCAAATTTCCCGAAGGCATCACCCTGGGTCTGTTTGCGGCCGCTATCGGCCACCACCTTTGCAACTTCTAGACGACTGGCTTCTTCTACGTTATTCATCGCTTTAAGGGACGGCAATGCGTCTCATTACCCTTCTTGTTTAGCTTGTACATTGACCTGCTTGGATGCACCGGTCAAAACCTTGTCGGCGTTCTTTTCCTCCGCCAATGTCTCATCAAGCAACCCAGCCACTTCCTTTTGCCCAAGGAGCTTGGCGAAGTCCCGCGCTGAGCCGTATCCCGCCATCTCATAGTGCTCCACTCTCTGACAGGCCGAGATGAGAGCAGCGTCGCGCACCGGGCCCTTTTCGGTATCTTCCAGCACTTCGGAACCCTCTTCAAGGACGCCTTTCATGCCGACGCACGTTTTGCCGCTCATCTTCTTCCCAAGAATTTCACCTATTCTCTCCAGTCGCCCCACCTGGCCCTTCGTTTCTTCGAGATGGGTTGTGAGGCCCTCCCGCAGCTCGGGAGTTGTGACAGCCTTGATCAGTTTGGGAAGAGCACGAATGATCTGTTTCTCCGCCGAATATAAATCCTTCAACTCATCTATCAGTAGCTCTTCTAAGGTTTCGACACTCATTGTTCACCTGTGTAGTAACGGAAATAGCGTTCGCTGGTGATGAGATTTAGAACCGGGCCTATGAGTTGTACTGCGATAGAAGCGTTACGAAAATCGTTACTTTGCATCTAAACCGGCTAAGATCGCAGTACTGCTCACCCTTCATCCCACAGTGCCTTCAGATGGATGAAAAGGCTTGGTGAGTCTTCACTTCAAGAAAGTCTCTTCCGGGTAGGGTCATCTTTGCGGATTGTTCTTCTGAAATTCCGACCAGTTTTCCCGACCCTGCGGATCATTCTTCCGCTGTGTCTTATCCTCTGCGTCTGCGAGCGGCTTCACGCCCAGCTGCCTTTTTACACCGATGACACCGCCGTTACTGAGCCTGGAAAACTGCACCTGGAATTCTTCGACGAAGACGACGCTCTTCAACTTCAATACCCTAATCACAGGCAGAATACGGCAAACGTAAAACTCAACTATGGTCTGCCGCACAATCTGGAGATCGATGTGGATTCTCCATACCTTTCGATTTACCGGGTGGCAGGAAATCAATCTTCCAACGGTATCGGAGACACGAACCTGGGCCTTAAGGCTGCCTTTCGCAAGGAGACCTCAACCTCAAGAGTTCCAGCCCTCGCCGCTAGCTTTTATGTCGAATTTCCGACAGGCGATGTTAGTCAGCAATTGGGTTCAGGATTAGAAGACTACTGGCTCAACCTCATCGCACAAAAGTCCTTGTCCCCCAAAACGCGGTTGACGGCCAATCTTGGGTATTTATTCGCTGGAAATACCAGTACGGGGGCGCTGGGTACGACCACCCAGGGACATGTCCTTCCCGGCGGCCTCTCCCTGCAGCACGACTTTCGCCCTGCGCTCACGCTTGGCGCCGAAGTCTTCGGTGCCTATACGCCCAATGAAAAGCTAGGAAAAGCGCAACTTCAGGCCATGGTTGGGGGCCAATATCTTGTTCGCAAAGGATTCAGTTTCTGTTTCGGCATACTCGGAGGTAAATATGTCGCCAGCCCACGCATAGGCGGCCAAATTGGCTTCGCGATGGACCTTCCTGATGTCTTTCGTTCTCCCTGAATAGCGAACTGCTAGGGTGTATCTGATCCGTACCACGTATGTGATCTGAAAGATTTGTGTCACTCTGAAAGCGAATTTACCCAAAATCGGGACATCTCAGCTTTCCGGAGCAGCATCCATATTTCCGGACGGTTCGACTTATGAATAAACCCCAGAATTATGATGAATGTCGCGTAGTTGTTCAGAATGTTCCCTATCGAAGCGGCGGAAACGGCGAAGAGTATTTTGAAGGAACGCCGATGGGGGAGGGTGTCCTGGGAAAAGGACAAATAGTCTGGATCAACGGGCGCACCACTTTTGCTTACTGGGTATCAGCGTATGTTCCAGGCATCGGTGTCACCATTATCGATTCTCGTTTCCTTGTACGCCCAATTGATCCACATCTGAATCACAATCCAAACATTCCGGAAAAGAACAGTTGGAATATCTCAGATTCGATGGAACAAAGGCGATCTTAAGTTATCGTCCGCTCGATGGTTCGTCCCAGATCTTTCTCGCGGCCACACTGACCAATGAGTGTTTCACGGCGAGCCTTTGAAGTCTCACGGCTGTTCAATGTCCAATGCGTCCAATCATGGATTGGACGTAATCCACCAAGATTAATAGGCCTCTACGATGCAGGTCATTGCATCCTTGTGTAACGACGAAGTTGCTGTTTCGCGCACGCCGTATCCATGGCGAGAATGACTATTCATTACCACTACTGGGGGATTGCAGAACCACTAGGCAGGCGAAATACTTCGGCATGGAGCTCGATATTGCAACAGATCCACTATTTCTCGCTGCGGGTGGTCACCCTCCACCTAGACTTTGCGCCAACCCGGTCTGTCGTAAGAGACTCGCGGTCCTGAACAAGAAACCTTTGTGCTTCAACTGCAACGACCGAGCATTGTTCACCAAAACCAAACCGACAGCAAAGTTTAGTTGGCCAGCCGCACCACCGCAGGCCAAGATCAGAGCTTATTGATTGCCGAAATGAATGACGCCTGGCAATCGGCGCGTCAACGGTAATAATCCTGCTCCATTCCGTCCTATTCAGTGCCAGCGAATGCACCAATAAGATTGATGAAATGTGGGGCTACGTCAACTTATTACAGGAACGATCGAAAATAAAAAACTTTGAGTCATTACTTAGCGAACGCGCTATGCTCAAAGTTTTCCAATAGTTCTGCCACGTCTCTGTAAACCTCTATGCAACCGGCGGCCAGCAACTCCGCCTCCGTCCATCCACCGGTTGTTACACCCGCGGTCCAAACGTTGGCCTTGCCGGCTGCTTCCGTGTCGTAAGGGGTGTCCCCAAGAGCCAGGGCGTTCTTCGACGCGACTCCCAACTTCTTCAGCGTCGCTTCAAAGATGTCCGGGTGGGGCTTGGACCTGCTGGCGTCATCCGACGAACTGCTTGCTTCGACCAGGTCCTCAATGTTGGCAATCCTCTTGTAATCCTCCAATTCTTCTTGATGTGCGGAAGAAGCGAGAGAAATCTTGATGCCCGCTTGCTTCATGTGCTGGAGCAGCTCACGGACCTTTGGGAATGGCTCAACCTGAGAAAGGTACTGGTCTCTGAAAATGAATTCGCGATATCTCTTCAATGGCTGCTCCACCGCCTTGCGTTTCCACCAGGGTACGAAGACCGGTATGAGTTCATCGCCTCCCTTCCCAATTTGACGGCGAACATCTTCGAGCGGAACATCAATATCAATTTGGGCGAACGCGTCTTTCCAAGCGGCCGCGTGCAGCCAGTTGCTCTGTAGTAAAGTTCCGTCGATATCACATAGCACGGCCTCAATCATTGAATCCTCACTCAACTCCGCTAAGTTGATCCATTCGTAAACTGGTTGATCGATGGGTGTCCGTCTTCTGCGTCTCAACTTCAATCAAGACGGGGAATGTAGAAGAGAGAACTCAACCACTGCTCTCTTTCTGCTCCTGATACTCCTCAATGTGTTCATAGATTGCGTCAGGAAACTTCAAACTTCGATAGACATTGCCGCAGTCCGGATCCTCTGGATTGGGCAAAATCGGAAACTCCTGCTCGGCCTGCCACTCCAGGATCCGTTCGCGCTTCGGAGGATTGTATCCGTGCTCCTCAACCTGTCTGATCAATGCCTTCGCCTTTGATTCATTGATGTCTGGATCCCGGCTCAGCCATGTCAAGAGATCTTCATGCGATAAGAAATGTCGCGCCGTGATTGCAAATACCAGCCTGCCATAGTGGCCTATATCGCGGCCTTGCTGAAGGGCGTCAAGCAGATATGCCATCATCGAGTCTTTGCGTAACTCTACCTCCCCGCCGTCCGTGACTGCTCCCTCGGACACGGGTGTCTTTGATGGACGCTCCACCCTCTCCGCTGCCTCTTCTTCCGTCACACGTGCGAGCTCCGCTTCAGCGAGCTCCGCCCTCTCTCTTGCCTTTCGTACCTTGTCGGACGCCTCCAGGTTGCTGTTGACATGGTTGACCGTTACATCTGTCATCTCCGACCTCCAATTTGCGCTTTTCGTTCGCTCTCCGTAGAGATGATCCCTTCCCACGACGCGTTGCCCGGTTTCTGCGTGGGGATCGAGAGATCTCTTTACGGGGAAGCTAACCATCGCCATTTTGATACAACATCTTTTACTCAGCCTGTTATGCGATCCTGAAAATTGCATGGAGGCGGAGAAAACAGATGACAGTCTCTCAAAACCCAATCCAGGAACATATCGATCTCATAGCCCAGCATGAGCAGGAGTTTCTGGCCAAACGCACACCCTCGGAACGCTTGATCGATTCAATTGCGGCTTTCGCCGGAAGCCTCACCTTTGTCATCGTTCACGTTGTTGTCTTCATTGGATGGACTGCGGTGAATACGTTTCGAATCGCCCACATCCCGCACTTCGATCCTGCTCCCTATTCGCTTCTGGGGACAATTGTGGCTCTTGAAGCAATTCTGTTGGCGAGCTTTATTCTGATGCGTCAATCGCGCATGGGTCGTCGTAGCGACGAACGCGATCATCTGATGCTCCAGATACTTCTCCTAACGGAGAGAGAAATCACGGCAGTATTGAGCATGGAGCGACAGATTGCCGGGAGAATGGGTCTTGAAGCGGTCGCAAAGAATAAAGACATCGAAACGCTGAGTCAGGATACTTCAATCGCCGACGTCGCACAGACGATCCAGGAGAGTCTTGCCTCCGAATAAACCAGAATGCCACAGACCCACTCTGACAGAATTGTTTTCGCTCCAATCCTAAGCGCGCAGACGACCCTCATACAAACCGCTGCATCGCCCTCGGCGGCGTGCATCATTTGTCATAGCCCATTAGCTCGTAAGACAAGTTGCTCACTATGGCATTGAGAACATCTATGCGCTCTTGTTGGGAGTCTGTGGTTATTCCTTGCCTGCTAATGGCTTTGAGCTTACCGAGTTCAATTGCCCTAGCGCGAAGTTCCGTTTTCAGCTGCCCCGCAATGCCATATTCACTTGGGCACGAGCACGCATTCATCGGACACGATGCACAGATACTTTCTAAGCAGTTTGCGCATTGATTTAGATCGTCCATTTCCGAAATACGACAGAGGATACATTCGATTGGTTCCGTAAAGGGCGCTTCCGTCAGAGAAGTAGTAATATCCTGCATTATTGCTCTTTTCCAGAGAGCAACTAATCCTACTCCACGCAAAGCGATGCTTCAGTCCCATGTCGCCTACGGCAACCTCGGCGACGGGTTTCAGCACGTAGCGATCCCTCAAAAGGCGGCAAGCTCATCGTGAGCGACCTAAATGTGGCTTAATATTCTTATTGAGGCAGCCCCAAACCGGCTTGGCCGGCACACAGGAGTAACCCAGACACCGACGATCCGCATCATAGAAGCTATGGTCCGCCAGAGCGGGCAAAAGAGGTGAAGTAATGAACAGCGATCAAGTGAAGGGTGCAGCACAAAAAGCGGGCGGCAAGGTGAAAGAAGAATTTGGCAAGATCACAGGGAACCCCGACACTCAGGCGAAAGGCAAATTCGACCAGGCAAAGGGCCAGACCCGAGAGAGCGTCGGTGATGCCAAGGAAGTTCTTAAGGGTAATAAATAGAACCAGATTAACCCCAGCCTAGCCCGCCGAATCGGCGGGCTTTTTGTGATTTAACCGAAGCTCGATGCACGGCCCAGATTAACTTGCTTGAGACTCTAAGGGGGGGAGACACCATGAACGTTGTTCCGCTCCGTGCCGGCTTAGGTGCGTTACTCATAGTTCCAGTCAGCTACTGTTGCTAGGGATTGCGCCTTTTCACGATCTTCCGGCTGGCGATATCAACGCAGAACATGGGATCTCATGCAACGCGGGAGTTCGAGACTGCCTCTTACACGGGTGGAGTTACACGCGCGGCATTTGCCGCATCCCGGAGCCCAAAATGAAGAAAACGACCCAAATAATATGTTGTGCAGTTTTAGGATTCGCATCGACCATGATGCCTTCAAAGGCCAAGGCTGCCAGCGACGATGACAAGAAGTTTCTTGCTATGGCCGCCCAATCAGACCAGAACGAAATCGCCCTGAGCCAGCTAGCTCAGCAGAAAGCTACCAATCCGGCGGTGAAGGCGTTTGCCGAAAAGATGGTTGCCGAACACACTAAGATGTCCGAAAGTATGAAACCATTCGCCGACTCATGGGGGTTGACCCCTCCCAACGGACCGGATGCCGATCACCAGAAAGAGCTGGATAAGCTCAACGGACTCTCAGGCGCTGACTTCGACAAGGAATACATGAGCCAAATGGTGACAGACCACTCCAAAGCGCTCAGCGCATTTACAACTGAAGCTAAGGATACGAAGGATGTAAAGTTTCGTACTGCGGTGCTTAAAGGCAAGACTGCTGTGGCGGCGCACAAAAATATGGCATACGACCTTAAGAAGAAGCTATAGCAGTACATGGACTTGACTGGCCCTCTTCGAAGTTGAAGAGGGCTTTTCCATGTAGGGTACTGCTATAGCGGCGCTCATCGTTTCGTCCTTGACTAAACTCTTGACAGATCAAGAGTGTTTCTTCGGAGAGGTATCCTTTGCGTCCGCTCCTTTAGCGGCTTTTGCCTTACCAATCGCTTCGTTGCCAGGGGAAGTTGCGGCCTTCTGAGCTGCGTCCTGATTCCCGCGATCCTCCCCTGCAATCTTTCCATTGATATCGCCGACGGAAAGACCCTTCCCTCCTACGATTTGAGATTCGACAGGATGGAGGCCAAAGGATGACGTCCACGGCCCACGCATATCGCTGTCGCCCTCAGGACCATCGCCGGTAGATCCATTGAAGTATTCATCCACAATGCCCGGGGTGGGCTTCAGCATCCCGATGGAGAATGGCTGTTTCTCCATGCTGTCTAATGCAGCCTGGAACGCCTTCATGTGAGTAATCTCTCGGGTCATCAAGAATTGGAGGGTATCGATGGACCCGGGATCGTCAGTGTGATCGATCAAGCGCTCGTACACGATCTTTGCCCGCGCTTCAGCCGCGATGTTGCTCCGAAGGTCGACGTCCAGTTCACCAGTGATCTTGAGATAATTGCGGTCCATGCGTTTCCCATGGAGTCAAATAGGTTCACCCCGCCTCCCCCAGCAATCGTGACCAAGGGATCTGCTTCCGCAGCTTCGCGATCCGTCTTGAGCGGCTTGAGATGCATCCGAATCAAAGCCCCCACGACTTCAAGATGACTGAGTTCTTCAGTCCCGATGTCGAGCAAGAGGTCACGGCGGCCGAGATCGTCGACGCAGTTCCATCCCTGGATCGTGTATTGCATTGCCGCGGCTAACTCCCCGTTGGCGCCGCCAAATTGCTCAAGCAACATGTTGCCGAACCGGACGTCCGGCTCCCCGATGTTGACGGTATACATCAACTTTTTGACGTGATGATACATAGCTAAAAACCTCTGTCTGAGTTTGCGTGCTGCGTACTTTAACTACGATGCCAATTCCTCGCTACAGAGAAAAAGACCTATAGAGACGCCATGTCGAGGATCCATCACAGGACACATCGCTATGTTTCGACGACCCGTGCTAGACTTTCGCCCATGCCTCTCATAGTGATTCTCATCATCTTGTTACTTCTCTTCGGCGGTGGCGGCTACTACATGGGTCCCGGAATCGGCTACTACGGTGGCGGCGGCATCAGTCTCATTCTTGCGTTGGTAGTCATCTACCTGCTCTTTGGACGAGGACGAAGCCGGCTCTAGCGAATCGCTTCCTTCCTGACGACCCTGCTTGCCTCAGACAATCCTCTCAGGATGCGCCTGCATCAGACTGCGTGGAATGATCGCACGCATATGAGCGGCAGGAGCAGATGTTATGGATGACAAGTTGGCTTTAGTTACAGGTGCATCGAGCGGAATCGGTCTCGAGTTAGCAAAGGAGTTGGCAAACAGCGGCTATGACGTCGTCATTGCTTCTGCTGGGGATAGGCTGGCCGGAGCGGCAGAGGACATTCGGAGCCGCGGACATCAGGTCGTTGAAGTGAATGCTGATCTGGCAACCAGGGAAGGGATAGATCAGCTGTGGGCACAAGTGCAATCACTCGGTCGTCCACTCGACATTGCCTGTATCAACGCAGGAGTTGGCGTGGGCGGTCTTTTCAACGAGACAGCTCTCGATGCCGAACTCAATATGGTGGAACTCAATTGCGCCGGCACGGTTCAACTGGCGAAGCACGTCGTACGCCAGATGACAGAGCTTGGTGCCGGGAACATTTTATTCACGGCTTCGATTGCAGGTGAGATGGTTGCGCCGCGGGAAGCCGTTTATGCTGCGACCAAAGCATTTGTTTTGTCCTTTGCCCATAGCCTTCGATATGAGCTGAAAGACTCCGGCATCACTGTCACCGCACTCCAACCGGGTCCCACCGACACCGATTTCTTTCATCGCGCGGGTATGGATGACACAGAAGTTGGACAGAAGGGGAAGTCCGAGAGCCAACCGGACGATGTAGCTCGCCAGGGTATCGATGCGCTGCTAGCGGGCAAAGACCACGTCTATGCGGCATCGCTTAAGACAAAGTTAGAAGGGGCGCTCGCCAATTTGACACCCGGAAACGTCAAGGGCGCTATGCACGAGAAGATGGCAAAGCCTAACTCCGAGAAGTAACAACACCAAAACCAGACCACATCAGAGGCCAGTCATAGACGGGCCTCTGATCCTTTAATACCAGACCACGCGACCGAGCATTTATGCGTCTATGTCAGTACGTCTGCGAGCAAGCCCGAGACGAATCCAAAGACTGTGTTGCACGGATACGCAAAGGAGATCGCGATGTCCCATGCACTGAAGGAAAAGCCGTATGCGGAAGAGTTGCCCGTCACCGGAGCCGCCGGCATGATTATTGAGGGACGCTACGTGCCGCCGCCAGAAGACAAAGATGGCAAGCTCTGGGTAAGAACGTCCGCGCTGATTCAAGCGGACCCGAAAAGCTTGTATACAAAGTGGCGCAACGTTGAAGACGCGCCGTCCTGGCAAGAACAGATCACGCAGGTTGTCATAACCGGTGACAGAACATCGCATTGGGTCATGAAGGCGGACGACAAAACAATTGAATGGGATTCCGAAGTCCTGGCAGACGAACCGGGTAAGCGGATCGCATGGCGGTCCATTGGCGGCGACTCGGACAATGCCGGGGAGGTCATCTTTGAGGACGCTCCCGGTGGCCGGGGCACCATAGTAACTGTGCTTCAGGAATTCCGCATGGGAAAACTGGCTAGCGTCTGGGAGACCTTTGTAGGCCGCAATCCGAAACAAGCCGTGATTGAGAATCTTCGGCATTTCAAGGCTCTCGCTGAGACCGGCGAAATTCCAAGGAATCAGGGGCAGCCCCATGAAGACCGCGGCCTAATAGGAAAGATGAAGGCATCGACCTATGGGGAGACAGTCCCAACGCCTCCAGGTTCAAATCGAATCGCGAGCTAGACCTATTCATTTCTGATTACCAAAATTGGGGGGATTTATGAAGGCTGTTTGTTGGATGGGAAAAAGCAAAGTGGAGACTCTTACCGTGGCTGATCCTCAGCTCTTGAATCCGCATGACGCGATAATCAAAATTACGCGGACCGCCATCTGCGGCTCCGACCTGCATCTCTACGATGGGTTCATTCCTACGATGGAATCAGGAGACATACTGGGCCACGAGTTCATGGGTCTCGTCGAAGAAGTGGGGAAAGATGTCACCAACCTACATCGAGGAGATAGAGTAGTTGTGCCCTTCACTATTGCCTGCGGCAACTGTCTCTTCTGTAAGAAGAAGATCTGGGCTGCCTGCGACAACAGCAATCCGAATGCCCACCTGATGGAAGCGGCTTATGGATATTCCGGCTCGGGACTCTTCGGCTACTCCCATATGATGGGAGGCTATGCCGGCGGCCAGGCACAATACGCGCGTGTTCCATTCGCGAACGTGGGGCCATTGAAGATTGAGAGCGATCTTCCCGATGAGAAGGTCTTATTCCTCTCCGATATCTTCCCGACTGGCTATATGGCGGCGGAGAATGCCCAGATCCAACCTGGCGATACCATTGCCGTCTGGGGTTGTGGCCCAGTGGGGCAGTTCGCAATCGCCAGCGCATTTATGCTGGGCGCCGCAAGGGTGGTTGCGATCGATCGCCTGCCGGAACGACTCGCGATGGCGCGAAGTCTTGGCGCAATTACGGTCGACTACTCCGAAGAGGATGTCAGTGTCTTAACTGCGCTCAAGGATCTGACCGGCGGAATTGGCCCGGATGCCTGCATCGACGCTGTGGGCCTCGAAGCCCATTCGGCTCAGCTTCAAGGAACCTACGACAAGGTCAAAGTGGCTCTGTTGATGGAGACAGACCGACCGAGCGTACTTCGACAAGCTATTCAGGCTGTACGTAAGGGCGGCACGCTGTCAGTGCCTGGAGTATATGGTGGCCTTCTCGATAAAGTGCCGTTCGGGGCGGCCTTTGGCAAAGGCATCACCATGAAGATGGGTCAGACCAACATGCATAACTACATGAAGCCGTTGCTTGAGCGAATTGAGAAAGGACAGATCGATCCGAGTTACATCATCTCCCACCGCATCACACTTGAGCAGGCACCCGAAATGTACAAGGTGTGGCGAGACAAGAAAGAAAATGTGACCAAGATCGTGATCGATCCATGGGCGGAAACCGCAGCATAGGTAGTGACGTTGCACTTTCGTCGATACATGGAGATATTGAATGAGTCCTGAAAACCCAATTTCACGCCGCGATCTCGTCACGCATCTGGGTGCGGGCATTGCGGGAGCGGCAATCACGTCCGCAATTCCAAATGCGCAGGCTCAGACAGCTAACGCTAATACTACAGCGCCCTTTGTCGACCTCACATCGAAATACCCAAAGCCACCCTATCCGGGACAATCTCAACCATGGCCAGGCCTCGCCGGTAAGATGAATCCTCGTCCGGACCACGGCGAGACGAGCTACAAAGGGTCGGGTCGGCTCATGGGACGCAAAGCCCTTATAACAGGCGGAGACTCGGTATGGGACGCGCTGCTGCTATTGCTTATGCGAGGGAAGGTGCTGATGTTGTCATCAGCTATTTCCCCAGCGAGGAGCCGGATGCTCGCGAGGTGATCCAATTAATCAAAGCCGAGGGCCGCAAAGCAATTCCAATACCGGGTGATCTCCGCGAAGAGGGCTATTGCAAAGCGCTCGTGACCAAGGCCATCGCCGCACTTGGTGGGCTAGACATCCTAGTGTCTAACGCTGGCCGCCAGCAACAATGCGAAGATCTTCTTCAGCTTACGACAGAAGCCTTCGATGCTACTATGAAGACCAATATCTATGCTCCCTTCTGGATCATCAAGGCAGCACTCCCACACCTGCAACCGGGCTCGTGCATCATTGCCACAACCTCCGAGCAAGCCTACGATCCTGCAGGCAATCTGTATGACTACGCTCAAACCAAGGCTGCGACCATGAACTACGTGAAATCCCTAGCCAAGCAGTTCGGTCCTAAGGGGATTCGTGTGAATGGTGTTGCTCCCGGACCCATCTGGACGCCTCTGCAGGTCTCAGGCGGAGCCACTCAGGATCACTTGATTCACTTCGGCGAAACCTATCCGTTACGCCGTGCGGGACAACCAGCCGAGCTGGCCAGCATCTATGTGCAGCTGGCAGCGAACGACGCCAGCTACACCACCGGAAATATCTATGGCGCTGGTGGTGGCGGAGGCCAGCCATAAAGTGGTGACTTGGTCATATGAACCTATTCGTCCCTCATGCATGCAACTCACACTTGCATGAACTGGAATGAAATTGAGTGAGACGGTCATCGCACATTCCGATCTGAGGGGGACTGAGCTACCTTTTCCAACCTCCGCCGCCTCTAACAGCTGCCTACTGTCTGGAGAAAATATGTCTACGAATCCTGATCCCCGCGATGAGGGGCCGAAGCCTCCGTTTCCCGATCAAAAACAAGACCACCCCGGATCTGTTAAATGGTTGAATCCACCGGCGGATCACGGCGAAAACAGCTATATCGGAACGGGGAGGCTGGCGGGACAGGCTGCGATCATTACAGGCGCAGACAGTGGCATCGGCCGTGCGACAGCAATTGCGTTCGCAAAAGAAGGTGCGGACGTCGTGCTCTCTTACCTGCCGGAGGAAGAAAAGGATGCGCTCGAGGTTTCTATTGTGATTCATGAGATGGGAAGAAAGGCAGTTCGCCTCCCCGGAGATATAGGTTCGATCGACTACGCAAGGGCTCTGGTTGCCGCCGCAATCAAGGAATTTGGCCATCTGGACATTCTCGTGAACAATGCCGGGTTTCAGATGACTCATGACAGCATCGAAGAGATTCCGGCCGAAGAATTCGAGCATACCTTTCGGACAAATGTCTTTGGCACATTCTTCCTCACCCAGGCAGCATTACCTAAAATGAAGCCAGGCGCCTCGATTATCAACACAACGTCCATTCAAGCATTTGAGCCCGGAGAGCAACTGGTCGCCTATGCCGCTACAAAGGCGGCGATTGCGAACATGACCAAGAGTCTGGCCAAACTTGCTGCCAAGCGAGGAGTTCGCGTTAATGCCGTGGCGCCGGGGCCAGTATGGACTCCGCTCATCCCTTCAACGATGCCCGCCGCGAAGGTGAAATCATTTGGTGAAAATACCTTGTTCAAGCGGCCTGCCCAGCCAATCGAATTGGCGAAGCTATTCGTATTCCTCGCTTCTGCCGACGCGAGCTATGTTTCGGGTGAGATATATGGTGCGACCGGAGGTCGGACCCCGCTATAGGTTACTTCGCTCTCGAACCGCGCCCTCGATCACGAAACGTGATGATCATTCCCAAGATATACCGTCTCGCAATAGTTGCGGTCGGTGCCTGCACTTGATTCGCCGGCCTCGCGTCAGTTTTCCTGCTATCGGCCTTCACGCGTAATTGCTTGCCTCTCAATCGTTTTTGCTCGTGATGAATCCGAGGCACCATGGGTTCGCTTGCCGTGTTCAGCCCCACATTAAGCAACGTCTGCAATCCGACAGAAGTGTCGTCGATTATTCTTTGTCTCACATACATCTAAAGAGGCGATGCCGAAGTCATAACCTTTGCGCACGTTCGACGCGTAAATGGTCGAAGGTTCGAGAAACAATCCAGGAGAATCAAACCAATGCGAATAACAAAGACGAAGTTCATCACCCACTTGCCTTTTGTTCTATTGCTTGCGGGATCTATCTTCGCTTCGGTCGCGGCGGTGGCCCAATCTTCCCAAAGCGATGCGACTCTACAAAGTGAAATTATCAATAAAGCCTTGAACAAGTCGAAACTGAAGAATATCCACGTGTCCCTCAACGATGGCGTTGCCACACTGACGGGCACCGTAGAAGTGTTCGATCTCAAAGAAGAAGCTGACAGGCGTGTTCATCGCATCAAGGGAGTCCAAGCGGTACGGAACAACATTGAGGTAGCTGGACCGCAAATCCCCGACGGCGAATTGGAACAGAAGTTAGTGAAAGCTATTTCTTACGATCGGGTCGGTTACGGAACTACGCCCTTCAATGCCATCGCTGTAAATGTTCAGAACGGAGCCGTGACACTGACCGGGCATGCTTACGGCCCAGTGGACGCTGATTCGGCGGCAGCCGTAGCGGCCAATACGCCGGGGGTAAAAGATGTAATCAATGAGATTCAGGTTGACCCCCTCTCGCCTATGGACGATCGCATCAGACTCCAGGTATTCCGAAGCATCTATGGGTTTCCTTCGCTCAATAAATACGCCATGGACCCCGCGAAGCCGATTCGTATCTCTGTTCAGAACGGAAATGTCACCTTATATGGAGTGGTCGACAACAAAGCCGACAAAGATGCTGCGAACATTCGCGCCAATTCCGTATTTGGCGTTTTCAAGGTGACGAATGATCTTCAGGTAGCAGGATCAACAAATAAAGATTAGCACTCTCACCCTTGCATCCGTAGTTGGAGAAAGAGAGTCCTCACTGGCAACGTCAAATTAGGACATGGGCGTTCGCCGCATGCGGCATGCGGCTTTCTGAAACTTGACTTTTCACTTCGCAACACGCTTTCAAATAATTCGCAATCTACATCCGAGGGCATATGGGTTACACACTCCTTCCTGGTCGTCCTTATCCACTAGGCGCTACCGTCTCAAGCAAGGGAACAAACTTTGCGATTTTTTCGCAAGATGCCACGCGAGTCGACCTGTGTCTCTTCGACGTCAAAGGTAAACAGATCGATTGCATTCCTCTGCGGGAGCGAACTGCGTTCGTTTGGCATGGCTTCGTTCGCGGAATCGAGCCGGGCCAACTTTACGGTTACAGGATCGATGGTTCATGGGAGCCAGAAAAAGGCCATCGCTTCAACCGCAACAAGCTGCTTCTCGATCCATACGCCAAAGCAATCTCGGGAAAGGTCAACTGGAAGGCACCCATATTCCCATACGATGTGCTTTCTGGGGACGATTTGAAGATGGACACTCAGGACAGCGCGGATGGGGTCCCGAAAAGCGTTGTGGTCGACACCCGATTCGACTGGGGCGACGACTGCCCTCCTGAGACCTCACTTGCTGATTCGGTCATCTACGAGGTTCACGTCAAGGGCTTCAGTACACAAAATCCAGCGGTTCCCAAAGAGATTCGCGGTACCTACGCAGGATTAGCCCATGCATCGAGCATCGATTATTTCAAGAAGCTTGGAGTGACGGCCGTTGAGCTTCTGCCTGTGCATCACTTTATTGACGAGGGTCACCTCGTTGAAAAGGATCTGGCCGACTACTGGGGGTATAACACTCTCGGCTATTTCGCTCCGATGTCGCGATACAGTTCGTCGGGCGATGCAGGCGGACAAGTCAACGAATTTAAGGCAATGATAAAGACCTTCCATGCTGCCGGAATCGAGGTAATCCTCGACGTCGTCTATAACCACACCTGTGAAGGCAATCACATGGGTCCCATGTTGAGTTGGAAGGGAATATGCAATAGCACCTACTACAGGTCGGTGCAGGACAATCCCCGCTACTACATGGACTACACAGGCACAGGAAACACCCTCAATGTCCGCAATCCGCAGGTTTTGAAGATGCTCATGGACTCGCTACGCTATTGGGTGACAGAGATGCACGTGGACGGCTTTCGTTTCGACTTAGCCGCGACGCTTGCCCGCGAGCTGCACGATGTGAGCCGGCTTTCGTCTTTCTTTGACACCATTCACCAGGATCCCACGCTGGCGGATGTGAAACTGATCGCGGAACCATGGGATGTAGGCGAAGGCGGATATCAGGTCGGGCAGTTTCCTGTTCTTTGGGCGGAATGGAATGGAAAATATCGCGATACCATGCGCCGCTTTTGGAAGGGTGATCCGGGCCAACTTTCCGACTTCGCCAATCGACTGACCGGCTCAAGTGATCTGTATCAGTTCGACGGTCGCAAACCATACGCAAGCATTAACTTTCTCACCGCACATGATGGATTCACCCTCGCCGATCTCGTCAGCTACAACGAGAAACACAATGAAGCGAACAAGGACGACAACAAGGACGGCACGAACGATAACGACTCCTGGAATATGGGAGCAGAAGGTCCGACAGACAATGAAGACGTAAATCGCTTACGCGAGCGTCAGATGCGCAACTTCCTAGCCACGCTCATGCTCTCGCAAGGTGTACCCATGTTGAACGGGGGGGATGATATAGCCCGTTCGCAGTGCGGAAATAATAACTGCTACTGCCAGGACAATGAACTTACCTGGCATGACTGGAATCTCGACGAGCCGCGCAAACGTCTGCTTGATTTTACGGGCAAACTCATTCACTTTCGACTTGCACACCCGAATCTTCATCGTCGTAAGTTTTTTCAGGACCGCGAGATTCGCAAAAAAGGAGAAAATATCCTCGTGCAGGATATAGCCTGGTTCAATACCGATGGCAACCAAGTTTCGGACGAGGTTTGGAATACGACATGGAACCGATCGATCGCGATCCTCCTTAACGGCCAGACGCTCCAGGCCGTCGACGAAGGAGGCGTACCCATTCAGGATGACAGCTTCATCCTTGTCGTCAATGCGGCTCAGGATGGCGTCGAATTCTCCCTTCCATCATCGCCTGCAGGAAGACCTTGGCTTCAGGTGATCGATACGGAAAACGTGGAAGATCCGTTTGTAAAAATGACCGTGGCCGACAAGATAATCATTGGCGGCAGATCGTTGAAGCTGCTCAGCGATGCGGCAGCAGATTAGCTGGCCTCTTTCGATGAAGATGCTCGTAGGCTGGCACAAATCTTACAGTTGCGCAGCCAACCAAATTAGTGAATTGGAAGTCAGAGATTTTGCCAGTCATGTAGATCGTTAAGGAGGGGCTATGGCTTCAACTCCACCAATCTCCTCGTTTGAATTCGAGGAGTCAACCTCGTCATCGTTGAACTCAAATACAACACGTATTCACCACATGCCAGCTGGCGCAGAAATCCGGCCTGATGGTAAGGTTCGATTTCGAGTGTGGGCACCTGCGGTAGAATCCCTATCCTTAAGCGTCGAAGGCCATGATCAAGCCATTCCCTTTTCGGCAGAGCCCGGAGGCTGGTACGAGCTCACTCATGAAGCGGGCGAGGGAACGCTTTACCGATTCCTACTTCCAGATGGAACGCTAGTGCCAGATCCGGCCTCACGCTTTCAGCCGGGGGATGTACACGGGCCAAGCGAAGTAATTAGTCCCACAGCATATCGATGGCAGGACTCGGCATGGCGAGGCCGCCCCTGGTCTGACGCTGTCCTCTATGAGCTGCATATTGGCGCGTTCACAGAGGATGGTACATTTCTGGCTGCAATCGAAAAACTCGACCATCTGGTACAACTCGGAGTGACTGCTATCGAGATCATGCCGGTTGCAGACTTTCCAGGCAAGCGGAACTGGGGGTATGACGGGGTTTTCCTCTATGCTCCCGATTCGTCTTATGGAAGGCCAGAGGACTTCAAGGCCTTGATTGAGGCTGCACACTTACGCGGCCTGATGGTTATATTGGACGTGGTCTATAACCACTTCGGGCCTGACGGGAATGTCATTCCCTCGTATGCCCCACAGATCTTTACCGATCGCCACAAAACGCCTTGGGGCGATGCCGTGAATTATGACAATGACGGCAGTGAAGCTGTGCGCGAATTCATTATTCACAATGCGCTCTATTGGATTGAAGAATTCAACCTCGACGGCCTGCGCTTGGACGCTGTGCATGCCATCAAAGACGATAGCTCGAGGCACATTTTGGACGAGCTGGCAGAGCGAGTTCGCGCCGCGGCTTTTCCCCGTCCCGTCCATTTGCTTCTCGAAAACGAAGACAATCAAGCCTCTCGACTGAGTCGGAACGAGCGCGGCGAGCCCGCTTCATTTACAGCGCAATGGAACGACGATATGCATCACGTCCTTCATACTGCTGCGACCCTCGAATCGAGTGGCTACTATGGAGACTACAAAAACGATACGGAGAAACTCGGCCGTGCTCTGGCCGAAGGGTTCGCGTTTCAGGGTGAGGTGATGCGGGCTCGCAATACATCAAGAGGAGAGCCGTCTGCCCACCTGCCGCCCGATGCGTTCGTTGCCTTCATGCAGAACCACGATCAAATTGGTAACCGAGCTTTTGGTGAACGCATCAACGCGATTGCCTCCCCGGAGGCCGTGCATGCGATCGCTGCAATCTATCTTCTTCTTCCTCAAACCCCGATGCTCTTCATGGGCGAGGAGTGGGGCAGCTCTCAGCCCTTTCCTTTCTTTTGTGATTTTGAGGGCGAACTGGGTAAGCTTGTTCGAAATGGTCGAAGAGAGGAGTTTACGAACTTCCCGGAATTTCAAGATCCACAACAGCGAGAAAGGATACCGGATCCCAATGCCGAAGCAACATTTCAATCGGCAAAGCTTGACTGGGCTCAATCGACGGAAGAGGTTCACGCCGAGTGGCTGGAATGGTATCGACGCATCCTTGAAGTCAGAAAGAGGTCGGTAATCCCTCATGTTCGGGAGATGGAAGGTTATGCGGGAATGTTTGAAGTAATTGGAGCTGGAGCAGTCGTTATTCGTTTCTGGAACGCGCAGTCGGATCGCCAACTCATTTTGGCGGCCAACCTCTCAGATGAATCCAGGGACGGCTTCCCCTGTCCAGCCGGTCCCGTTCTGTGGCAGGAAGGTGGCAAACAAGTTGGCAATATTATGAGGCCGTGGTCGGTCCGGTGGAGCTTCCACAATCCAAAGAAGAAGTAGCGTGGGTTGGTCCGGTATTTGCTTCTCAGCTTTGTCGATGAGTGTCGCAGTCGGCTTTCGGGCCTAACACGGGCGAAGTAATCTTTCCTTCCTCTTTTTCAGAGATGTGTTTCGCTGCCGTGAAGGAAACGACCGTCCTTGCGAATTGATGCTAAAAAGATCCTGTCTTGAACTTGGAATTATCTTCAGTCGGCTTGTCGAACTTCTTGGCGGCCTCCGCGCGCGAACTTCGCCCTTTTGACCGTTTGGAGAAGTTCTGTTCGAGCCACAAATGTCCCTCATCATCGACAAAAGAACGTCATTCCGCATGACCGATTAATTCTGTCCACGTCGCCATGTCGTTTAGCTTTGGAACCCTGACTTATGATTGCTAGTAGCCCAATTTCATAGCCTGTCTTATAGAAGAAAGCCTCTTACGGATTAAGCATGGCTGGACCTTGATTTTAGGCATCTTCAACTTGCGAGGCCTGTCGCACTATTAGATCTTGGGCGTTGAACAAGGGGAAATTCTTATCCTGCCAAATCTAGTGCATGAACATCGGCCCTGGCCGAGCTCCTTGGACCTTGATCGCGCTCGAACTGCACGTAGATTGTGCGCTTCCTGTTTTGGTCCCGCATCTGAAGCATTCGCACGTTCCCTCCAGCTTAGTGATTTCCGCGAAACTAACTTAGCGGGACACATCATTTGTCACAGCCCATGAGCTTGAGTGCATGGGTGCGCTCTTGTTGCCCATCTGTCATTATTCCTTGCCATCCGGCGGCTTTGAATTTGCCGATATTAACCTCAGCAATTTTGCTTTGGTTTGCTCTCCTTTTCGCTCTTATTACGGTTCGCCCGTCCCACTGCCATTACCGTAGCCAGGAGCGGACTGTCGCTCTGTCGGGAGGAGAACTGAAACGGAGGTGCCACTGCCGTCCGGCCTGACACTAGTTTTGAGTTGAATTCGTCCTCTGTGTTCCTGGACGATCGTGGAACTCAGCCACAAACCGACACCTGTTCCCTTCAGTTCTTTAGTCGTAAAAAATGCGTCAAAGACGCGGGCAATATTTTCTGTCGGAATACCGATCCCACTATCGGCTATAGTCACCCTCGCACCCCTCTCGACCAAATCGTGTCCCAGGAAGGAGCGGGAGATCCTGATGCGGATTTTGTCTCCACTTTTGGACGCGTCGATAGCATTACGCAAGATGTTTGAAAATACCTGACGAAGTTGTGCAGGGAAGGCCTCGACGCAGATACCCGAACTCCATTCCTTACACACTTCTAGGTTCTTCTCGACAATTGCGCGGTTATTTAGAGCGAGAACATCTTCCATGAGATTACCGAGGTCAACCGAAATCGGAGATGCAGACTCTCGATGAAAGGTCAAAATTTGCTTAGCTATCCGCGAAACACGTGCCACCTCTTGTTCCGCTGACGAGAGATATTCCGCGGCCTCCTTTGGGCCTGTCCGGGGATTTCCCAGTAGGAAAAGAAGATTCGTGATTGCTTCGAGAGGATTGTTGATCTCATGGGCAATTGTATGTGCCATCCGTCCCGTTGCAGCGAGTCGTTCATTCATGAGCGCGGCATGTTCGGCCAGCCGTCTCCTGGTGAAATCAGCAAGAACCAGGATACTCCCCGTGGGTTCGTCATCGAGAAATACCGGTTCTAGCCTTGCTTGAAAATATCGAGTGCCATGTGCCACTTCCTTGAGCTTAACCTGATCATCAATAGCAAGTAACGACGTGAGACCTCCATCGACAATCTCGCCGAGCATTCTTCCTTCGATTTCGGCGTAGGAAAGCTCCAAGAGCTCCGACATCGCTCGATTGCAGCGCAGAATCTTGCCCGACTCATCCAACACCGCGACGCCTTCGCTTAAGGCATCGAAGGTTGCCTGCCATTGCTTCGAACGAAGTTTAGCCAGAGATTCAGCTTCATGGGTTTTGACCAAGGAGCGTACGGTCGCCACGAGAACATTTGGCTCGACAGGCTGGGTCAGATAGGCGTCCGCTCCGCTTTCCAATGCATAGACCCTGCTCTCGTTGTCGACAAAAGCCGCCGAGAGTTGCAGCACAGGAATATGGCTCGTCCGCGGGTTCGCTTTGAGACGTCGACACACGTCATAGCCCAGAATATCGGGCAGCTTTACATCAAGCAGGATGGCTGAAGGAATTTGCTTAGCCAGCTCTAACGCCTCGGTTCCGGTTTCCGCTTCGATCACATCGTATCCGGCGCGCTTCAACGCATGCGCGACGGTGTAGCGATTAGCCGGTCGATCGTCCACTACAAGAATTGCATCCTTTGGCATGATCAAGCCCCGATTCCCGCCGATTGCAGCAACTCCACCAAACCCTCAGGGCCACCGTGCTTTGTGAACGACTGCTTGGAATAGATCAAAGCATCAAAATCTGCAATTAATAATCTTTCCTGTTGAGACAGCTCTCGAGAGGAGTGCACGATCACTGGAATCGATTTGGATAGGGCCGCACCGCGTATTTCTCGCAAAACTTCAAAGCCGGTCATGTCGGGCATTACGATATCCAAAATGATCGCGTCTGGATTTTCGCTGGAGATCAGTTTGACGGCTTCCCGGCCCCCATGAGCTTCGAGGATCCTGTAACCGACTTTCGCCAGCGCACCGCCTACTAAATATCGCGTCACTTCATCATCATCGACAAGAAGGATTGCCTTGGAGGGTACTTCTTCGATGAGTTCGCGCACGGTATTCAGTAAGGTAAACGGAGGCACCGGCTTCGCGAGGAACGCAGATGCTCCGGCATTCGTCGCAGATTTCGCATCGTCAACCACACTGACAACGAGAACCGGCCCGCTGTATCCCTGGCCCTTCAGCTCATCAATGTAATAAAGACAATCCTTCTCGTCGATCAAGCGATCCAAAACCACTAATCTGGGTCTGATCTGTTTCATCGCGATGCGCGCTTCTGGAATGTTCGAAACAAAAACGGCTTGATAGTTGCTATTTTTCAAAGCGGACTGGTGGACGAAGCTTGTTTCCCGGTTGTCCTCGATGAAAAGAATAGCAGCGCCAGTCCCTTCGGCAATTGGTGAAGGCGCTATTACCTGCGGCTGAGACTGAGCGAATCGGGCAGGAATTTTCAACACAAAGGTCGAACCCAGACCTGGCGAACTCTCGACGTCTAAAGTTCCACCCAGAAGTCCGGCCAACCTCCGCGACAGCGGCAAACCGAGCCCTGTACCTTTGACCTGGCTTTGAAGCTCGCCTTCGATTTGAACAAACTCTTCGAAAATGCGTTCGAGATCCTCAGTTGAAATACCGATGCCGGTATCGGAGACCCGAAAGATTACCTGGCCTTCGGCAGCACCTTCTGCCGTCACTCGGATATGACCTTTGCGGGTGAATTTGAGCGCGTTGGAGATAAGGTTACGTAGGATCTGAGATACCTTGCCTTCGTCAGTAAATAACGTGGGGATATCTGAGGCTGACTCGAAAATGAGGTCGAGGCTATTTCCGGCCAGGAGCGGTTTCAGCATGCCTCTCAGAGCACCGAAAAACTCACTTACTTCAAACAGTCTTGGCTTCACATCGACCTTCCCGGCCTCTACCTTTGCAAGGTCGAGGAGGTCATTGACTAATTCGGACAAATCAGCAGCCGAACGCTGAATGTACGTTACCTGCTTCTCCTGCTCTGTTGAGAGGTCACCGTCCGTACGACCGATCAGTAAACGACTAAGCGAGGAGATTGAGTTTAGGGGAGTTCTGAACTCATGAGAAAGATTGGATAGGAAACTTGTCTTGAGATCCGACACCCTGCGTAGATCGTCCGCGTGTTGTTCTAATTCTGCGTAAAGGGCCACGACGCCGCGATTGGTGTCTTCCAACTCCTGATTCAGAGACGCAAGTTGGTCCTGCTTTTCCTTGAGTTCCGCAAGCGTCTTCAGTAACTCCTGGTTCTGCCGCTCGATCTCGTCGAAGGGATCAACCGCGTTGCCACCGGCAAGCTTCGCCGAGATGGTCTTGACGCGAGGCAACGTCACCTCACGGGAAATAGAGGGAAGAATTTTGCCACATTCAACCTCCGTACCAATCCCGGTCGCTGTGATGTGAAAGTGATCCATCAGGCGCTTAGTACCGATCAAACCCATGCCCAGGCCAGTTTTGGAGATATATCGACCGTCAAGAATCTCCGCAAGGTTGGGTATTCCGTGCCCCTTGTCAGTCACTGAAATGATGAAGACCTGCGGGGTGGATTTCGTCACAGAAAAGGCAACTGCACCGCTTTCGGCATAACGAAAAGCATTCCTCGCGAGCTCCGAAGCGGCCGTTGCAAGACGAATTTGATCCTGATGCTCGAAACCCAATTCGGCGGCAATATCGCGGGCGCGTTGACGCGCGTGCACAACATGTCTGTCGTGCCGCAAGGGAATCGTCAGAAGTGGGAATTCATAGCGGTTTTCCATGGCTATATACGCGTGATAAGTATTGTGACATCATCACGCTTCCTGCAAAAGTCCCTGTAAAGCACTCCCGCTAGCAGGGCCGGGTGACGCACAGAAAGCCCGGGATATTGCTCAAAACTCCATCGAGTTGCGAGGCCGTCTGAGTGCATGATGAGCGAGGAATTCTTTTCCCACGGGTAGGCGAACTGTTGAATACGCCCGATAGTGTGACCAAGAGTTCCGTTCATTGAAATCATGCTACGCGTCTTGGAACCTTGAAGGATTGCTCCGGCAACGTTGCCTACCCCAGCGTAGTTTAACAGCCCCTTGGTGTGGTCAATCTCGGCGATCGAGACTGCCGCTCCGCGAGTCTTGGCGAGAGCGCCATGGGCATCCGCCAGGATGCGGGCAGGTGAAAGGTGCGCCGATTCCGCAAAGATACGGATGGCTTCTGCTGAGGCCTCTGCCGCCGACGGCCCGTGCCCCAAACCATCGGCAACGATGTAGATGCTTCGGCCGGGAGTATAAACAGCATTCCAGGCGTCGCCGCAGGCCGTTTCACCGGCAATCGGCAACGACACTGCTCCAAGAGCATAATCATTAGCAACAACTTCAGCTGACGCCGACTCCTGAACCACCCTTGCAAGCAACGCAGTTCCCTTACCGGGTGACGAATAAATCTGGAGCGTAGACGAAAGACGAGACATCGCTCCCAGCCCTTGGCCCGGCGTCCCGGCAGTCGAATATCCGTCCTCCAGCGAACGCCCGATGTCCGCTATACCTTTTCCACTATCCAGCGCCAGCACATCGATCCCAATGTCTTTCTGAAACTGCCATGGAGTTAAGACGATTTCTCCTTGCTGGGCATGAGCCGCGATGTTCCCGGCAGCTTCGGTGATGATGATTCCGAGCTGGCCTTGTCTCAGTTCGCTGAATCCCATAGCCGCCGCCATCGCGACAGCCTGGCGGCGTGCATGACCAACCTGACTGGAGTCGCCAGCAGTTACCGACAGCACGATGCCCGCTCTTTTTCTCATTTCCATCGGGTCACAGTGACAGTAGTTCCTTCGCCAGGAGCAGTTTTAATGTCGAATTCGTTCATGAGCCGTTTACTACCGCCAAGCCCTAATCCCATGCCCTGTTTGCTGGTGAATCCATCTGTAAGAGCTTGCTTAATGTCGGCGATTCCGGGGCCCTTATCGGAGAAGCTCAACCGGATGCCCTTACGGACGCCATCAACGACTTCCGCAATTTCGAGTTCTCCGCCGCCGCCGTGCTCAAGAGTATTGCGTCCCAGTTCGCTGGCAGCTGTAACGATTTTTGTCTGGTCGACCAGGCTGAGTTTTAAGTTCGTCGCCCAGACCCGGACCCGTTGTCTCACAAACACCACATCTGAAGAATCTTTGATGGGGAGCCTTTCAGTTTTACTCACTGTCCCCGTCATAATCCTCGCTGTCTCCGTAAGCTGTAGCTGTCTCATGGAGGTATTGCATGCCTGACTCAACATTCAGCGCGGTCCGAATACCCGGCAAAGACATCCCCAGTTCCACGAGCGTTATAGCCACCGCCGGCTGCATGCCGACGACCACCGTCTGAGCATCCAGGACTCTCGCCATGGATGCAATGTTTGCCAGCGTTCTTCCAATAAAGGAGTCCACGATCTCGAGCGATGAAATGTCGATCAGAACGCCTTTGGCGCCAACATCCGCAATCTTCGCTGTTAGATCATCCTGCAGCGTAAGTGCCAGTTTGTCGTGCATATCGACCTGAATGGTGACGAGAAGAAAGTTACCCATCCGCAAGATTGGAATTCGTTCCATTACAGCTCCCGCGCCCCGGACGGTATCGAAGCGTTGACCTTAGCCACACGCGTAACCGCGCGACCGCTGCGTTCCAATGCGAGTTTGAAAGCGTCGGACAGTTTAGCTTTAGTGATGACATCTTCGAGGTTGATTCCGAGGTGGACGATCGTCTGCGCGATCTGCGGACGTATTCCGCTCAAAATGCACTCCGCGCCCATCAGCCGTGCTGCGGTAATGGTTTTCAGCAAGTGCTGCGCGACCAGTGTGTCTACGGTCGGCACCCCTGTAATATCAATAATCGCAAATCGCGAGTTTGTTTGGACAATCGCCTGAAGCAACGACTCCATAACGACCTGCGTACGTGCGCTGTCCAGCGTGCCAATCAGTGGAAGTGCGACGATCCCATCCCAAAGCGTCACCACGGGAGTGGAAAGCTCGAGCATCTCTTCCTGCTGGCGAGCAATCACCTGGTCGCGACCATGGATGAAGCTATCCGTCGTGTGCAGCGCAAGCTTGTCGATGAAGTCGCCTGTCGCGGTCATCTCCGCGTAGAGTTGGTCAGCGTTGTCTCCCTTTTGGTCACGAACCAGACTGAATAAAGGAGTCTTGAGCGAGAGCACAAACACTGCAGTTTCCGACGGAGTGAACCCTTGAACTGCCCGAGACGCCGAAAGACTGGCCAGAAGGTCTCTCAGAGGTTGCCAGGCCGCGACACTGAGATCGTCGAGCGGTGTATCCGGTGGAGCAGCACAGATGGTTGCAAGAACTTCTCCAGCCTGCGACTTGAGTTCACGTTCATCTATCAAATCACGTCTGCGGATTCCGGTTTTAAGGCTCTGTAGCCATCCGTCGAGCACGGCTCCTTGATTCTTTCGAACTGCGTCCAATACCTTCGGCATTCGTACTCCCATCTTGCATGTAACTGAAATCGTGTAAGACCCGTTTGATTTTACAAGAAAACGGGAATAGCCTAGAGCGCTCTCTCAAAATGAAGCCAAATGAGGGGAACCAGAGTTGCCCTTTGCTTCTGCAGCCGTATTTCGCAAGTCATCTATTTCTCGACGGGGATGCGATTCAGAGCTAGGGTGCGAGAATTCCCGGGAATAGAAGGGTTGGGATCACGTAACCTGCGCAATATGCGAGACAAAGCGAGAGAGTGGCCCGATACTTCAATTGTGCAACAGCTTGTTGCCAAATTACCTTGGGGACACAATATTCAAATTTTGCGTGTACCCGCGGGTCTGGAGCGCGGATGGTACGCGCATGCGGCCATCGAGCACGGACGGAGCCGCGCGGTACTAATGCGTCAGATTGAGACTAACTTTTCGAGCGCCACGGCAAGGCTGAAACGAACTTTACTCGTACCCTTCCTCAAGAGCAGTCTGACATGGCGGTGCGCATCGAACCTTTTGTGGACAGTGCAGTAACAACTAAGGGCACCATCTCCGCCGGTTGTGTTGCTGACCGAGACTGACACTTAGGTCTTGCGCGTCGGAAGAGTTACGCGAAAGACCGTTCCACTCTTTCCTTGTAAACCGCTGCTCCGATAGCGAATCGTGCCTCCGTGGGAATGAACGATTTCACGCACGATCCAGAGACCAAGCCCATTTCCATCCATTCTTCCACTTTTGAACGAGTCAAAAAGAGTGCTTCGCATCGATTCGGGGATTCCGGGTCCATTGTCAGCAATCGTGATCGTCGCGTTTGGCGAATGAAGAGCGACCCGTATGTGTAGGTCTCCTGAATGCGGCAGCGCTTCGATTGCATTGAGAAGCAGGTTGGTGAGGACCTGATACATCTCGCCCCTTTTCACAACCGCCGCAGCCGATTCGGCGGAACGGGTCTGAACCTGGATTCGCTTCTTTGCAATTTGCTGCTCGTGAAGACGTAAAGCCGATGTCGCTAGCTCTACTAAGTCAACTTCCTTAGGATCGACTTCCACGCGGATGAAGGCAAGACTTCTGGATGTGATCTCTCCCAAATTTCGGAGCTGGAGGTCGGCCTCATCCAGGTACTCAATACTCGGATTCGGAGGCTCGGAAAGAGTCCTTGCCAGAAAGATGAGATTGGTCAGGGCTGCCAGGCGATTGTTGACTTCGTGCATTGTCGCGCCAACCAGTCTCCCCGCCAAGGCGAGCTGGTGATAGCGCTTCAGATTTTCTTCGCAGACTTTGAGCTTCTGACCTTCGTCCTCAAAGGATTCGCGAGGTACAAGAGGCGAGTCCATAGCTATCTGAGGAGATTTGGTGGCCAAAGGTTGGTTTGCCACAATTAGTCGAGTTCGTAAGCACCGGGCGCGTTGTCTACCTGACAACCAAACGGTCGACTTTCAATTGCGTAGCTTCGCCAAAAGATCGGCGGGATGCACCGGCTTGGAGAGTAGATCGAAATCGTATCCCTGTTCGCGAGCCTTTTCCAGCAGATCCGCCGTTGCAGTCTGCCCAGAGAACAGGAGCACTTTGCATTCGGGCTGCGCCTGGCGGAAGTGAACCGCCAACTCAATGCCACTCATGCCCGGCATCATCACGTCACTGATAAGAAGATCGGGAACCAGTTCCGCACGGGCGGCAATAGCCTTGTTCGGGTGATCGTAGGCACTCGCCTGAAATCCCGCCTGATTCAAAATAATGGCAAGTGTCTGCGCGATCACCGCTTCATCATCGACGACAAAAACTACAGGTTTTATATCGGGCATGCGCTCTCCTTGGTCACTCCTTCTAGGGTACGCTGACCGCGCTTTTCTCTCGCTCGGTACGGTTCTGGGCATTCATCTTCTGTTCAGAAATGTTGTAGAACTAAAAGATGGCTGAAGTTGTCTCATGTACCAAACCCGGAGACCGGGTAAAGGTTCGTAGGGAGTAAAGATGACCTCAATGATGGATATTCCCGAAGGGTTCTACATTAATTTAGCTTAGCGTTTCTGAACGTTTTAGTAGATAATCCAAACCGCAAATACGAAACCACCGGTAGCCATAAGGCTCGAACAAGATGGAGTGCTTACCATTCTTCTCAGGGTAGCTATGGTCTTCAGACAGAAGGTTCACAAGAGTGCATTCCTTTTCGTCTTCTGCGCGCATCGAGAACTGAACTTCCTGAGGCTCGCCACTCAAGTTATGCATACATACCACCGAATTGTTGCGCCAAGCGTAGCGCATGGCCAAAACCCGAGGTGTTTTCATGGGGATGAATGAAAAATCTCCCCAGCCAATCTCAGGTACCTCTTTACGCATGCGAATGATACGTTCCATCCAATTCAGAAGTGAGTTTGGCTCGCGACGCTGAGCTGCTACATTGACATGCTGAAAGCTGTAGGGGCCTTCGCTGATCGCCGGCATGATGGGCTTGTCACTTGTCGTGAAGCCCGCATTCGGCTCGGTTGACCACTGCATTGGTGTACGAGCGCAGTTTCGCTCCGGGAGGCTAAGATCGTCTCCCATTCCTATCTCGTCGCCATAGCGAATCACCGGGGTGCCTGGCAGGGTCATCATCAAACTGTAAGCGAGCTCCAACCGTCGGCGGTCTCCCTGTAACATGGGTGGGAGTCGCCGCCGAATCCCGCGTTGATAAAGCTGCATATTCTTATCCGGACCAAACGCCGCGAAGACAGTCTCACGCTGCTTGTCACTGAGACGGCCGAGGTCGAGTTCGTCGTTGTTGCGCAGGAACTGCCCCCATTGTGCAGTAGCCGGACGAGGCTTTGTGGTCTGCATCGCTTTGACCAGCGGCCTCGAGTCGCTGCTGGCCAGCGCAAAGAACAGATGTTGATTGACGGCGAAATTAAACATCATTTGCAACCGTTCCCCGAACTCGCCAAAGTATTTTAGATCTGTGTCCGGCAGGACATTGGCCTCCGCAAGAATGATTGCGTCCCCTTTCCGCCAGGTCAGGAATTCACTGAACGTCCTCAACATGTCATATTGTTCGCCGGGCTTTTTGAGCTCGGCGCCCTTTTGGGCGATGACAAAGGGAACCGCATCCATGCGGAAGCCCGAGACACCCAACTGCAACCAGAAGCCCATAATCTTCAGGATCTCTGCCTGCACCTCTGGGTTGGTCGTATTAAGGTCCGGCTGAAAGTCATAAAAGCGATGGAAGTAATATGCTTTCGCAGTCTTCTCGTAGTTCCATGTGGACTTCTGCACTCCAGGGAACACCACTCCCGAAGCCGCGTTCTTCGGTTTCTTGTTAGACCACACATACCAATCTCGGTATTTCGATTGTGGATCGCGGCAGGCCTCCTTAAACCATGGATGCTCGTTCGAAGTATGATTCACAACGAGGTCGATAAGGACGCGCATCCCACGCTGCTTACAGCCTTCGGCAAATTCCACAAAATCACCGAGTGAGCCGTATCGCGGATCGACACCGTAGTAGTCGGCTACATCATAGCCGTCATCTTTACAGGGAGACGGCTGAAACGGCATTAGCCAGATTGCTGTTACACCCATTCCTTGCAGATAATCCAGGCGACGCATCAGGCCCTTAAAGTCACCGACCCCGTCGCCGTTTGCATCCATATAAGTAGCAACGGAGAGACAGTAGATGACCGCGTTCTTGTACCAAAGGTCATTGATCATGCGAGCAACCTTCCGTTAGAAAATAAATCTTCAGGAGTGATTGATGAGATGCAAGGGTTGACCTGGTGGCAGCACGGAGTTATATACGAAATCTACCCGCGTTCTTTTCAAGATAGCGATGGCGATGGCATTGGTGACCTGAACGGAATTCCGCGGCGTCTCGACTATCTGGTAGAGCTTGGCATCAATGCGATCTGGATCTCGCCGATCTATCCGTCACCCATGGCCGATTTCGGATACGACGTCGCCGATTATTATGGAATAGATCCCATCTTTGGGACAATGGAGGACTTTGATCGCCTGTTCGCGGAGGTTCATCGCCGCGGTCTGAAGATGATTCTCGATTTTGTGCCGAATCACACCTCTGATCAGCATCCCTGGTTTCTGGAGAGCCGGTGCTCTCGCGATAATCCGAAGCGAGATTGGTACCTGTGGCGCGATGAACCGAATAATTGGTTAAGCAACTTCGGCGGCTCCGGCTGGGAACGGGACGAAACAACCGGACAGTACTACTACCATTCATTCCTCAAGCAACAGCCCGACCTCAACTGGCGCAACCCTGCCGTGCAATCCGCTATGTTTGATGTCTTGAGGTTCTGGCTGCGACGAGGTGTGGATGGCTTTCGCGTTGACGTTATGTGGCTGATGATCAAGGACGACCTATTTCGCGATAACCCGCCAAACCCCGGTTATCGCTTAGGCCAGCCCTCCAGTCACCGCCAGTTGCCGATATATAACTCGGACCGACCTGAGGTTCACGACCTCGTGGCCAGAATGCGAGCGGTGGTCGATGAGTTTCCACAGCGCGTGCTGATTGGAGAGATTTATTTACCCGTGGCACAGTTGATGTCGTACTACGGAAGAGATCTCAAAGGGGCGAACCTGCCATTCAACTTCCACCTGCTGCAATGCGCATGGACCGCTGAAGCGGTGAAGCAGGTCATATCTGATTACCACGCCGCCCTGCCAAAGGGCGCATGGCCCAATTGGGTTTTGGGAAATCATGATAATGCCCGCATCGCTAGCAGGGTTGGAAAGTCCCAGGCACCTGTCGCGGCGATGTTGCTTCTCACTCTTCCCGGAACCCTAACGATGTACTACGGCGAGGAAATTGGGATGACGAACGTGTCGATTCCTCCCGAGCAGGTGCAAGATCCTGCGGAGAAAAACGAACCGGGACTCAGTTTGGGCCGCGACCCGGAACGAACTCCGATGCTATGGAACGGCTCTCCCTCGGCTGGATTCACCACGGGGCGACCCTGGCTTCCTATCGGCGATCATGAAGCGGTGAACGTCGCAACACTGGAGCATGATCCTGCGTCAATTCTGCAGCTCTATCGCAATCTAATCAATCTGCGGCGCAGCAATTTGACGTTAGTGAGTGGTGCGCTGCAGTCTATTACCGTTGAAAAGAACATGTTGAGCTATCAGCGCATAGATGATAAGCAGCGCATTATCGTGTTGCTGAACATTGGCTCAGACCCGGCGACAATGACGGTGGAAACGGGGACTATCCTCGCATCGACGTACCTTGACCGAGCGGGGCAAGAAGTGAGTGGTTTGATCAATATGAGAGCTTCTGAGGGATTAATCATCGTTCTCAAGTGACCATGCGAAGGCACTCGTCTGAAGGAGTATTTGCGAAGTATCCAACAACCGTCCGGATTTTGAGCGGGGTAGAACCTCTTCGGATGTTCCACCTGATAGCGGTGGGCAGGTCAGCTCTCTTGCGCCGGATTCTCTAACTTGGGAGCGCTCGGTAGAAGGACATTGAATATGGCGCCAGAAGTATGCTTATCTTCTCGGGAATGGACCTCGATGCTTCCCCCATGTCTGTCTATAATTTCTTTGGTCACCCATAATCCGAGACCAGTGCCGACGTCCTTCTTGGTGGTGAAGAACGGCTCAAAGATTCGGTCTCTCTGTTCAGCTCCGATGCCAGGCCCGTCATCCTCGATCAACACCTGAACGAGCTGGCCATTAGAGGTTTCAACGCATTCCAATTTGACTCGTATCGTCCCATTGTGACTGACAGCGTCGGCGGCATTTGAAATCAGATTCGCTATGGCTTGTTTCAGTTCCCCAGCCAAACCCCGAATAGGTGGGCAGTCTCCAAATTCACGTTGAAGCGTAATGTTCTTGGTCTTGAACTTATTTGAGTAGATGTTGAGGACGGAATCCACAAGAGCAGGTATTTCCACTTGATCTGGTACGTTGGATTCACGGTAGAACCCAAGCGTCTGACGGGCGATGTGCGAGATGCGAGCGACTTCATCTTCCGCGAGCGTCAGTTGTTCGGCAGCCTCGGCGGGAAGGCCAGCCATCCCCTTTGTGATGTAGAGCAGATTGCCGATCGCCTCCAGCGGATTGTTAATTTCGTGGGCGACGGTTGCCGCCAGACGGGCTGCAGCGGCCAGCTTTTCAGTCTTACGCAAGACTTCTTGCGACTTGCGTTCAAGGGTTGCGTCGCGGAAGACCAGAACGACTCCGATCAGTTTGTGATCGGCATCGCGGATGGGCGCCGCGCTATCCTCAATTGGAATCAGGTTTCCATTAGCGTTGCGCAGCACGGTATGATTTGCGAGACCCACAATTCGACCTAGTTCCATCACTTTCTTCACCGGGTTTTCTACTATGTGGTGTGTGGACTCATTGAAGATGGGGAAGACTTCCTGAATGGGCCTTCCCCTGGCGTACTCCAGATTCCTTCCGGTCAGTTGCTCCGCTAATGGATTCAGAAAGGTTACCTGGCCTTGTTCATCGGTCGCGATCACCGCGTCGCCAAGGCTTGTCAACGTCACCCTGAACCATTCTTCACGCTCCAATATTTGGCGGGCATGCCGTTGGCGAAGCTCCATTTCGCGGAGTATGTAATACGCAAGAAAAATCAGGCCCAAAGCCGCAATGAAACTGGCTAAATAGATGCAGACTGTCGTTACCCGAATGCTCTTTTGATAGGCGGCGGACCGGACGGCTTCCAGGGAGGTCTCTTCTTCTCCCATTTCGCTGGTCAGCTTTCGGATGTTGTTCATCGTAAACAGACCCGCATCGGATAAAACGAGCGCTTTGGCTTCTTCGGTTCTGCCCGATCGATATAGCGTGATCGTTTGGGCGAGTTCGATCACCTTCGCCTGCGCAAGATTACGCAACGCGGATATGTGGGCCTGTTGACGGGGATTGTCGGCGGTCATATTCGCCAACTTGTCTATGTTTGGCCCCACCTGACCAATGGCGAGATTATATGGTGCCAGGTATTTCGGATCCCCCGTGTAGAGGAAACCACGTTGGCCTGTTTCAGCGTCCTTGAGTATGGACTCTGTTTGAGCCAGCTCGAACAGAACTTGTCTGGTATGCGCCACCCATACCTGATTCTCGACCTGCACGCCGAGTTGGCGCCTGGTAATAATGGCGTTTGCTGTCAATATGATCACCAACAGTCCGAAGCCGGCGATAACGCTAAAACGCTTGTTAAAGGTCTGCATAAGAGAGACTTGGGCTCCTTGCTCGGGTCGCCCTTGATTGTAGTTGAGTTTGCAATGAATCAGGATTATGTCAGTTTCCTGAGTTCGCCACCGATTCGGACGGCGTCACTATTTTTTGCAGAGTCTTCGGTAGTTGCTAAGTATCAGAAGAATTGCCTAACGCCGAATTAGCCATACGAATCCAACCATCGCCAAGGCTCCCACCATCAACCAAGCTCGCGCATCCCCAAGTAGTCTCGCCCATTCACCCATTCTCGCCACCTCGAATTGGAGTATAGATCCTAAGCAAAATGCGTGGCCAATGAGGGATGATGTCTCCTCCCGGATTTCGGCCGGCCCTGCTGTCTTCCATCACCAACCTCTGCGGGCCTTTCCCGCCCGCAACGCCCACCTCTAGAAGCCGGAACCACGACGAAAGCAGTCTCTGCGCTACGCGCTGGAGCAAGGTGACCATGCCTCCTGAGGGACTCCGTCCCTGGCGCGCGACAAGAGGCACCCCAATCTTCCGCGCTGCGCTTGTGCAGACCTCCGCTGCGCTCCGCCCCTTCCACTCCGCTACCGCTCCGTTCCAAGGGTGGAGACCCCTCCTCTTGCACTTGCCGCCCCTGCTGGCGTGGGCCAGGGCCAAGGCGTGTTTGTGAGCAAACACAGCACAGCCATTCAAAAAAGGGAGGACTGACAGAATGCCAAACCCATACCGAATCACCCTTTCCGAGATGTTGAAGAAGCAGGGCCGCAGCTTTGAAGACATGGTGAGCGCGGTCATGTTCGGAGACGAGAACGCAACCGCTCTCTGCGAGGAGCAATGCGAAGTAGAGCCGGACGGCACTTGCCCGCACGGCTGCCCTTCCTTCATGCGAGCAGCAGGAATCATCTAGCCCGGTACCCCATCGACACCCCCAAACGAACTCAATTCAAGGAGACACCCCGCATGAGCTACACCGCGACCTACTCCCCCGAAGACAACAAACTCAGGCTCTACAGCTCCGGCCGTCTCGATGCCGAGACCTATGCACGAGTGAAGGAAGCAGGGTTTTCTTACGCTCCGAAACAAGAGCTTTTCTATGCGCCCATGTGGACACCGCACCGTGAAGATCTTCTCCTTGAAATGTGCGGAGAGATCGACGATGAAGATAGAACCCTGGTCGAGCGGGCCGAGGAACGAAGCGAACGCTTCAGCGAATACAGCGACAAGCGAGCCGAGGATGCAGATCGAGCACATACCGCCGTCTCTGCTATCGCGGATGGAATCCCTTACGGCCAGCCCATCCTTGTAGGCCACCACTCCGAGCGCCGCGCCCGCAAGGACGCCGAGCGGATCGAGTCTGGGATGCGTAAAGCAATCAAGATGTGGAACACGTCGAAGTATTGGACCGACCGCGCCGCTGGTGCTGTCCGTCATGCCAAATACAAAGAGCGGCCCGATGTTCGCGCCCGCCGTATCAAGACGCTTGAAGCCGATAAGCGCAGGCAGGAGCGCACTATCGCCGAATCGCAAAAGTTTCTGAAGGCGTGGAGTCGCGAAGAACTCACCGAAGCGCAGGCCCGCACCATCGCCAACTTTGACCATGTGACCGTCTATTACAAGAAAGACCAGTACCCAGCCTCTACCTACGAAGGCGCAAGCAGCATCTATAGCGGCTTGGCCTCCGGCCTTATCGACGTGACCCAGGCAATCTCGATTTGCATCCCTTTCCATAAGCGAGTGATTCATGGGGCGAATCGTTGGCTTCAGCACTATGAAAACCGCATCGCCTACCAGCGAGCCATGCTCGGCGGCGAGAACGGCGGCATCATCGCCGACAGGACCAGACCGGAGAAAGGTGGCGCATGCCGATGCTGGGCTTCGCCGCGTGGCGGATGGTCGTACATCCAGAAGGTCAACAAGGTTTCTGTCAGCATTCTGGACACCTATGGCAATGGGGGAAGAAGCTTCACCCGAATCATACCCTTCGACAAGCTCGCCGCAGTCATGAGCGCCGCCGAGGTGCAGGAGAAGCGTGACGCTGGCTGCTTGACTGAATCCGCCGAGGGCATCGGCTTCTTTCTTGTGAAACCACCGCTAGAGGAGCCGCAACAGGAAGACCCCGAAGCTGCATTACGTCGCATCTGGGACGCTAAGGGAGTCTCGAAAGAACGGCAAGACCAACTCCTTGCGGAGGTGACGGCGAAGGCACAGCCGGGGGCGAAGGTCGGCCCCTTCACACTCGGCGGCCAGATCGAGGCCATGCGGGAAACTCTCAAAGGTGGTGTTCGTGTCGTCTCAGCACCTCAGCTCTTCCCTACTCCACCGCATCTTGCCGCTCATATGGTCGAGCTTGCCCAGATCGAGCCCGGCCATCGGGTCCTGGAACCGAGTGCAGGGACCGGTGTTCTTTGCAAGGCGATCACAGCCGCCCACCCGACCGCCCAGGTCTTCGCGGTTGAAATCAATTCCCAACTCTGCGAACTTCTATCGCAGACCATCAACCCACCCGAGGACAAAGCCGCGGGCATTTGCAAGAACGTACTACAAGGAGATTTTCTTGAAGTCGACGGCCTTGGAAACCAGTGGGACCGGATTGTTATGAATCCACCGTTCGCCGATGGAGCCGACATCAAGCACATTAGCCATGCGCTCAAACATCTGAAGCCGGGAGGCCGACTCGTCGCAATATGCGCCAACGGCCCACGTTAAAATGAGAAGCTGCGGCCTGTCGTGGAGGCTCACGGTGGAGTATGGCAGGAGCTTCCTGCCCATACCTTCATCAGTTCAGGAACGAGCGTCCGCACTGTCCTACTCAGCATGACCGCCCAGGTACTATAGAAATCCGCCCACTTCAGGGGGGAACCGCCGCAGAGCGGCCCCCTGCGGTCCGAGCGCAAGAGGACATACCCCTTCGGTTTTCCCCTTGATCCCTTTTCTCGCTATGCCGTTTCACTAGCGCTATGTTTTTCTTCAAAAGCAAGAGCCGTAGCCCACCGCGCTACATTCACAATCCCGGTGAACCGATGTTGTTCACCCGATGGGGTGGTCAACGTATAAGTATCCGATCTAGCTTCTTCAGACAGGTTCGGCCGCGTCGCCAGCCCCACCGACCAGACACAGAAGCATCGCAAATTGCAGAAGTGCATCTCCCCGCCCGAATCCTTCAGGACGAAAGAAGGGTCAGGGACGGCGAACATATCGTAGGAGCAGACTCGTCGCTTCATTGTTCGACGTTCCTTCCACCAGGGTGCATCTGCTTTGCAGAATCATTCCAAGATACTTGAGTCCGAAGGCGGTATTCAATACGCTGGGCAGACGCTCAATTTTTGCTTCCGGTTTGACCGTGACTCGGGAGCAATGCGGAAGTCTCAACCTGTAAGCTCAATGAGTGCATTGGCGATTTGTCATCAAGCGAGACAGCCAGATCGCGGCACCAACCTCTGGAATTCCAAAGATTGACGTCGTATCTAGTGGATTTTATAGCGGGTTTGACACTCCCAGATACCATAACTTCAGGGAAGCGAGATGCGATAGAGATTGCGGTGCACTGCGGTCTTCACGTAGGCATAGTGTGAGAGGTCTTTGCCGGGGACGAGCTCTGCGCGACTAATCGACCGGGCACCCGGAACGATGCTCGGTTCTGCAAGCGGCTGGATGCCTCCGGGAGGAAGCTCCGGAAGGGTTTCTCCGGGGCCAACCGGAATAGCGAGGCTTCGTCCCGGAGTCGTTTGCGACGATGCTTCGACTGGAACAAACAGGAATCTCCCGCTTGACGACCATACCGGGACGCAGTCGCTTGCGCATATGCGGCGCGGAGATCCGCCGCCGAGCGGAATCGCCACGACCATGGGTATGATCCTGTTGCCTTCAGGAAAAGGAGCGACTGCCATCAGCCACCTTCGCCCTGGCGAGATGCTTTGCACTTCGCTGATGGGGTATGGAAGGACCTTGGACCGTCCGGAGCCATCCTGATTGATCTGTTCCAGATAATTGACGTTTCCCTCTGCAAGCCGAAACAGAATCTGTCCCTGTGGGCCGAAGTAGGGCGTTGTTTCCCCAGAGTGGCCGATCTTCCGGGCGGGGGAGCTTCTGTCCATCGGGGCGAGCCACACCTGGGACCTGCCGTCGCGACCCAGGTTGGTATAGACGACCTGTTTTTCATCCGGCGACACATCGTAGGAGGTCATGGACGTTCCGGGAAAGACCGCTTCGCTCTTGCCAGTGTCCAGCGTCAAACGCCAGAGTTCGGGGCCAGCATTCGCATCCTGATGGCGCAGAAGGTAGTAGAGGGTTTTATCGTCCGCTCCAAAGGACGGAGGCGAGAGGTCCGCGACGATCTCTCCTTCGGACGACAGGGATCGTTCTCCCGCAGCATCGTGAATCCAGATGGAGCTTTCACGCGCACCAATCGAGGAGATGACGGATCGGCCATCCTGCTCGACGGCCAATCCTTCCTCTTCTGAGGGGCCGAAGGTGATCTGCTCGGGGTGGCTGTTTGGAGAGCGCTGACGCCAGAGATGACTTTGGCCTTGAACGATCGCGATGAAGTACATCCACAAGCCATCGGGCGACCAACCTGCGGCGGTGCATGCACCGTCTGGCCCTACTGGTTTTGGAGCGGACTCGCCCACGAGAGAGATGAGCTGGCACAGCGTCCAATCTCCCTGTCCGTTCATCTCGACTACAAGAGCTGATTTGCGATCAGGGGAGGCGAATGAGTAATGGGCCATGGCCCGTTCATGAGGGGGAAAATAGAGTTCTCGAAAGTCGTCGCCCGTTACTGTTTCGGTGACGATTCCCATATGCAGGCCGGAGCGGATTCTGGAGAAGAGAAGGTGGTATGGGTCGAGCCAGGTCAGTCCCGCCGCATTGCTAAGGAGAAGATGCGGACCGCCGCCTAATACCGAGATGATGTAGGTGTCGAATGAGGAACCCTCCAAGACCGTGTAGGCGATCTGCGAGCCGTCTGGCGAGAATGCCAGGCCATATCTCGACTGCGCATCATTGGTCAGAGGCGTGGCCTCGCCATCGGGGAGCATCTTGACATAGATTTGACCGGCTGGCATGAAGGAGCTATCTCCGCGGATGAACGCGAGGATATGACTATCTGGCGATACGGCGGGAGCTGATGCAGAATCAGTGAAATCGGTTAGCTGTGTGTAATTTACGACGGCGGGACGGGCACGGGAAGAGAAATAGATCGTGATGCCGATTGCGGCGATTACCACGAGGCCCCCTGTTGCGAAGAGGAGCCATCGCACTCTTTGGTTGCCAGCAACCAACGCCGGAGAAGCAATGAAATTTGGCGTACTCTGAGAGATCTCGGCATCTGCTTCGGACTCCACTGGCGGTGTTTCGTCTTTTACTGGAGCGATGAAGCGATAGCCGACGCGCGGAATGGTTTCGATATAGCGGGGAGAGTCGGACGAGTCGCCGAGCGCGTCGCGAAGCTTCTGGATGGACTTGTTCAGTCCATGGTCGAAGTCGATGAAGACGTCGGATGGCCAGAGTCGCTGACGGAGCTGTTCGCGGGTGACGATCTCGCCGGGTGATTCGAGCAGGACAGACAGAAGCTGAAGAGGCTGCTGCGACAGCCGGATCCTTATTCCGTTTTTGGTCAGCTGCGCAGCCTTGAGGTCGAGCTCGAAGAGGCCGAAGCGAACCATCTCGTGGGTCGGCAAAACAGCCACTCCGCACCTCCTGTACCAGTGAAGAACAGATTTTACACCCGTATGGTGCGGGCGCATGAGTTCTTCTGATCCTCTGTCGAGTGGGGACAAGATCGCCTCATTCCTTGCAGCAACAGGGATTGCACGGGGACAAACAAATCGCCTCGCGGGCATTGCTCTAAATCGTGCCGGTGCCGCAGACTCGGGCAACATTGCTGGCTCAGACCAGACCCGAAAAGGAGAAACACCATGAATCGAATCGTCAGGAATTTAGCAGTCTCAATCACCTCGGCCGGCAGGTTGCGGGCGCGTCTCTTTCCCGGCGGCGGCCTGGCACTCCTTGCCGGCCTATGCCTTTTTATTCTCCCAACCGGGGCCAACGCAGCCTGCGGAAGGTTCAACACACCGGGACTGCAATCCGCAATTAAATTGCCCTCGATTCCGCAAGCCGCTTTTGATTTCCCCTCACCCTTTGGAGCCAGGCCAACGGTCGTTGGTCTCTGGCATGTTATCTATACCAACAGCGTCGATCAATCGATCTTCAACGATACCTTTGACACCTGGCACAGCGATGGCACGGAGTTTGAAAGTGCGTTTCTAGCGCCGGCGGGCGGCAACGTGTGCGTGGGAGTGTGGACGCCAACGAGCGCGCGAAGTTACAAGCTCCATCACATTGGCTGGCTCTTCACTCCAAGCACACCTTTGGCGACGGCTACCAATACTTTCACCCTGGATGAGGAGGTTACGGTGGCCGAGGACAACAAATCTTACAGTGGCCGCTTCACCTTCAAAGTGTGGAACCTGGACGGAAGCCCCACATTAATTGAAGTGACAGGGACGATGGCCTCCACGCGAATTACAGTCAATTGACGGGTTTCTGGTTCTCTGGATCGACGAGCGGTGCCGACGGGATGTATTCACGTCGGCACCGCTAGCAAGAGTGCAAGAATCGGTGCTAGTCGGCTTGTGTTGACTCCCAATCGTTCAGCCTGTCGCGGCTTGGCTCTCAATTGTCGCTAACAGGTCAAGTCACTCATTGAGGATTGACCTGTCCTTTTACTTCCGAGGACGGCGTTTATCAGTAAGAATCTTCGAGGCGATCCTGAGGGCGACCCACTCCGGATATCCGTTGTTCCCACCGAAGCTGAAGAATCCCGATGCCGCTAACCGGACCGGTCAACTTCTTACTAGTAGAGCGCTAGTCAACGAAGTCCATGGTTAGGCCCGAGAACATTTTCGTAAGATGTGGGTAATCATGAAAAACATCTGGTATCAGATCTATCATCCTTGGCACTGGCTGACGTATGGAAACAATGCTGAGGCGCTCGGCTCAGTTATTGCTCTTGGAGGACTGAAGGGACCCCATTTAGCGTGAAAAGAATACGACAGAAAAAGTGAAAGACAACACCCCAGTGGGCTCCGGTATTCGCCGACAGCATTGAAAATGTAGAGAGTTCATCTTTCCGCGTCACCAAACGCGGCGACAGCTTCATCGTTGATGTCATGTTGAATCCATCGGCTTTGTCGGTGGACTACCTTAGGCACATGGCAGATGGAAACACCGGGGGGCTTATCTGCGAGTTATTCCCAAGCCGCTCGGTGGCAGTGTGGTCACAATGACGGTGCCGGTTGGAAGGGATACCACGGCGGCTGAGGTAGCCGCCGTCGTGGAACAGGAATTAGAAGCTCTCATCAAGCTCGTCCGACACTGAGGGCGCGATAATTGCTCCAAAATATAGCAGTGTGGCTGAAGCCGACGATCAACTTCCGTCGGCTGCCACCTCCATCCAGCAACTCCTTGCCAGCGGAGTGCCCCCATGGGATGTAGCCAGCGCCTCGGAGTCTCTGTGCCTATTGTCTACCGGTGGATGGCCGCCTCAAGCACCCTAAGCGTACGCTGTTGTCCGTTTTCTGACGGGACCCCAATTAAGTTTGGATAATCAGTATATTTAGCTCAGCAACTTGGCGTTCGTTTGCGTAAGAAGCATTCTGATCCTGCTGGTACCAATCTTCTACTTCCATGAATCCTTCCGCCCGTTTACTCATCGAAATGAGATGAAAGCGTTGGCGATTTCGGGGAGCCTTCGCGCTCAGTCGACGAACACGACACTTCTCAACGCGGTGAAATTGATTGCTTCGCCTCATGTCGATGTCGTTCTGTATAACGAGTTGGAAACCATCCCGCCTTTCAATCCTGACCTCGACTTAGAACCTGGGCCAAATTCCGTCTCGCGTTTGCGTGCAGCCTTGCGCGATTCGTCCGCGGTACTTTTTTCAACTCCTGAATATGCTCACGGCGTGCCTGGCGCACTGAAGAATGCTTTAGATTGGATCGTCGGCAGCGGAGAACTCTCCGGCAAGCCGGTGGCTCTCTTCAACGCTTCTGTGAGAGGGGCATATGCGCAAGCATCCTTGAGAGAAATCCTAAAGACGATGGATGCTCAAGTTCTTGCGGATGCGGAAATTACAATTCCACTGTTGGGTAAATCCTTTGACGCATCTCAGATCTTCGCCGATCCTGAATTCGTAACCCTCATTCTTTCCTCCATCCAAAGGATTGTAAGCAGCGTCTCTAAGAGTTAAGGTCCAGACTCTCACATTTGGTGGGGTGGCTCCACGTTGCTAGGTCGCGTAAGCCCATACGGGTTCCCATTTCCTGAATGAGCTGCTTACCCGTCTTGTGTCAGTTGGGGGAACATATGGTCTTCGTTTATTGTCAAAATCGAGGGTGATTTTCACACCGGGTCCGAGGCCGTTACCCCAGCTCCAGCCGAGCGTATTCATGTCGCGGCCGAGCAACCTGCAGGTGATCAGCGCGGCCATACCCGGCACCACATGAGACCTGCGACGTATGCGCCCAAGCCGCCACCCAGGTGACCGCAACGGATGATCAAAAAGTAGAAGACCCAACTGAACAACAGGGTGAGCAAAGAAATATGGAGATGGGACGATTGCGCATTCAGCCTCGTTAGTCGGGCGCTTCTTCCTTTAGGTAATCGTTCCATGGGAGTATATGTCTCGTACTTAAACAAGAGCAATCGTTCGGAATGAACTGGCTTAATTTCGTGGACAGATACCAACAAACGCGCATCTTGTCACCTGGAGGTGCCAAGATCATGCCGCTTGCAGACTTTCCGGGCAAGCAGAACTGGGGGTAGACGGCGTTTACTTTATGCATCGGATTCATCTCATGGCAAACTCGAAGATGTCGAAGCCTCGATTGAGGCTGCACGCCTAGGCGGCTTCATGATGATTTTGTACGTGATCTACGGTCCTGAAACTTAGCTTCTTCCCAAGGGGCAAGCCGAAGGACAGGCGATGAATCGACAGTATCGTAATGAACCGCTGCAGAATCTCCCGTACGAAGCCGTCGAAGGACTCCAGTTACGCGCGATCGACTTGGAACTTAATCACGAACTAGAGTATCCTGGCCAGCCGATCCGCCATGTCTTCTTATCGGGCAGGGGGGTTGGCTCAATGAAGACCACTTTTCGGGACGGGTCGCAGGTGGGGGCGGCTTAGCGTAAAGCCGCTTGCATTCTCTCGCCTTTTGGGGGGCGAGACGACGTAGTACGAACATTCAACAACCTTACGGGGACTTGATGGCGGAAGGGATATGGCCGATTGTGTCCGTTAGATGTCCAGGATTCTCCTTGCTGTCCGCGCAAAACGGAGTAAATTGGGTTCAACCAGTGAGACCCTCAATGAATGGCCCCGCTATCCACGGTCACACAAATGACACCCATAAGCCTGACAGCGCACGTGAGAAGCGTGACGTGCATGTCATCGTTGTGTTGTTGCCCCGCACCACACTTCTGGATCTAGCCGGGCCGCTCGAGGTGCTGAGATGCGCGAATATCACGCAAGATGTCGTCGAATTTCACGTCCGTTATTTGGGCGTTCGGCCATCGATCTCAACTTCGATAGGGATTTCCCTGCAATGCCCCGATTCCCTGCCCATAAGTCTGCCGGAAAACTGTGTCGTCGTGGTCGTGGGCAATATTGCGCGGCCCTGTTCCTGGTGTAGTCCGTCCGATAAGAACGAAGACGCGCGGGATATGGAAGACATTGCTGACTGGCTGCGAACAAGCATTCGCCCGACTCACACGCTTATGGCAATCTGTTCAGGCACTCTACTGCTTGCCAAAGCAGGGTTGCTTAATGGTAGATCGTGTACTACGCACCATCTCGATACAACCGAGCTCTCACGCCTGGCACCGAAGGCTAGAGTGCTGACAGATCGCCTCTACGTCCATGAAGGCAATCTGTACACGTCCGCTGGAGTAACTGCCGGTATCGACTTGATGCTCTACTATGTCAGCCGTTTGGTCGGTTCGGCGTGCACAGCGGCTATCGCGAGATACCTTGTCGTCTATTTCCGCCGCGACGGCTCGGATTCCCAGAATTCTCCTTGGCTTGAAGGGCGCAATCACATCCATCCCGCTGTCCACCGCATACAGGACACCATCTCCGCGGATCCCACGCAGACCTGGACGCGAACGCAACTTGCAAAGCTCGCCGGTGCCAGTGGACGGCACCTCTCACGGCTTTTCCATGAACACGTAGGAATGTCCATTCCTGAGTATCGTAATAGCATCAGGGTCGCTCTTGCGCGGGAGCTAGTGCTTCGAAGCGAGCTTGACATGGAGAATATCGCCGATAGAGCCGGCTTCTCCTCTACTCGCCAATTTCGTCGTGCTTGGCAGCGAGTGTACTCGCACAGTCCCGCGGAGGTCCGAGCCCTTTCCGACACAGATCTGCGCTAACCCGACGCAGCGCCCGTGCCTTGCTCGCGGACCGACGAGCTTGCTTGTGGCGCTGGGCATGAAGAACGTTGTTAGCAGAAGCCGGGTCATTCTGCCTGCCGCGCACAGATGGCCCATTCCGCCCGCTAAAAGTCCTCATGTGTGCTTTCGGTGTCTCCTACATGCTCCTACTGTTGCTTCATCGGTAAGGCAAGCCCTCCCTGGTGTAGTGATAGATCCCTCTCAAGAGAGCAATAAGACCCTGCGAAGCCTGCCGATCGAAGGAAGCAGCGATGAGGCAGGCTATAAAACAGCACTTGGTCAATACCTACCGATCCTTTCTCGCGATCTGGCTTCTGCCCGGCTTGTGCTTTGCGGCTCAGGGAGTCAAAGATGCAAGCATAGTTCCGTTTGTAACTCTGAATGGCACTCTGATGGTCGTCCAAGTCGGCATCAACGGGAACGGCCCGTATGACTTCCTGCTCGACACAGGCGCAACCTCCTCTTGCATCGATGAAGCCTTGGTTGAGGCACTGCAACTTCCACATTCCACCGGCGCCCAAGTAGCTTCAACGACCGGCACGGCATTCACAGGACGAGTTATCTTGGATCGCGTGAACTTTGGCTCAAGGGAGATAGGTCCAGCGTTCGCTCTTGTGCGGTCGCTCGTAACCTACAAAGCCTTTGACACGCAAATTCACGGGGTTCTAGGACAGGACGTCCTATCTCAACTCAATTACCTAATTGACAACCAGCATCACCGAATTGAGGTTGATACAGACGGCTTTCTCCTTCGTAATTTGACTGGCGAGCACATCAAGATGGAAAGCGTAAAGACACGGGTTGGAGGAATTGAGACGCGCGACCTCTTCCTCACTGGCCTCACAGACAGCAGCACCCACTCTGTTCGCTTGTTGCTCGATAGCGGCACAACGCATGTAATGTTGCGTGCTGCTGTGCTCAAAGTCACCGTGCCGCCCTCTAAATCAAAGTGGGTGTCGAATGATAGCGGAAGATTTGTGCCGGCCAGCTCGATTCGCACCAGGCTCACGATTGGGGGCACTAAACTTGATTCGGAGGCTTGGATCATCGACGACCTCCTCGACCATCTGGCCATCGACGGGCTGCTCCCAACTGGAGCGTTCAATGCTCTCTACGTCGCAAACCAACAGTCTTTCGTTATCCTCAATCCACAAATGCGCGGTTCTCGTCAGGGACGCAAATTAGAAAACTGATTTGGGCGCAAGAGCTTTAACAAGGAATCCCAGCGACCGCACGCCGCAAACCTCAATCTGGGCGTGTTGATCTGGAACGGTCCGACCGCTAAGCAGGTCTTAATGTGAACCTGACTTCTTTGCGCTGAAGACCATCCTGTTTCCGGGAGGGACTGAGCAGAATCATTGAGTCTCAGGGGGATAGCGCACTTGCCATCGTCGAACGTGATGATTACGCCTCCATCCAATCTCTCCGCTTCAACTACACGGGGACTAAGAAGAGATTCCATACTCAAGCCTTCCAAAAGAGGTTCGCGCATAACGCTTACGGCGAAAGGGCAAAAGTTGATCGAAGGAATGGTTGAGTTTCATATGGAAGTCGAAATGCGTATGCTGTCACAGCTTTCAGGCGCAGACCAAAAGCACCTTGTAAACCTCTTGCGCCAACTTTCCCTATCCGTGGGTGCAACAAGGCAGACCTAATCGCACTGGCATTCGGCAATCGCACGCGCTATCTTTAACATGTGCTGGTTAGAGATTTCAAGTTGGGCGTACCTTAGTCAATGAAATGATAACTAGTACAAGCAATCCGGCTATGCACAGCCACGCGAACCAATCTCCGAGGTGCGAATAGATAGTCCGTACACCGCGATTCGGGATCTGTGAAACCATCGCAAAATCCGATGTTCGGAAATAGTCCATCGTCGCCAATCGTCGCCCTTGGTAATCAAATGTGGCAGAGAATCCTTTGCTTGTTTGTCGAATCAGATTTGTCCCCTGCTCGATAGCGCGGAAACTCGCCATCTGCGTGTGCCATGGATCAATTGCCCTCCAATCGTTTGAGGGGTCAAGGATCATGTCCACTTTCAGGGTTCCCGCTTGCGCGAGCAATTGGGGGTAGTCGCCATCGAAGCAGATGATGGAGCTGACTCTTCCATACGGTGTATCCAATGCTCTGAGCCTGCCGTCTCCCCGTATCTGTTGGCTAGCGTCAGGGCCAGGTATAGGCCGCGCCTTGTTGTACTCCCAGGCGACACGGCCGTCCGGTCGTATCAAGACGAACTTATTTTCTACAGCGGGAGTCTTTCCTTGATTTAGAACGGCCAGAGCCATTCCCAGATACGCATGGTACTTTGATGCGAGGTCTTCACCGCGCGCCACGAATGCAGCTTCATCACCTTTCATCACTTGCCCGTTGATCTCTCCCCAGAATACGATCTTGGCGCCTGCCTGCATCTCTTGCTCGGCTCGAGTCATCAGATCCTGATTTGTAGCCGCCGACCAGGCACGGAACGTAGTCTTATCAGATGCCGTCGCATTGCCCGCCCACACTCGCCCTATGATTGCCGGATCGGGTTTTGGCGCAACTTCTCTGCTGGAGAGCGAGGCCACACGCACGGTAGGTGACGATGGAGGAAAGAGCGCCAGTCTCGCTCCGCCTAGAAGCGTCACGCTCACAATGGTTCCGGCGCAGAGCCATGCGCCTCGACGCGCAGGCGCGAAGTAGAGTCCGTCCTCCCAGACCCAATTGCACACGGCAGCGAACCAGCCAATCAGGAAGGTTATGCCCCACAGGCCGGTAACTGAGACAAGCTGTAGCAGCGCCAAATTCCCATACTGTGAGTAGGCCGCCGATCCCCATGTCCCATATGGCGCTTGCGAGAGGGCGTACTCAGTGACGACCCATGAGGCTGGGAAGACGAGGGACGATGCGAGGCCGGTGAGTCTGCGCGCTATGAATCGATCGAGGATGTAGGGCAAAACCAGCGAAACACCCCACGCGACAAGAAAGATATAGTAGCCGATTCCGGGGATTGGCACCATTCCTCTAAACTGAAAGGAAAACGTCGCGACGAACAAGATGTAGGCGATCGGGAGACCAAGGTATGAGCGCTGTCGGCGGACAAAACGCAGCATAAACACAGGCGATAGCCACGCCGCGAGGGCAATCGTGTTTGCTCCATTTGAGAACAGCAACAATACCGCAGCTATCGCCAGGCAGAGCCATGAATTGGATCGTTCCGTGACGGGTAGATCGGTTCGGCACATCGAAACTTTTAGGTCACGCGCTTGATAGGCCGTAGATTTTGGCATGAGGGTCATCTACCTCTTCGCGGAGTTCGGTATTTGGATCAGGCTTTCGGTGGCGGTGAAGATCACGTGCCCGATTAATTTCTTTTGCGGCTCCCAGGGAAACTTTGGTCTTTGTATCAGCAAGGATGTGATTCCATGGATAGAGCTCCATAGGGCTTGGCTCGTGAGCTCCACATCGACCGCTCGAAACCGTTTTTCTTCCACACAACGCTTTACCATGTCGCGCAGGACATCAAATGCTTCATGCACCTTGTAGGGGCGCTTTTGGGGAGAGGATGTCAGCATAAACACAAAGTGGTAGTCACTTTGATTCTTCAATCCGAACTCGACGTAAGCCTGCATTCCACTTCTAAGCTCTTCCAGCGGATCGTGCCAATTCCGCCTGTGTCGTAGATCGTTTAGGCTGATAAGCAGTAGCGCGAAGCTTTCTTCTACGAGAACCTCGAACAGGTTTTCCTTGTTTTTGAAGTGCAAATAGATACTTCCCGGCGAATACTCGATCCTCTTCGCCAGCTTGCGCATAGAGAAATTTTCGTAACCCTGATCGACAAAGATCTCGCGGGCGGCATCCAGAATGACTCTACGCAACTCCTCTTTTTGTTTCTGTCGGCGAGATACGATCAATGTAATCATAAACAGTGTTCATAGTAATGAACACTGTTTAGCAAAGTCAAGATTTCTTCGGAGGATATGCAAATCGAGGCAACTGAAATCGGCTCATCACTTTGGCGCGTCGGCTGTCCGGAAGTTGAAACTAAAATCTGGTACGCGGTGAACAGCGAGACTTTCAATTCTGCTCGGTAACCGGGCCAGAATGACTGAGGAGCTTAAAAACTGTGTAAGAGAAATTCTCTTGCGTTCGCCAGTACCTTCTCTTGCATCGCGGACTCTGGCAGCATGCGAGCTATTTCAATCGCCCCGATCATCGTTGAAAAGATGACGAAGAAAGCGCGCTCCCTGTCTGCGATTCGCCGGCCCGGCATAAAGGGAATCATTCGATCTTTGTAGTTCACAAGCTCGATAAATATCCTGCCCCTCATCTCCTTGTCGGCCCGCGCCAGCTCAGGGGCAAGTGTCGGCAGAGGACAGCCGCGCTCAACGTGATCGCAGTATTCCGCGCTCAGATAAGTCTTCACAATCGCCTTCCACGCCGCCTCTGGGCGCGACTGTTCCGCCGCACCGACCAAGGTGTCGCCGATCTCCCGGAAGGCCTCATGCAGCGACTCCAGCAGAAGCTCGTCTTTGCTTTCGAAGTGCTTGTAGAAACCCCCGTGCGTCAGACCTGTGCTTTGCATGACCGCTGCAACCGCTGCGCCGGTTAGACCTTCGGCGCGAACGCGCCGCGAGGCGTCTTTCACAATCTTCTGATGGACTTCCGCTTTATGTTCGGGTCGGTAACGCATAACTGATTATAAGATGCTCACGATCATCCCACGATGCCGCACCGAGACGTGTAAAAGAAAAATGTGAATCTGTAGGATTACAGTCATCATCCTATGCAGCAAAGGAGAACTTTCCATGCCCCATCCCATTCTGATTACAGGCGCAGCCGGCGGTTCACAGGGATCGACCGGACGCCTCGTCGCTGGTCTTCTGCTCAAGCAGGGAATCTCTGTTCGCGCCTTCGTCCATAAACTCGATGCCCGGTCCGATGAACTCCGCCAGCAAGGTGCGGAAATCGTTGAGGGCGATCTCCTCGACCCCGTCTCGGTCCAGGCGGCGATGAGAGGTGTACAGCGCGCTTTCTTCACCTATTCGGTAACCGATGGGCTGCTTGAGGCAACCACCATCTTCGCCGCAACGGCTCGTACTGAGGGCCTGAAGTTAATAGTGAACAACTCACAGTTTCAAGGAACGTCCGATGATCCTGCATTCCGAGACCTCCAGCACTCTGCCTCCTTCCGAAATCTGCAGCATCGGCTGGCCGATCGTATCTTCGACTGGGCGCGCGTGGGGGCCGTTCACATTCAAACCCCGCCCTACTATGAAAATCTACGCGCTCTTGTCAGCCATAGCGTGGCCGAGCAAAATACAGCTTTCCTGCCATGGGGCGATGGCAGCGCCGTCATTCCACTCACCGGCGCGGAAGACGTCTCCCGTGTGGCCGCCACTCTTCTGGCCAGCCCCGATCTGCCATCTCAAAAGGTCTACTCGCTTGTAAGCGAAACTCTCACCGTGGAGCAGATCGTCCAGACTCTGGGCACGGCGATCGGGCGGCCGATTCGTTATGTGCCCATCACAGACCAGCAGTGGGCTGACGCAGTGAAAGCGCGACTCAATCCTCATGCACTCGATCATCTGTCCAATCTCTGGCGGTTCTTCCGCAAAGGGAAGACGCGCCACCACGCTACCGACACGGTTCGTTCGGTCACCGGCCGGAATCCGCAGACGTTGGAGGAGTTCTTCCGGGCCAACGCCGAATCGTTCGCCGCTGCGGCTCATTGACGCTACTCTTCGGTACAGTTCAAAGCACTCTGAGTTCATGGGATAGTTATTTCGATTCGAAGGAGTTCAAATGTCGCCGCAAATTATCTTCCTGCCGCAGCTCGTGCTGGGTTATGTCGCGTGCCTGCTTTGCTTCAGGGGCTACGTTTTGCCCAGGCTAAAGTCGATGGATCGGGGCAATGCGCAACGCGCCATCGCCACTCTGCACAGCTTTCGTTTCTTCGGGCTCGCCTTCATCCTTCCAGGCGTCGTCGGCCCCAATCTGCCAGTGACCTTCGCCACCTTCGCCGCCTACGGAGACTTCGCAACCGGCATACTGGCCATCCTCGCGCTTCTTACGGTGAGAATACGTCCGCTCTTTTGGCTGTTCGTCGTCTCCTTCAATCTCGTGGGGATGGCCGACATCCTCTTTGACTACTACCACGCCATCCGGGGCGGCCTTCCTGCGCTGGCGGGGCAGCTGGGCGTTATGTACTCGATCACGATTATCTACGTGCCCATGTTGATGATCACGCACATCGCCGCTATCTATTGGTTGTTGCGTCCTCAAGGCAGGGCAGCTCAAACCGCTTCCGGCAAGTTGGTTTCGTCTTAGGCGGATTCTCATCGACCGAGCTACTCTGTCGCAATTCGGTTTCGCGAAATCAAAAATCTTGGCTGGAGAAGAGTTATGACTGACACCACTACCAAAGTGCGCGAGCATTACCGCGGCACGGACCTCAGCGACCGGATCAGGTCGGTGCTCGCGGCGATCACTCCCGAAGGGGACACGCTGACCGTCGCTCAGCTCGCTCCACTCGATCAGTTCCATACCCGGGGCATCCTCGCCACCACCGAACTCGCCGACGCGGCTGGACTCGAGCCGTCGACGCGCGTGCTGGATCTTGGCTGCGGCATCGGCGGCCCGGCGCGCTATCTCGCCGCGACCTTCGGCTGCAGGGTGACAGGCGTCGACCTGAGCCCTGCCTTCATCGACGCGGCCATCTATCTCACGGAGCGCTGCGGGCTGTCCGATCTCGCCACGTTCCAGGTCGGCAACGCCCTGGATCTGCCTTTCGAGGACGCGGCGTTCGATACAGTTTTTCTGCAACACGTGGCGATGAACGTCGACGACCGTTCCGCCCTCTACGCCGAGGTCCGTCGAATCCTGATGCCGGGAGGCCGGTTCGCCGTCCATGATCTGGTGCTTCGCGTTGGTGATACCGTGTATCCCGTTCCATGGGCGCGCGACGCATCGACCAGCTTCCTGCTCAGCGAAGGCGATACCCGCGCCGCGCTGGAACGAGCCGGGTTCAAGGCGGTCCTCTGGCGCGACGACACCCAGGCCGCGCTCCACTGGTTTCAGGCAGCCATGACCGGCTTGCCCCCAGCCGGACCCAACCTCAGTGCCGTGATGGGTCCGGACTTCCCAGCCATCGTCGGCAATCTGTCCCGCAACCTCCGCGAGAACCGCCTTGGCGTGCTGTCCGCCGTCCTGACCCGGGACTGAAGCTATCGCCGCCTGAGCGGAAGGACGACATGAAATACCCAATTCAATTGCTTCTATGTGTTGGGCTGGGGATAAACCTCTCGGCGCTTCAGGCCGAGCACCACTGCCCGGGAAACATCGATGGTATTACCCCGCGATTCATTCAGCGTGCTTTGATCGTGATTCCGGTGAAGATCAATCGCGCAGGCCCATTTGATTTCATGTTGGATACAGGCACCCAGATCACCGTTGTCGACCCGTTGCTGGCCTCCGAAATCGGTCTCAAGTCCGAAGGCACTGTAGGTCTCGTCAAGACGGCCAGCTATTCGCAGGCTTCAGTCGCCACGCTGGATACGCTGGAAGCAGGCTCTCACGTAGTCGCCAATTCATATGTCGTCGTCGAGGACTTGGAGCAGATTCAAGCCGCCGACCGCCGCATTCGAGGGGTTCTCGGCGAGAATTTTCTCGCGCATTTCGACCTGCTCATCGACTACCCGCAAAGACTGCTTTGTCTCGATGAGGCAAGAATGATGCAGGAATACGTGCGCGGCGAGCGTATTCCACTGGTGGCGCCCCAGCGTCCCGAAAATGAATTGCCATTGACGGAACGACTGGTCATCCCGGTACGTCTCTCCGGTACTGGAAGCCGTCAGGTTCTGCTGCAGCTGGATTCCGGCAGTGACGGACCCATTCTCTACGCAGCCAACAAGAAAACGGTACTGCCGTTATTGAAGCGCGCCAAGCTACGAGGAGACAACTCGAGCAAATCACAACAATCCTTTGCTCTCCTGCCGCCACAAGATATGCGAGTCGGGAGCCGTACCTTTAGCCAAGTTCCGTTTGTAACACCGGTGAGCACTGCGCAGAATCTCCCAGACCGCGAAGAGGATGGAGTGTTGCCAACCGCGCTCTTCAATGGTGTCTATATCAACTTTGCCCATCACTATGTGGTATTCAACCCAGAGATCGTCGCCAAACCGCGGTCAATCCACTTGGCTGAGAAGTCGGCAAATCGGACAGATACCTCCCGCTGTCAACTGACAATCAACAGAGGGGACACCTCAGGGCGCAGCCAGGGGCGAAGGTCGGCCCCTTCGCTCTCGGTAGCGGAATCGAGGCCATGCGGCAATCACTCAAGACAGGGGTGCAAGTCGTGACACCTCCGCAACTGTTCCCTACCCCGCCCGCGCTGGCCGCGCGTATGGTCGAGCTCGCTGGGATCGAAGAGATGCACCGCGTCCGGGAGCCAAGCGCGGGAACCGGCAACATCCTGCGCTTGATCGGCAATGCACCGGACAAAGTAGCCGTGGAAATCAACGGTCAGCTTGTGCGGAGTCTGCTCACCCTTGGCCTCTCCGGTCTACATGTCCATCAAGGGGATTTCCTGGAGTGAAACGACGAGCTTGGGACCTTTGACCGGATTCTGATGAATCCTCCGTTTGCAAACGGCCAGGACATCAAGCACATTACCCACGCACTCCGTTACCTCTCCCCTGGTGGTCGGCTTGTCGCGATATGCGCGAACGGCCCGCGTCAGAATGACAAACTGCGTCCCATCGTTGACGCCCGAGGCGGTATCTGAGAAGAGCTTCCCCCTGATACCTTTATCGGTGCAGGAACAGGCGTCCGCACCGTACTGCTCACAATGGACGCATAGCAACTACCCGGCCCACTACAGGGGTACGGGAAGGGAGTCATTGACTCACCCTAGCATTGTGGTATTCGGCAAATTCTACGGAAATAGTGTGATCCGGTGCGGTATTTGGGACACCTCAAGAAAGGGAATTTTATGTACGCAACTACGATGCGCGCCATTCCGGAGCACGCTTTTTCGTCCGGGATTAGAGTACATAAACACCATCGAATTCCGGGATTTAAGTGCAGGAAACGAGGCCCGAATGGGAAATTCCGGGATTTAAGTGCAGCCCGACAATTGTGTTCTTCCTCTCTCTAGTAAGGATATCGAACATTGGGTGAGGAAGTGCAACCGATCTCACGCCGTCCGCGACGTTGACCAACATCAAGATTTTCTTTCCGGCGCCGCTAAGGGTCGAACCTTCAACTCCATCGGGCAATTCCAGCTCAAACTTGTTTACACCGCTGACCGGCAGCATCCACGAAACTGCGTTCTTCATGGAACCAGTGTCAAGCCATGCACCTATTATGTGATTCTTCCCTTGCCGACCACGCGTGTGACAGCAGCTGGCTGGTCATCGAGCCATCCGTTGCTCTTGCCATACCGCAACAAGACATCGGTATCGCTGGTTTCTACTTTCAGCTGTTCAGCCCACAAACGCGATTCACCGCTTCCCCATGTGTGTTGCCTTCAGAATTATTTGGCGTAGTCCGAAGTTCTTTGCAATACAAGCCAGAGAGTATCTGGTGACCAAGATCACGGCCATTTCGCATCGGAATCAGGCACTTATCTCGCAGGCAAAGCGTCTCGCGCTTTCAATGAGCCGCGAAGGACTCACCGAAACCCAAGCCCGCACCATTGCCAACTTTGACCATGTGACCATCAATTACCAAAAAACAGTGCCCAACCTCGACCTACGAAGGCGCAAGCAGCATCCATAGCGGCTTGACCTCCGGCTTTGTCGACGTAGGCTAGGCAGTCGCGATCTGCCTCCCCGTCCATGAGCAAGTGATTCATGGTGTCGTTTTGCTAATTATTTGGCACATTCTGGTGCAATGCGGCTTTGGAGCTTAGTCCATCGTGCCGAGCCTGGCGATTGAAGAAAAGCTGCTGCTGGCCCTAGCATACATAAATTTCCGCTTAGTGAGGTGTCCCTTACTGTCGGCCGCGCCGCCCCCCCGGGTCAGTACACAACTTTGTTAGGCGATGTTCCACTCCCTGATTAGATCGGCATTCCTAACTTGATAAAGATCAACAAGACGACTTCTGATGAGACAGTACGAAGCGACGACTTCGCCGATATGAAGAGGAGCGCGCCGGAACCCGATTTGCAATAGATGCCTCAACACAATGTGAGTGATAGCGCGATTCAAACGCACTGCATCGCGTCGCATCATCTGAGAGATTTCTGCGGCCTGCTCATCGTTCCAGCGTTCAACATAAACAGCCAGATCAAGCATTACCCAAGCATTCCTGCGGAGTCGGCGAAGGCCTTCAAGGCCGCCGACAATCCGCCACATCTCATCAGAATCAATCCCTGGCCTGCCTTTCTCTGGTTGCTGAAACGCTTCCGAGATTCTCCGCAATCCTTCCAGATCCACCGGTTCCATCTTGCTGATCAAGTCATGCTCCGAGCTTCTGCCGAGGAGCTCGCGACGGTGCAAGCTCACATAGAACACATAGCCGGCAATAGCAAGAATGAATACAACCAAGAAGGCGAGAAACGCCATGCGAACACACCTATTCCATCAGTCTAAGGACTCAACGCGACTGCTGGCCATATTCTAGCCTCTTTCTCAGTTCCTTCAAGCCATTTATATTCTCGGGCGCTGCCGTTTCCCTCACAGGTTCGGGCAGCCAGAAGGTCACGATCCAGTAGATTGCCGCAATTTGAAATACAGCAATTCTCATGTTTTCGAGCAAAGTGAAGTGTCCAAGAGTGCGCCAATAGGCATGAAGCGTGTCAGTCGCAAAAGCAGCCACGGCCCAGACGAAAAGGCCGTAACTTTCGCGCATGGCGTAGCTTCGCCATCCCAGACCAAGTTGATGCGAAGCCATTACGACAGCCACAAATAACAACAGAACCAGAACAGTAGTAAAAAGGCTTGTCCGCGCCGCCCACGCATCCAGGTTCGTCTCCGCCGCTGGTTTCATGAACCATGCCATGCCTAACGCCACCAGGGGCGCGGTCGCTCCCATGATGCTCAGGCGCATACGCGCACCCTCAACCAAACGACCGCTGCGCTGGAGAACGATAGCCGCGATTTCTAAAATCACGGCTATCTGCAACAACACGTCAATGAAGTCTGACGACCAATAGGTAAGCGCGTAAACGCCTTTGGAACCGAATCTGTAGCTGACAAAAAGTGCGATTGTGTAAACACACCCGCACCCGATCCAGACTGTGAACCAGGGCACGATGCGGTATCTCCGCTTATAGAGCAGAACGAAAAGGAGGACGGCATTCAGTACGAATCCTGCCGCCCACAACACTGTCGCCATCAGAGACAGATTCACGAGCACCTCGGTTCAGAGATCTTCGCTAATTGTCTCCTATTCTGCTAGAAGCCGAAGTACATAAGAATCCCGGCGCCCACCCCGCTCATGGAACTCTGTGGACGGGGATTAGAGCCGCTCATAGCTGCCGAAGCGGTGAGGGTGGAGGCGGAAAGAACAACGATTGCAACGAGGTAAAGAATGGACTTCTTCATAGTGTGGTTCTCCTGAGAGCGCGGTTGCGCTGCCAAAAGGGTAGCCCACCCACGCCCTTCGGACGCACGCTCTCCTTCGCAGAATCCGCTATGCGCCTCTCAAGAGGTGCGGACTCCTGCCCAAGGCAAGCTGTGGTCCCCTTCCGCAGATTCTGTCCAGTCGCCGAGGGAGTGAATCGCGACGGCACACCCGTTGGGCAAGCATGTACCGCAGACAGCTGACAAAGCAAAAGAAACGGAGTTAAACACCATGTTCAACAAAATCATCCTCATCGGCCGCCTCGGGCAGAACGCAGAAGCCAAAACCGCTCAGAACAACAAAGAGTACGTCATCCTTAGCATCGCAACCCAGGAGAGCTGGAAGAACGACAAGGGCGACTACGAAAACCGCACCGAATGGCATCGCGTCGATGCCTGGAGGAATCTCTCGAAGTTCGCCAAAACTCTCCAAAAGGGGCAGCTCGTTACCCTGGAAGGTATCCTCCGCTATCGCGAGGTAGAGGATGAAATCAAGGGCGTCACCTTCAAGCCCCGGATCGCTGAGATACATGCCATCAGCATCAAGCGGCTCTCGAAGATCGAGGCCGCGGACGATCCTTCGGATGGAGCCGACGACGAATAATCGTCTGAATGGATGAGGCCGACCAGCCTCATCCATTCTTGTATATGTCTCTGGAAATAGTCAGACCCGCATGAATCCGCGCGACTGATAGCTTCAGCGAGACTTGAGCAAACGCCAGAAGAATTCCGGATTCGTGAATTTATGCTCACACAGAAAATATAGATCCCATCGAATCCGTCACACTCCTATAAGATCGAGGACTCAATCGGCTTTACTCTCCATCTTGTCGACGATGGCGATCAACTGCGGATCCTGTTGCGAGTCCTGCCACATCGGATCGCTCAGGACTGAGAAAAGAAGTGATGAATGGACGGCCGCCGCCTTTTGCAGCCAATCGATAGTCGCCGTGTGATCGTGGAGCCCGTGATAGATCAACGCGATCAGGTAAGGATCGACATATGCGGACCTCGCCTGGTCTTCGAGCGATTCCATGCGCTGCATGGCGCCCTTTCGGTCTCCCGAAAGTGCACAGGTATATCCCGACTCCGCCAGGAGGATTGGAGGAGCAAAACCATTGCGCTTAGAGAACGAGTCCAGCACATCGACAGCCTCTTTATACTTTCCGAGCTGGGTCAAGGACCTTCCGATACCGAGATAGGGCAGAGGTGAGCCCGGATCGAGCTCCATTGCGGAGCTGTAGGAGCGGACTGCATCGTCATAGTGACGCTCATAGTAGGCGGCGCATCCGAGCTCGGAGACCAGCATTTCGGACTGGGGATCATAGGCCAGAAGTCGTCGCACCTCTTCTTCCGCGCGTTGAGGATGCCCGGATTGCTCACGGAGATGGGCGGTACAGGCAAGCATGCTCATCGCTGAGCGCATGGCTCCTTCTTTTTCGAGCTCCGATGCAGCGCTGGCATAGTCCCAGTCGTAGAGCAGATCGACGACGCCTAGCGAGCCGTGGGCCTCGGGCAGCGCAGGATTGAGTTGCAGGGCTCTTAGCGCCGCCGTGCGCGCGATGGGCATGTGGTCGAGGGGCGATTCGTAATAGATCCCCAAAAAGAGATGGGCCTGAGCGAGATCGGACCAGGCGCGATCATAGTTCGGATCCAGCCTGGTAGCCTTCTGGAAGTGCTGGACGGCCTCGCGGAAGGCCTGGGGAGAATCGGTTCGGGTCAGCGCCTCCCCGCGAAGGTTTTCCTCGTATGCTGCCGGACTATTCGTGTGCTGGCCAAGCGGGGACTGCCCGTTTAGTTTGCCGGTATCGAAGGAAAGCGCCTGCAGAGTGTCGTGCAAAATATCTGCCTGAACCCTGCGTAGATCCGGGGTATCGGAGAGGTACTGATGGCTCAAAAGGATGCTGTTGTTGTTCGTCTGGGTCAGCTCGACGTTGAGGACCAATTTGTCCTGGTTGCGTTGCAGCCGACCCTGAAGCACCGCATCGACCCCAAGGTTATGTCCTATACTCTGCGCGTCCTGTGGCGTATTGCGAAAGCGGAACGCGGTCGTGCTGCCGATAACGCGCAGGCCAAGGACGCCGGCAAGGTCCTGGATCACGCTTTGCGTCGTACCGTCTGAGACGTAATCCAGGGAAGGGTCTCCGGTCTGATTGAGAATGGGAAGCACAGCGATCGAGATGGGTCCTCGGCGTACCGTCGCGATCGTCTTGTGCCGGTGCCACAATAGGACGGAAGTAGTTCCTATGACCACTAGGCATAGAGCGAGAACGGCGACCGCTGGCAATAAGGAACGGGCTGGAAGCCGTTCCTGGCTGGCGGCTACGAAAGATTCCTGAGGGGCGTTTTTGGGCGCGGGAACCACAGGTGGAGTCTCCGGCAGCGCTTCCACGGGAGCGATGAAGCGATAACCGCGGGTGGGAATCGTCTCAATGAACCTGGGGTCCTGGGCGCTGTCGCCTAGCACACGACGCAGGACGGCAATGGCGCGCGTCAGAGTATTTTCTTCGACAAAGGTATCGGCCCAGACTGTGTCCAGAAGGGTGTTCTTTTGGACACAGCGGCCTGCATGGCTGACGAGCTGTAGCAGAACACGCAGGTTCTTCGGCTCCAGCGCTACGCGTGCGCCCTCGCGCACCAGGCAGAAATCCTCTTCGCGGAGCTCGAAATCTGCGAAGCGATAGATCATCGGCGCACCTTCTGTCTGCTACAAGAATTCCCCGCCAAAATGTTCAGCGCAGCCCCGTCCGGCTGCAGCCTGCTGCTGCAGGGAGATGCCGTTGCCCATTTTATCCGCAGAGCTCGAAAACTGAGAGGCAGGAATCAGGAATTAGCCCATTGCATGGTGACGTTAGCACGCGATTTGGGCCGTCATCATAAAAACATCAGAAAAACTCCACAAAAGAGACCATGCGGATCTCCATAACTGGATGCTAGTCTGCCGCCTGAATCAAGTGTCTGCGGCCACTCAAAAGAGGGCCATGAAGGAGTAAATATGAAAAACTCAATGCTTAGCAACCGCTGGTTCGCTTCTGGGTACTTCCAGTCCAGGGTTAATGATATTGTCCAGTCGCATGCCAAGGTCCTTTTAACAGTGATCGCGTTAGTGGCCCCGATAGGGATGTCGCAGGCTGCCAGAGCGGATTCCTATAACTTTTCAGTGAACGGAAGCGGCATCCAGGCGTCGGGTGTCATCCAGGTTTCGAACACCGGCCCCTTGGGGGCCTATACCGTGACGGGGATCACCGGATCATTCTCGGATTCGAACAACGGTATCTCGGGAGCGATCACGGGGTTGGAATCTGCTCCCCCTCCGACGTTCAATGTCTCGCCTCCTGCAGCACCGAATACCTTTGGCCCTCCTGCCGTCACTGATGCCGGGTTTTCCTACGATGACCTCTTTTGGCCTGGTGGGAACTCACCGGCAGTATGCACGGACGCCCTTGCTTTTTTCGGCGGCTACTTTGACGTGTATGGGATGGCGTTCGACGTGGCTGGCGGGTATACGGCTGACTTGTGGAGCGATGGCGGCCTGGGCGGATATCAGCTCAACGACTCTATCAATGGGATTCCCTTCACGCCCAACAATATGGCTGGCCTGGCTTATGCTGCGGATGTCAGCGCGTCGCCTGTACCTGAACCGGGATCGCTGTTGCTGGTCGGAACGGGCCTGTCAGGGGTGGCTGCTCTCTGGAGCCGAAGAAAGATGGCTATATAAAACGCAAACATTGCGGAGTCGCGAATGGGAGCGAGTGCCTAGGCATCTGCTCCCGGTCCAACCAAGCAATTTAAGCAAGCAAAAGGAGAAAGTATGTCACAAATCATCTGGACTTGGCTCAAGGACGGTAATCCAAATTCGGGCGTCAATTTTCGTCCGCTTCCCAAGGGAGACTGGGACGGCGTCGCGTGGGACGGACAGCACCATCGTTGCAGCAACAACGTTCCATTTGGGGGTCCGCCTGTCAGCCCAACAGCATATGAGTTTATTCCACCCATCACCTGGTCGATCAGCGCAACCAAAGACAACCCTGCTAACATTTTTTTTGACGTGGAAATAGACGAACCTGACACGGACCTCACGATACTAAAAAATCAAAACGTTGCCATGCAGGTGGGTTCTGCCAATAAATGGGCGACTACAAAAGGGCTAGGTAAACAGCTAGATATTTGCTCATTTCATGGTTACTCATTGGCTCTCTATGTTGCTTTAATATATGAGTTTACCGTTTTTCGATTCAACACTTAGACTGTGGGGATTACTCGCTATTACCCATCATTTTGATGCAGAGTCCCCACAAAATCCCCCACAGACTCAGAGCTCCAATCCGACCAACTCAGGCACGAGGTCAGATCGCCCCGCCGTGAGCAGCTTTCAGTGTGAAGTAACCTTTTCACTATGGAAGAACCTATTCGCACGCTGTTCGCGGCTCGCCCCTCTCATCCGTCGCAAGTAGTCCTCCCCGAAGGGCTTCGTGCCAGATATGACGGAGATCTTTCTTTTCCGTTGGCCCCGCAAGAGCGTCCCTACTGCATCGCAAACTTCGTGTCGACACTCGACGGTGTCGTGAGCTTCAACATGCCAGGTCAGTCGGAAGGAGCTCAGATCAGTAAATCGAACGAAGAAGACCGCTTCATCATGGGCCTGCTGCGGGCCTCGGCAGACGCGGTGCTGGTGGGTTCGGGGACGCTTCAAGCCGTCGGCCCGCAGGGCACTTGGCTCCCTGAATCTGTCTATCAACCAGCGAAGGATCTATACCGGAAATATCGCACCGAGGTGCTCCGCAAGCCGGAGTATCCACTCGTAGTGATCGTCACCGGAACCGGCGGCCTGGACCTCGCCAGCGCCATGTTTCATACACCTCGAACCAGGGTGCTCATACTGACTACAGAGCAGGGCAAACAGAGGTTGTCGCAAAGCGGATCGGAGGCACTCGTCTCAGTCGAGGTGAAGGCGCTCCCCACAGCAGAGAAAGACATTCCACCCTCTGCGATCCTGACGTCGCTCAGACGCGAAGCTGGAGTGGAGTTACTGCTTAACGAAGCCGGCCCGACACTGTTTGGCGAATTTCTCGCAGGCGGATTCATGGATGAACTTTTTCTGACAGTCGCGCCTCAGATTGCGGGAAGAGTCGCAGCGCACCCGAGGCCAGGTCTGGTCGCCAACGTTGAGTTCTCTCCAGCGACGGCTCCCTGGTGGAAGCTTCTCAGCACAAAAAGTGCAGCAGACTACCTCTTCCTGCGTTATCAACTAGGAGATCGGAGCGCATAGAAGGTCTATAGGTCCCGATATGTCGGTTTATCGCGAGTAAGCATCACTTCCGAGAAGCGCGTTTCCCGGTACTTTGCCTGGAGTCCGGGATACCGACTGCCGATTAGACACTGCATGCACTTCGCTCTTACCCTATATATGCCATGCACACTCATAACGTTCGCCCATTGAATGTGTTTAAGGATTCACTACTTAATGCTCAGTTGCAGCGATTTGTAGGCCATACGGGTGCCGGCGGCGCTGACATCGGTGAATGTTACGCTGCCGCCTCCTCCGTACGAGAGGGCGACGGCGAGAGCTGGTATTCCGGCTGGCACGGTCTAGCGCAACGGACAGAATTGCAGGCGGAAGCATCGCTGGCATTGGGGCACACGGCCAGCGCGCGTTCGGGATTGCTCAAGGCGTCCAACTACTACCATGCCGCGTATATGTTCATGATGCAGCCGGAGCCGGATTCGCGGTTGCTGGCGGCATATAAGGCGCGGCGACGCGCCTTCGAGAAGGTCACGGTTCTGTTTCCCCAATGGGGCAGGAGGATCGAAATTCCGTTCGAACAGCGGCACCTGCATGGTTACTTTTTTCCTTCGCAATCTCCCGGCCCTCGGCCAGTGCTTATCATCACGGGAGGCTACGACTCGACTGCCGAAGAGTCGTACTTCTTTTCCGGTCCCGCTGCATTGGCGCGCGGATATCACGTTGTGACCTATGACGGCCCCGGGCAGGGAGCAGAACTGATCGAGAATGGCCAGGTATTTCGGCCAGACTGGGAGACCGTGCTGCGTGCGGTGCTGGCGTGGGTGCAGCAGCAACCGAATGTGGATTCGGCCAGGATTGCGCAGCTTGGCATCAGCTTCGGCGGATATCTTGGGCCGCGAGCCGCATCCGGCGTAGAAGGACTCGCTGCAACCATCGCCGATCCGGGACAGCAGAGCCTACTGGAGGAGTTCCGCACCCGGCTGCCGAAGTTCATCGCCCCCCACGTGCCGAACGGCAACAGGTTTCTGCTCAGGATTCTGGAACGGGTGATGAACCGGCGCATGAAACATCTGACCGAAGGTTGGCCACTGCGGCGAGGCCTTTGGGTTCACGGGGTCCAAACTCCGTTTCAATATCTGAAGCTGGCCGAACAGTATGTCACGGATGGGTCGAAGATTCGCTGTCCCATGCTGATTTGCTCGGCGGAGAACGATGACATCGGCCAAACGGCGGATGCACTGTACGCTGCCGTTCGTTCCCCAAAGTCACGATTGCGTTTTACCGCGGCCGAAGGTGCTGCCGGGCATTGCGAAAGCCTGGGAAGATCCACCTTCAATATGCGAGCATTCGATTGGCTAGATGAAATCCTTTTCGGAAGTGATAGCCGAGTGGCGTGAAGCGCGTTTATGAGGAGTAATCCGCTGATTTCCGAAAACGCCATCTTGCGGGAACACGGCTTTTACAGAAATACGCCTCAGGTTTTCGGAAACCTCGTCTCTAAGAAATCATCCCTCGATGCATGAGATACCTAAGCCCTTAAAAACCTCGCGGTAGAACACGAACCGAGCGGGTCGCAACGGATCCTAGGTAGGACACTGTCAGTGTGTAGATGCCAGCACGGGGATAGCTCGTGTTCAGGTCGATCAACTCCGGCCTACCATGGAGGAACTGAGTGGTCTGCTCAACTATGCCTCCTTGATCTGAAAGAGTGATCGTTACGTTGCCGGAAAAATCGCGATCGATACCTCCACGATCGTTCAGTGGGGTCACAAAGAAGCCCAATACTCGCTGTCCAGCGATCGCTACCGAAGGTCCGATCAGCGACAGGGTGACCTGAGCGGGGGGAGGGGGAGTGGCCTCTACGGTCACGGAACCGAAATTCATCTGTTTATAGAAACGATCCCCTAGATACTGTGCAGTGTAAGTATGGGAGCCTTGTGAGATATTCCTCACCACACTTGTCGCCAGTGTTCCGTTGGCTGAAAGAATTCCGAATCCGATCGGCCTTGAGCCCTCGTAGAAAATGATCGGACTCTTGAGTGACGGTGAACCAACGGCAAGAAGGCCAGGGCTAGCTCCATAGCTGTTTGCCACAAAGTTTGTTGTTTGGGACATCGTGGGGCTGGACGACGGCATTCAATGTGATTGAGCCGCCGGCAGTAACAGTTGCTGACTGGAGATTGTTGACGTCGCCAGTTGCCAGCTTGCTTCCCACCGATAAATAAAGATCACCCGTAATAAAGGGTGCTAGGCAATTGTTCGCCGGGGCGGGAGAACTTACTTTCGTCATTGATCCATAAGCGTTCGAGAACAGAGTCAGCTTTGGTGGCCCAGGTACGGTGATGGGGGTCGGTCCTGTCGCCTTGAGTCCGTTGAACAGGGACGGGTAAATATTCGTCTTCGTTGTGAAGTTATTTATTTCGGCATCGATCGATGCGATCGAAGTCGTCATTGCACTCGTTGCGTTTGGGGCATAGTCGTCCACGATGACATTGTCCAACGTAATCTGATTGGGGCTTGACACCCCTGAGGACGGCACGTGCGTCACAAATGAAAGTTGATAGCCGCCTTGCTTGCCGGTGGGCACCCCCTTCAACATGTCCGGAAACTGCGATGTGGGCGCGAGGATGTGGATGTTCTGAAGGTATGCACCTTCAAGGTTCGGAAGTTCATCCGCCGGAGAAAATACGAAACTGATGGGCTTGCCGATATCCTGGACACAAAATGAACTGAAGGTGACCTCTGAGATCGCTGCGCCAGCCTTGGTCGGGTTTGTCTGGCTGCTATCGGTGATCTGAATAGCCTTCAAATCATTCGTTGCGTTCGGAAGCGCCTGTCCATATGTCGTAATGTTGTACAACTTCGTCATTTCGCTGACTGACATTCCGTTGACGCTAACGGTCGGGACAACGCTTGGAAGATCCCCAATGATATTCACGTTTTGGACCAGAATCTTAGATAGACCTGTTCCACTGGCGATGACCGTGATTCCCCCTTTGCTGTATCCGTTGAAGTGGTCTACAGTGACGTTCTCGGTATCCTTCCCTCCGCTCGAAATAAGAGCGATCTCCTGGTCGCCATTAGCGACCGATGAGCCATAGATAGTGGCCTCCGAGGCATGGAGATCGAAGCCGTCAGTGTTGGGGATGTTCCATGGGGCCTGGATCTTAACTCCCCACACGGTTACGTATTTCCCGCCGAGCTTCACGGTATGGTACGGGGGATTTCGGATCGTGATCTTGTACAGAACCAGATTCTCATTCACACCGCCCTGAATGTTTCCCCCAGAAATCATCTCAGGACTTGCTTGTCCGCAATTCTTCACCGGACAATTAGGTATTGTGTTCTGGCTTTGCTCCTTTTGGGTCGTCAGATCCCACCAGTTGTACGGTTGAGGCGGTGGAACGGTCCCGGTTGGAAATCCTGGATAGAACAGGAACGGCATTTGCCCCTGGCCGTCAATCACACCGTATCCATATACGCCGCTGTTGGCTTCCATCGTAATCAGTGCACGACAGCCCACGTCAACGATGTAAGTCGAAATGGGGCCATAGGCTCCACAAGTTGCATCGGAAGAGTCCTGGTAGTTTCTTGGATCCCGCGTAGCGAACACCGTAACGCCACCATCGATGATTAGGGAAATACCCTGGGGTATGAGAATTGGATTAATCAGAAAGGCGTTATAGGACCGGTCGGCACCAAACGCTAATTCGACCGCTTGGCTTGGACCACAATGCTCCAATGCCTCCGTAAGCACCTCAGTCTCCGTTTCAGACTCTTTGTCCTGCTCGGTCACCGTCTGCCCGATGAGTGGCCCGTCGCCAAAAGACCGTAGAGGCGCCTGGAGAATAATGCAAGTTTTGGGAAAGGTTGGTTCAGTAAGCGGGCGGTCATCCTGCGCCATAAGGGGCGCTGAACTGCAAAAGAATAAGCCAACCACTATCAGCGCACGACGAAGTGACATAACTCCTCCGCGGAACTTCGGGCTCTTCTAAGGTTGAACCGCGAACCGTGCGATTCGAGCAATTTTTATGATGCCTCAAACAAAAGGGCAGTTCAACTGGCAAACCGTTTAAATTCCCAGCAGCCCGGCCCGGTAGCTCTGCCAGAAAGTAGGCCTTTCTGAAACTGGGAACAACCCCTCGCCCGAAAAGTAGGTAATGATAAGTCGGCTTCTCGTCAGTAATCCTGCTCATCAAACTGTCAGCCAGGAGTTTCGTAACATCTTCGTTTCCTGCCCCCGGCTTCCCGTATCCCACAGCTTATTCATCCAGACCAATCGCAGCCCTTAGCGCCAACCCAAAGCCGGTGCGACAGTTGTGAGAATCGCCTCGAGTACGTGCGCATTGTAGGCAACGCCTAGTTGGTTCGGGATCGTCAGCAATAGCGTATCTGCCTCCGCAATCGCCTCGTCCTCCTTGAGTTGTTCGATCAGCACATTCGGCTCGGCCGCATAAGTCCGGCCGAAGACTGCCCTTGTGGGCCCATCAATGTAGCCAAACTGATCCCCGTCATTACCACCTTTACCAAAATAGGCACGATCCCGGTCGTCTACGAGCGCGAAGATGCTGCGGCTGATTGACACGCGCGGAGTCCGAGTGTGACCGGCCTCCTTCCATGCTGCATGAAAAACACGGATCTGTTTGGCCTGCTGAACGTGAAACGGCTCACCGGTCTCGTCGAATTTAAGTGTTGATGATTGAAGATTCATCCCGAGCTTAGCGGCCCAGGCAGCCGTTGCGTTTGATCCCGCACCCCACCAGATACGGTCTCGCAGACCGTCAGAGTGCGGCTCAAGCCGCAGCAGACCTGGTGGATTCGGAAACATCGGGCGAGGGTTAGGCTGAGCGAAGCCCTTGCCGCCCAGCAGGTCGAGAAATTTCTCGGCATGCCGCCGCCCCATGTCTGCGACGGTCTCTCCTGCTGCTGGACTGTGGCCAAAATGGCGCCAGCCCTCGATCACCTGCTCAGGAGAGCCGCGGCTGATCCCCAGCTGCAGGCGTCCGCCAGCGATAAGATCCGCGGAGCCGGCGTCCTCCGCCATGTAATGAGGGTTCTCGTACCTCATATCGATCACGCCGGTGCTGATCTCAATTTTTTTCGTTCTGACCCCCACCGCCGCGAGCAGTGGAAACGGTGAGGCCAGCTGTTGAGCGAAGTGGTGAACGCGAAAATAAGCTCCGTCCACCCCTAAACGCTCGGCCTCTACCGCCAAATCAATGGACTGCAACAGCACGTCCGCCGCAGTCTGTGCTTGTGATTGTGGAGAAGGTGTCCAATGGCCGAATGAAAGAAAGCCAATCTTTTTCATACTGATAATGCCTTTCGCTGCTTTCAAGCCAGTTTTGTTCTGATGCGATCACTGACCTTGAAGACAGTTTTGAGGTCGCTGGCCGTTCAGTCGGTCGACGCGAGCATGCCGCAGCCGGTTTTGGGTCACCCCGCTCTTTCATGACTCGAGGAGGTCGATGGTGACCTCTTTGCCCTCGATGTAAATTAGCTTGTCCGTAGCGAGTTCAATCGTAAAGGGTCTTGCTTCCGGTGGGTCTTGCACGTATTTTGCCTCGATCCAAAGCGCTGCATAATCCGTTGCTTCCGGCGATAGACCTTCCTCAAGGTCGGTTCGAACATTGACGATTACAGCGTCCTCTGAGGGCTTGTTACTGTCGGCGTACCTCCAGCGGAGACGCTGTCCAATGACGATGGGTCTTTCGAACACAGGCAACCTCGATTCAAACTACGACGTTTAGTTTAGCTGAGATGCTCAAGCCTTATGTCCTCCCCTGACCAATACAAAAGTATCCACCAACACCATAGTCGCAATGCCACACAGTCTTCAAAGCTTTGATCAGTCTTATTCCAGCCGAGATTTGGCCGATTGCGGACCAGCACTGTCCAAGATCTCTCAAATGAGTGGGACAGGCAATATGAGTAGCTCTGCCGAGAACTACCACCAGTGTTCGACTTGGAGACCATAGGTAAACCCACTCGTTTGGTTCTGAAACGGTACTCCACCGACCAGGCCGCGAAACGTCTTTGACCAGTTGGCGTATGTGACGAAAGCGCGCAATACGGGGCGACCGAAGAACTTTCGATCCGGATCAATTTGCGGAGCAAAAGTGCATTTGCGCAGCCAACCATCATAAGCGCCTGGAAGATTCGTATGGTCGAATCCACAATCACCTGTCAACGATAGGTGCTTAGTAAGAAAAACTTGTGGCCTCACACCAAATGAGATCCATTGCTGCCATTGGTTTTGCGTATTCAAGTTCCTCATTCGCTGAAACAAAACATTGGGCATTACGGCGAACTTGTCATTTGGCTGCAGAACAATCTGTTCGGTGGCTAAGAATTGCCTCGAACGGGCTGTGTCAAGTGAAGGAGTCGGAATTGTTGTTCCTATACCGTGACCGCTGAAGTTGCTTGCTGCTCCGGTACCGTATTGAATCAGGAACGTATGATAGCCTCCGTGCCACTCTAACCGCTGATGACGGATCCCATATGCGTAGCCGCTAGTCGAGGGAATGTTTGTGACATCGGATGAACCTGGGACGGAACCGGCTGTCATTTGACCGCCTTTTGTGGTCGCGTAGTCGAACCAGACACCCCAAGAGCCCAATGGTCCGTTGATGTCATATACTCTCGCGTCAATGTGGCTTGTTGCTAGGTTGTCATTTTGCGTGATGACATCTGGCCGCGCGACGCCAATGAAAGCCACCGCCGCCTTGCCAAATTTGAGGTCGAGGTCCTCTACGTCCCCACCGTAACCGCTCATATCCAATGGGAAGAAATCGTCGCTATCAATATGTTGCCTGCGGTAGTACCGTTCCCCAGCCCAAAACTTTGCGTTCGGCTGACTCCCGAAGATATTGCCAGTCTGCACGAATGCTTCGCGAACGCGATATTGATCGCTGCCGACCCCGCTCGATGAATCGGCAAAGTCTTCAGAATTGGAAGTGTTGGCTTCAATCAAGAACTCACTCCTGAACCAAGCCCTATCCGAATTTGGCTCTGGCTTCACCCAATTATTGACAAAGATCAATTCTGCATAAGAATCAGCTTCGTTTCCCAAACGGTACTTGGCTTGTGCCCCTGGTGCTTCGAATGCCACCTGTTGACCACCCTTACTGTTCAATCCAAAGCCTGAACGAAAATATCCGTGAAACTCAAAAGAACTCTCACGTTCCTGCAATTTAGCGATTTTCTGGTCCGCATCTCTAAGCAAGTCGTACGTGGGTTCTGAAGGTAGTTGCCCTTGAAATTTAGCACCGACTTGATTTGATTCGACAAATAGGGGCTTTCCAGGTTTTTGAACAATTTGCGCAATTGTCGGTTTTGTCAGCTCCTCTATCGTTTGTGCCTGTTCGGCCGTCGTATCTTTTTGCTGGTTGGCGACCCTCTCCTTCTCCAGTTGTTGCTCCAGCGTGGAAATTCTTTGCTCAAACTCCTTCGTAGTCGCTTTCAATTGTTCTTTGAGTTGCTGCAGTTGTTGTTGCGTATCCTGACCGTGTGCTGCTAACGATGTGCTCGCAAAGATCACGAAGAAACACAGAATCCGTCGAAGATGTCGCTGTATATTTCCATGGAGTTGTCGAATGATATCCGTGCCATTGTCCATATTTTGGCTTTCTGAACTGTGATGCGAACTATCTATTCGACTACAGCTCGGCCAGAGCAGACTGTACCAGCCCCACCCGAAGAAGCTTCTCAAAGGTCCAGTTCATGCTCTGTCAATGGGCACTACATTTTCCCCGGCTGCGGCCGTTCATACGGCTCAACGGCATAGTCAATCTTGGGATCAATCAGTCCGGCAGGTCGTGTCTTTTTCAAAGCGACGCGCAACCCCAGATAATGGATGCCATTTGATCCGTTTATCCCTGAACGAATTGCACATCGAGTGTGAGGGTCACTTCGTCACCTACCAGCACCCCTCCCGACTCCAACGCGGAGTTCCAGGTTAGCCCGAAGTCTTTGCGATTGATCTTAGCGGAGGCGGATAGACCGATGCGCCAGTTACCCCAAGGGTCTTTAGAAGGCTGGCTGACATCTTCAACGGTCAGTGTCACGGACTTTGTAACACCGTGGATGGTCAGATCGCCGGTTACCGCATAATTGCGGGCGCCGGTAGACCTCATGCTGGTGGACTCAAATGTCATCGTGGGAAACCTCTCGACATCAAAAAAATCTGCGTTTTTCAGATGCTCATCGCGACTGTCATCACCGGTTCTCAGCGTAGAGACTGGAATCGAAGCCTCAACTGTCGAATGAGTGTAATCAACCTCGTCTAGCTGCAACACACCTGAGAGGCCTGAGAACTCACCCTTCGAATGGGAGATCATCATATGTCTCACCTTAAAGCCGGCGGCCGAATGGCCAGCATCGAGGTTCCACGTCGAAATATTAGTAGTTGAACTCATGAGTTAAATCTCCTTTTTAAAGCTTTCTCGAAAGATCAGACCAGAAGAGTGAGAGCAGAGCTATTGAACCTTGGTATTGATGGACACCTAGGTATTGGCCAACACCATCGTCCAATAGATTCGCTTCCGCGCTCGTGGCTTAATCACATTGCGTTTGGAAGGGAGCACTGCGATGCGTTTTGACATCATTCCGAGAAGTGTTTTTCTCGACTGTCCCCTGTCGAATCAGGGGGACGCACCACGAAGACTGAGCGAGTTGCAGGGAGAGGATCTGCTCATTCGCAAGGCTAAGCCATGAAATTATTCATGCTTGGCAAGAAGACACGTTCATTTCACGTTTATCAGATGTCTTCAGATGAAGACTACTTCTATATCCACCCAAACTCGGTGATGCTGGGATTTCTTGTCGCGGTTGCGGTCATTCTGTCATTTCTGATAGTCGCGCTCCGGTTCGGCTACAAAATTTGGTAGCGACTGTGGTCTTACGTTTCGCTCCCATCTTCGCAAACGAACGCGACGCAGCGCATTGCCAGAACTTCATGAGATGGAATAACTAAAACTCCATGCGCAGTGCGACGAAGTCAACGCCTCCCCTTTTAGCTCTCGCCGGCTAACACCTGCGAGAGCACTAGCAGACGAAGGGATTGATCGAAACCTCACGCAACGGCGGCTATACATCCGTGCAGCAGACTCGTCGGCAATGTGCGCGAGCAGGGTCTCGATCCAACGCAGCTTGATCAGCAAACTCCGACTCACTGCCTCCTATCCAAGATGCACGGTGACAAATACCAAAGTATTGCCGATACCTTCGTCCAATTGCCGTCTCTAGCTTCTTCCGGCCTAATCGGATTGCACAGGAGGAACAAAATGAGTGCTTTTCACACTGAAGGAACAATGTGCCTAGCCACGGGATCCGCCGCATACATTCCAAGCGATCGGAGAAAACCTCATGATCCCGGAGCACCCGGGAGCTCCGATCTTGCTGCTTCCTCTCTTCACTCAAGATATCGGTCTGTGAGATCGATGACGCGTCGTCTGGCTGCGACATTATCCGCTGAGGATCAGATGGTTCAGTCATGTACTGATGCCAGTCCAGTGAAGTGGCATCAAGCGCATACGACATGGTTCTTCGAGACGTTTGTGCTGCGACCGTACCTTCTAGGCTACAAACCGTTCCGTGAAGATTTCCATCATCTCTTCAACAGTTATTACCTGTCTCTAGGAGACGAAATTCCCGAAAAAAAGCTTAGATCGTCCTTCTCTCGTCCATCACTTGAAGAGGTTGTAGCCTTTCGGGCGCATGTAGATCGGGAGATGGAGAGACTCTTTAAGCAGCCCATCAATGAAGAGGTGACTCGACGCGTCATCCTGGGCCTGAGCCATGAGCAACAGCATCAGGAACTAGCATTAACCGACATCAAGCATGCATTCTTCTCGAATCCTCTCCGTCCGGCCTACCAGGCCAATACGCTGGCGAAAGAGCGTGCTGATCAAGTTCCGGCTCTGCAATGGCTCAGCTACAGTGGTGGGCTTAGGGAGATTGGCCATTCGCCGGACCGCGACAACCCTTTGGACTTTTGCTTTGACAATGAAGCTCCGCGTCATTGGGTCTACCTGCAGCCATTCAGGATCGCAAGCCGCAAGGTAACGTGTCGCGAGTATCTCGATTTCATGTCCGATGAGGGATATAACCGACCCGATCTGTGGTTATCGGACGGCTGGGAGACTGTGAAGCAATCGAAGTGGCACGCGCCGCTTTATTGGGAACGGGACCCGAGCGATAGCACCGGTTGGAGAATCTTTACTCTTAGGGGGTGGTATGGACTTTCGGATCAATTCGACACTGCAGTTTGTCACGTCAGTTTCTTCGAGGCCGACGCCTTTGCCAAGTGGAGTTCCTGTCGACTTCCCACCGAAATCGAATGGGAAGCGCTCGCGAGTCAGGAACTCGTACGAGGTAATTTTCTCGAGTCAGGCAGACTTCATCCGTCAGTGTTGAATGGCGCGGAGGGCGTCGAGCAATTATTCGGTGACTGTTGGGAATGGACGGCCAGCGCTTATACAGGCTATCCAGGATACAAACCTCTCCGAGGCACATTGGGCGAATACAACGCCAAGTTCATGTCTGCACAGATGATTCTGCGAGGTGGCTCGTGCGTCACACCCGCGGATCACATGCGCGCAACCTATCGAAACTTCTTTTCTCCCGCGACACGATGGCAGTTCAGCGGAATACGCCTAGCAAACTAAAAGGATGATCTATGCCTACTCTTTCTCCTGTATTTGAACCAGAGCAGCGGCCCTTTATCGAAGCACAGACAGAATTGATACGAGATGTCCAGGATGGTCTTTGTTCACGGCCTCGTTCGCTCAAACCGTGGATGTTTTATGACGAGTTGGGATCTCGTCTATTTGAGCAAATTACGACATTACCGGAATACTACCCTACCCGCACTGAACGCATGCTACTTGAAAGTCGCGCCGATGCAATTGTCGCGTCTGTGTGTGACGGTTCACAGCCATTGCGTATCGTCGAACTCGGCGCGGGCTCAGCATCAAAAACTTGCTTGTTGCTTGCTGCCGCCGCAAGAAGACTGGTCGACATAGTTTTCATGCCTCTGGACGTATCTGCCGGTGCTCTAGAGATGGCGTGCGACAACATTGAGAGCGCGTTTCCACGAGTAACCATTGAGCCGCGCGTCGTGAATTACGTGGAAAGCCCGCCAGAACTCGAGCAATTCGATGGCTCTACTCTCGCGCTCTACCTTGGAACCAGCATTGGGAATTTCACGCCGAGGGAGTCGCAAACAATTCTCCACAATCTTGGCTGTCAATTAGGTCCCAGAGATGCATTTCTATTGGGAACTGATCTTGTGAAAGACGCGTCCACGCTGGTCTCGGCCTATGACGACAACGAAGGCGTCACCGGTGCCTTCAACTTGAACATCTTGAATCGTCTCAACAGAGAACTCGATGCAGATTTTGATCTTGATGGGTTTCGACATTGTGCGCGCTGGAATCCGATCGAATCGCGAATTGAAATGCATCTCGAAAGCATACGTATCCAAACCGCCAAGATTCCTCTAGCTGGACTTGAGCTCGATTTTACGAAGGGTGAGACTATCCATACGGAGAACAGTTACAAATTTACCGACGCGATGCTCAGTACCCTTCTTTCTCACTCGGGCTTTCAGATAGAAACGACGTGGAAGGATTCACGCCATTGGTATGCACTAACGCTCAGCCGAATTGTGAACGGGCTGAATGCAATGGATCGTCCGATTGATTGCTGGAGCGAGTCTGGGACAGTCAGTCCATCGTAGTCAGTTTTGCTTGAAGCCTGGTTCAGGCTTTTCAGTCGTTACCGGATTTCATCGAGGGGTTCGGACGCTTCGCAGGGCCTGCAATCGCCATAGTACATGCGTACTGCTTCGAGTGCGATGGGCGATCCGTGAGCATACGAATGGACGAAGGCGAGCGGATACGTATAGGAAGAGTGGTCGTGTCCACTTCAATCTAATTTCAAAGGAGAGTGTTATGACAGCGAACGTTAAGCATATCTTGGTAGCTGCGTTCTTGACGCTTACGGCAGCTATTTCTGAGCCGCGGATTTCCGCAGCCGCGAATCAGCAACCCAGATCTGGGGTAGACCGCCTTTACGTGATCGATTGCGGCGACGGCAAGGGGCCGGATGAATCACGTTGGACGCCGGGAGCTAATCTTGGAACCCCGGTCAGTTTCCCCGACCACTGCTATCTCATTCACCACACTCAAGGGTGGTTCCTATGGGACACAGGCGTTGATGATGCTGTGGCAAAACTGCCGAATCATGAACTGGTGCTGCACGAATGGGGGCCCGGTACTGGGCCTATCTGGGGCAAACCGATCACGCTTGCGGCCCAGCTTGAACAGATACATGTTAAGCCCTCTGACATCAAGCTGATGGCCGTGTCACATAGTCATCCTGACCACGCGGGTAACATCGAAATGTTTCTCAACACGATGCTGTTGGTGCAAAGAGTCGAATATGAATGGGCTGGGAGCCGCCAGGATACCGTCGCCTTTAACAAAAAGCATCCAGTGAAGCTTATTGATGGCGACTACGATATCTTTGGCGACGGGAGCCTCGTGCTTCTCTCTACGCCTGGACACACGCCCGGCCATCAATCTCTGCTCGTGAGACTTCCTAAAACCGGACCGGTCATTCTTAGCGGCGATGTTGCGCATTTCGAGACAAGCTTTGAACATCGCTATGTACCAAGCAATAATTGGAGCAAGCAGGCTTCGCTCCAGTCCATGGACAAGATAGCAGCGATCATGCTGAAAGAACATGCGCAGCTCTGGATTAATCACGACCAGCCACAAAGCGACAGGCAAAGGAAGTTGCCGGCCTATTACGAATGATGGTTGCCCTCTTATCCGCTGGAACTGATGATCAGCTCGGGCAGTAGTAACCTGAAATCGCCCGCTAAGCAGGTCCGCGGGTCTCCTCGAGTCTACTGCGAATTTAGGTGGTGCTGACTACAACCAATGCAAGTTGGCTGGACAGATTTTAATTAGACAGTCAGTTCAGGCGACGGTCGAGAGGGATCCTAGCCCACTATGGGACAAAATCGGGCTGGCTTCTCGCTCCCGCCAACATCTCCTCGGCTACGCGGATCGAATATGCGAGAGCTTCTTTTTCGACGCGATACCTTCCTATCGTGGTAGCTTCGTTGAATCCTTGTGGAGTGACGTTTCCCAATAGTTCTGCTTCCAGGCGTTCGACTTCGCTATATCTATTTTTGTCTTGAGCAATCTGTGCCTCTAACTCCTTTATTCTTTGAAGATCTCTCATTTGTCGTTTCTCCTTTATCTATTCAAATTGCTATGCAGGCCCGGCAGCGTTCTTTGATCACGTCACGGCGATGCAATCTTCTTCTCTAGAGTAGGGGTGGTGGACTGTTGAACAGCTGCAACCTCGAGTGGGCTACCTGGCTGACTAACTCCACGGCACGGGAAAGAATTTTGTAAGGGACCACCTGATAAATATCTTTAGACAGGCCCTCCTCTAATCCACGTCTCCACGCGACTCGCAGTTCTGTGTTGATGTGAACGATGGTGATACCCGCGCTAATGGCATTTCGCAAATCGTCATCGTCAGTCCCAGATCCACCATGCAGGGTTAGTGGAATTCTGACCGTATTCTTAATTCGAGCAATCAAAGCTACGTCCAAGCGCTTCTTCGTCGTTCCCGATACCATGCTCTTCGTTAGTCCATGTCTATTGCCCACAGCTGGAGCCAGTACGTCGACGCCGGTTAGATCAACATACTGCTGTGCTTCCGCAGGAGTGGTGAGACTGCCTGCCTGGCGAGAATCTTCTTCGTGGATCTCGGAACCGGTTCCGATTTCTCCGATCTCTCCTTCGACAATGATGTCCGGATTGATTGACTTGAGAGTTTCGATTGCCTTCCGAGTCTCGGAAATGTTCTGTTCAAACGGCAACTCAGAGCGATCGAACGTAATGGCGTGGAAACCGCACCTTGCCGCTTCAACGGCGCTCTCCAGCAAGTGTGCGTGATCTGCGTTGAGAAAGATCGGGAGATCGTATTCCTCACGCAGACTGTAAACGAGTGCGGCTATCTGGCGAGTTCCAATAAATTGCCGTTCACCTTCTGACACTCCGACCATCACCGGCACCTGCAACTCCAGCGCGGACGAAACCACGGCCTTCAACAAAACAATATCGGAAACATTGAAGTGCCCGATCGCCACTCCGGATGCCTGCGATTGCTCCAGCAGTTGTGATAAGGAGTGCATCTTTATTCCTTCCTAGCGACAGATCGCTATGGCCTGCTCCTGGATCACATCAGAAGCGCGAAAGGAAATCTATTGAACTTTGGTATGGATGATACGTTGGTATTGGCCGATACAATCGTCCACTAGATACGGCGCCGGGTTTGTGGCTTAATCACAGTGTGGGTGGAGATTGTGAGAAAGAAAATGAAGATGGGGAGCCCATATCCACTGGGTGCAAGCGTCACAGCAACAGGCGTCAACTTCAGCGTGTTCTCATACCATGCGACTCGTGCCGAATTGCTGCTCTTCGACACTGAGGATGCAGCACAGCCAAGCCGTATCATCGATCTCGTTCCCGGGAGGAACCGCACCTCGCACTACTGGCATACTCACTTGCCGGGGATAAAGGCAGGCCAACTATATGGCTACAGGATGAGCGGGCCCTATGCTCCCGATCTGGGTCACCGTTTCGATCCTGAGAAACTACTTCTCGATCCCTATGCCAGGGCGATCTCCTTGAAGAACTATCAACGTGGTGCCGCCACTCAATCCGGTGACAACGTAGAAGCAGCCGCGAAAAGCATGGTCGCAGATCTCAGCGGGTATGACTGGGAGGGCGATCAGCCTCTTGATCACCCGTTCTCCAGCACCGTCCTCTATGAGGTGCACGTTGGCGGATTCACGCGGAATCCAAACTCTGGCGTTGCCGAACAGAAGCGAGGCACATATGCGGGGTTGATCGAACGGATCCCGTACCTGAAGGCCCTGGGGATCACCGCGGTGGAGTTGATGCCTGTTTTCCAGTTCGACGCACAGGATGCGCCGACAGGCCTAGAAAACTATTGGGGCTATAGTCCTATGTCCTTCTTTGCACCCCATGGCGGCTACTCCTCCAGCGGTGACCCATTGGGATGCCTCGACGAGTTCCGTGACATGGTGAAAGCACTTCACAAGGCCGGTATTGAGGTTATTCTCGACGTCGTTTACAACCACACTGCTGAAGGTGGTGGCGCGGGACCTACCTTTTCATTGAAAGGGCTGGATAATCGGCTCTACTACCTTCTATCGGGTGATTTCTCGCAATACGCGGACTACACCGGCACAGGCAATACGCTCAACACGAACTTTGTGGTTCTACGACGGATGATTGGCGACAGTCTTCGATACTGGGTTTCCGAGATGCATATCGATGGCTTTCGATTCGATCTTGCTGCGGTGCTCACCCGTGACGAACATGGCAGATCGGTTCCTGACGCGCCTCTTCTCTGGGAGATTGATTCCGAACCCATACTTGCGGGTAGGAAGTTGATAGCAGAGGCGTGGGATGCAGGCGGTCTCTACCTGGTCGGGTCCTTCGCAGGAGACCGGTGGAAGGAATGGAATGGACGTTTTCGCGACGATGTTCGACGCTTTCTCAAGTCCGATCGAGACACAGTCTTCAATCTTAGACAGAGGCTGCTTGGAAGTCCGGATATTTATACGAAAAGAAACCAGCCTCCTGGACAGAGTATTAATTTCGTGACATGTCATGACGGTTTCACTCTCAATGACCTTGTATCGTTCAATGGAAAACAGAATGAAGCGAATCGGGAGAATAGCCGCGATGGGGCCTCAGTAAATGACTCTTGGAACTGCGGGGTAGAAGGTCCTACCGATGATCCGGCGGTCGAGCGCCTTCGAGCGCGCCAGATCCGCAACGCCCTGACGCTCAACCTGCTTTCGGTTGGTACTCCGATGCTGTTGATGGGAGATGAAGTCAGGAGGACGCAGCTTGGCAATAACAACGCGTATTGCCAGAACAATGAGATGAGTTGGTTCGACTGGAACCTCTGCCAAAAGCATGCCGATATTCATAGGTTCGTTCAACTCCTGATCCAATTGCGGCTGCGTTTTGCTTCGGATCGGAGCGGGAATTTCCTGTCACTCTCGGACTTCATTGAGCGAGCGAAGATCCAGTGGAACGGGGTGCACCTGTGGGCGCCTGATCTTTCGGGTGACTCTCACAGCCTCGCAGCCACCGCCTATATTGAGAATGAAGGTGGGTTCCACTTGATGGTCAACGCATATTGGAAGCCACTGAGCTTCACTCTGCCTCCTCGTCCAGATGGTTGTGGATCGTGGCGTCGGCTCATCGATACATTTCAGGACACACCGTTAGATTTTTTGGAGCGAGAAGTTGAGACGAACGATCACACCGCATACACCGTTCAATCCCGGTCAATCGTGCTGATGACGACCGGACGATGTGGGAGTGAAACTTCTCTTAAGTTGTAAGAGTACAGAGATGGTATTGGGAAGACGGTCGAACCTAACTACCTCTCATCTCATTTGCGGGGTCCGCTAACAAACGGGCTGCCTGCTTCATAGAAACGCAGCAGCCGGTCTATCTCACGCGTGATGCCGATGCGCACGCTCGTGTTGATGTGCCCGGTTTCTCGAACTGCAGTGCCAAGCCAAAGCGGACCATTGGCACACAGGTCGACTCCGTCCAGTTGCCGGTCGATTTCCAATGCAGCCGCAAGCCGTCCCGGACCTCTCGCCAAATCTGTGAGCTTGTCGGTTTCGCGGAGCTGTTTCATTATGTCAATTCCTTGAAGAGGCTCGATGGCGCGCAGCAGCACCCCGGCACCAACCTCCGGTTCCTCAGCCGACACGTTGAGCATGAACGACGTCCCATAGATGAAGTACACATAGGCAAACCCTTTTTCTAAAAATAGCGATTTGTTCCTTGCCGTGCGCCCGCGGTAACCATGGCCACTCGGATCGCCTGGCGGGTAAGCCTCTGTCTCGACAATACGACCGCTAAGTGTGCTTCTTCCGATCTTATGTGCAATGGTTTTGCCGATGAGATATCTGGCCAGCTCAGCCGTATGAGTTGGCAAGCTGGCCCGTGATAGCCTCTGGATTTCATAAGCGAGATGAGACGCGGTCTGCAATGAAATACCCCGATCGGTCTGCCAGAGTCGGCCCAGAAATCTTCAGGGCACCAGCAATATCTTCCCGATGCCGCCCTTTTCCGCCGCTGCATGAGCCTTCGCGGCGCCACTCAGAGGCAGTATCTGGCTGATCGGGATGACCAGCTTGCCATCTCGCACGGCTTCTGCCATAAACACGAGCGTCTTCCTGTCAAATTTCGAGAACACTGTCACCACTTTTACAGAGGGATACTTCGCGGCGTTCTGCGGTGCCCCGTTAACTGAAGCAAACACACTTCCAGGCTTGACCTTGGCAAGCAGCTTCTCGGCGATCTTCCCGCCGACCGTATCCGCCACCGCATCGAGCGGCGGAAGATTCGCAATCGCGGTGTCATCGTCGGTTGCGACTACCCAGTCTGCGCCAAGAGTCTTCGCCTCATCCATCTGCCGCTTCAGAACCCCCGCGATTACAATCGCCCCGCGGTCCTTCGCGGTGAATACCGCCGAACGTCCGACATTTCCCACAGCACCTACGACCATAACCGTTTGGCCCGTTTCGATCCCCGTAGATGAAAGGAGCTGGTTGCCAGTTATAGTTGCCAGCGGCAGCGCCGCCGCCTGAATCAAATCCAGACCTTGCGGAATTTTCGCCAGAACCTCTGCTTTTACCACGCAGAGCTCGGCATAAGTATTGTCCGCTATGGCGAATACCTGGTCACCGACGGAAAAGCCTTCCACTTCCGGCCCGACCTTCACCACGGTTCCAGAAATATCGATTCCTATCAATCCCGGAAAAGTCATCGGATAGAAGTCTTTCGTTAACCCGGCACGTCGCTTGTAGTCGATGGGGTTCACGCTCGTTGCGGCGATCTGCACCAGTACCTCGCCTGGTCCCGGAACTGGGTCAGGGTAATCCTCGAACTTTAGCACTTCCGGACCACCATATTCGGTCACAACGATTGCCTTCATAAGACTCCTACGTTTCTCTGACTTTCTGCGCTAACTCCCGGAAATCTTTCGCCCGCTTGTGACTCGCTTTTAGCTGGAGCTGAGCGAGCGGTCGAGATTTGTGCCCGAGCAGAAGCGGTATCAAAGCCTCAAGTTCGATCGCCGTTTCGTGCGCGCGCTCAGCCTCTCTGCTCAACAAATGATCAAATTTGCGGACTACCTCATTGTGGTCCATATTTCCTCTTATGAAAGGTCCTGGTGCGAAATGAGATACGTTACATTGCCAACATCCAGCAGACTAACCGCCGACGGCCCGATCACATACAAGCCTTGCAGGACCGCCGACGAACAAAGAAACGTGATCGCGAATCAGGCGGCGTGCTCATGTTTCAGGTCTTTGACCTCGTGCAATCTCCCCGTTTCCATGTCGAAAACCACGCCGCGCACGGGAATATCTTTGTCAATCCATGGATGCGATCTGATCCTTCTCATCTGCTCCCGCGTGTGTTCTTCCGGGTCCTTGTAGGAGAAGAACCGCATCGGGGCCGGCGACGCATCACCGGTAGAAGCGCTCAGCTTCGCGTTCAGTTCAGCGTCAGTGAAGGTTGTGAACCCACAGCCGGTATGGTTGAGAAGCAATATCTCTTTGGTTCCGAGCACATGGTTCGACACAACAAGCTCTCCCAGGACATCTTCCGTTACCGCTGGTCCGCCAGTCCGGATAACGTCGATATCGGCCTCCGGCAAGCCCAGGATCGCAGGCAGGTCTGAGAGCCGTGGGTCCATACAGGTTACGACTACGATCTTGGGAGCCGGGGGCTTTCCGTGAGATGGGTCGTAGCCCTTCGCGTACTTACGGTTTGCTTCTAATGCCTTATCAATTATGCTCATCATTTTCTCCTGGCAGCGAGCCTGATGCCCGACTGAGATGGAGCGATTACACCCGAGGTATTCCGGTGAAGCAATTGGACGATGGTATCGGCAATACCTTTGTATCGGAACCCGCAGAATAGAGGACGCACCGCTCCGCGCTCCTGCCAATCCATACTTTGGTGGCAGTCAATACGTTCGTCCAATAGATTTGTCATCGCGATTCCTGCTTAATCACCTTGAAGCTGGTCGGAGGAATTATGAGCGCAATAATCGCTGTCCGTCATGTTGAGCGGAAACCGGACCTCTCAGGGCAAACCGTAGTCGTCATCGGTGGAAGCTTAGGAATCGGGCTCGAAACCGCCCGAAGAGCAAGTGCGGAGCAAGCAAAGGTCATCCTCACCGGCCGCGATCTTCAGCGTCTGCAGCGCGCAGCGAGCGAGGTAAATGCGCTGAGCTGTAGTGCTTTTGACGCCACGGATCCTCCGCTGCTCGCTCAGTTTTTCCGCGATCTGCAGGCTCCAATCGATCACATCATGGTGACCGCCGGCCAGCCTTCCTACGGGCGCATCATTGATCAGGAATACGACCGCGCACGCCGTGCTCTGACCGACCGCCTCTTACTCTTTATCGAAGTCGCGCGGAACGCAGCTGGCAAGGTAAGAGATGGAGGAACATTGATATTTATGGGCGACGCCGATAGCCGTCGTCCAGGCATTGGCATCGGGATCGCATCGACGGTAGCGGCCTCACTTCCCGCCCTCACCGCCAATCTAGCTCTTGAACTCGCACCGGTTCGCGTAAACCTCATCGCCGCCGGATTCGTCGACACGGAGCTGTCCGCATCACTCCTGGGCGATGAACTTGAAAAACGTCGCAACCAGCTTCGAGCCAAACTCCCCATCCGGCGGGTTATTCAACCAGCAGATGTCGCCTCGCTGGCGGTGCACATCATGAGCAACACCGCCATTACGGGTGCCACCTACGACATCGATGGTGGCCAGCAGTTCGTAGCCGTCTAGCCAGCGGAGCCCAGAGTTGAAATCTGAAGAAGAGGCTTTATGACCACTGCCGCGGCACCATCCGAAGCAATCAAGCAAAAAGCTCAACGCTTACGCATTCTTTCGATGATGTCACCAACCGCGGCTGGCTCGTGAAATCTTAGGAGATATTTATGATGTTCCCGCAACTCGCTCACTTTACCGATCTCGGTCTGCTCCTGCTGCGGCTTATGGTGGGCTTAGTCTTCATCACAAGCGGCTATGGTCATCTGAAGGATCCGGAGGCGCGCTCGAAGAGCATCGAGATGTCGAAGGGCTTCACGATTTTTCTCGGGATCGCCGAGGTCGCTGGCAGCCTGGGGGTCACCTTTGGTGTCCTCACACAACTCGCCGCTTTTGGACTGATCTTCCTCATGCTAGGAGCGATCGAGAAGAAAATCTTTTCCTGGCACATAGGATTCTGGGGGCAAACAACCTACGGCTGGCACTACGACCTAATGTTCATCCTAATCAATCTAGTGATCGCCTTCACGGACGGGGGACATTATGTGCTCTTGAAGTGAGGAAGTGCGATAGCGCGCGGCTTTCTTGTTGGCTAGCTTCCGAGCGGAAGCTTCCAAATATCCTCACAGTATTGGCGGATCGTGCGATCGGATGAGAATTTGCCTGAACGTGCTGTATTCAGCAGTGACATGGTCCCCCAACGTGAAATGTCGGCATAGGCTTTGCCGGCTTCCTGCTGCGCCGCGGCGTAGGCATCGAAGTCAGCGAGCACGAAATAACGGTCATGATTCATCAGGTCATTTACCAGTGGCGAAAATAGATCGCGATCACCATTTGAGAACCTCCCATCACGCAAGCCGTCCAGTACCTCACGCAGCAGCGGACTCTTATCGTAGTAGCGGCGTGGGTTGTAGCCTGCCTGCTGCAGATCGCTGATCTCCGGCGCCGTCATGCCGAAGAGGAAGAAGTTCTCTTCACCCGCCTCTTTGCGAATTTCAATATTCGCGCCGTCCAGTGTGCCAATGGCGACGGCCCCATTCATCATGAATTTCATGCATCCGGTTCCGCTCGCTTCGAATCCTGCAGTAGAGATTTGCTCGGAGAGATCAGCAGCGGGGTAGATACGCTGGCCCAGCGAGACCGAGTAATTCGGAAGGAAAATGACCTTCAAAACATCTTTTACCTGGGGATCATTGTTGACCAACTCACCGACCTGACAGATCAGCTTGATGATCAACTTCGCCATCGAATAACTGGGCGCGGCTTTTCCTCCAAACAAGAACGTCCGCGGCGCAAGGTTTTTTATTGTTCCGCTCTTGATCTGGCAGTACAGCGAAAGAATATGCAGTGCATTCAAGTGTTGGCGCTTGTACTCGTGCAGCCGTTTTACCTGAACGTCAAACATCGATTTCGGATCCACGTCTATGGACATCGTCTCCTTGATGTAGGCAGCAAGCCGGCCCTTTGAAGCCTCCTGTGTCTTCCGCCAACGATCGAGGAAGCCCGTATCCTTGGCAAAGGGCTCCAACGACTTCAAACCATACAAATCCTTGTGCCAATCAGTCCCGATGGTCTCATTGATTAGCCCTGTAAGCTCCGGATTTGAAAGCATCAACCAGCGACGCGGAGTGACACCATTGGTCTTATTGCTGAAACGTTCCGGGAAGGCCTCGTAGTAGTCATGCAGAGTAGTTTTTTCCAACAATTCCGTATGGAGTTGCGCGACGCCATTGATCGCTTTGCTGCCGACGACGGCAAGATGTGCCATCTGCACGCTGCGTTCCCCGTCCTCGCCGATGATGCTCATTCGTCGAAGTCGCGCGTCGTCGTCAGGAAAGCGAGCGCGCATATCATCCAGAAACCGGCGATTAATCTCGTAGATGATTTCAAGATGCCGTGGCAGCAGATTTGCAAACATGTCCAACGGCCAACGCTCCAACGCCTCAGGCAGAAGCGTGTGGTTGGTATAACCGAAAGTAGCTTGTGTCACCCGCCACGCATCGTCCCAGCCTACCTCGTGCTCATCCATCAGCAGCCGCATCAGCTCCGCAATACCGATCGAAGGATGGGTGTCGTTCAACTGCACCGTCCATTTTTTGTCGAAGTCTGTCAGCGGTTTGCCGAGTGCCAGATGTAACCGCACCATGTCCTGCAAAGAGCACGACGTAAAGAAAAATTGTTGCGTCAGCCTCAAACGCTTGCCTTCAACCTTTTCGTCCGGCGGGTACAGGACTTTGCTGATGGTCTCGGATTCCATCTTTGCGTGCACGGCCCCTGCGTAATCGCCGCTGTTGAATAGCCTCAAATCAAACGAATCGACAGCTTCAGACTCCCAGAGTCTCAGCCGGTTGACTGTGCGCGTCTTATAGCCCGGAATCGGCGTATCGAACGGAATGCCCTTCACCGTATAACCAGGCACCCATCTGCGACGAACTGAACCCTTATCATCCGTGTACGTCTCGGTGTGCCCGAAGAGCCCTACTTCCATAGACATCGAAGCCGGAATCTCCCATGGATTGCCAAACTGGAGCCATTTATCCGACTTCTCTACCTGCCATCCATCCACGATCTCCTGGCGGAAGATACCGAACTCGTAACGCAGACCATATCCAATCACCGGTACATCCAGCGTCGAGAGCGAATCAAGAAAGCACGCCGCCAATCGACCCAACCCGCCGTTGCCCAAGCCAGGCTCAGGCTCCTCGACGGCGATGGCCGTCAGATCCAGCCCGAGGCTCTTGAGCGCCTGCTCGGTTTGTGGAGTCAAATCCAAATTCAACAGATCGTTCTGTAGGTGAGGCCCCAACAGGTATTCGGCGCTCAGGAACGAAAGGACCCGAACATCTTTCTGTCTGTAGGTCTGAATCGTCTCTAGCCATTGATCCATCAAGCGATCGCGCACAGCGGCTGACAGCGCATGATATTTATCGATCATGCTGGACGATTCCAGCGGTCGGCCTACGCTATGCGTCATGTGATTGCGGAACGAAACTGCAATTTCTTCAGCCGATGTACCGGCGCGGTTTTCGCCGGCCAGCACACCCATCTGCTGCTGTTCGCGATCATGGCTCAACGGCAATCCCTGCTCTTGCTCCTGTATATGTTTCAAACTATTCTCCACATAGCAGTAGTAGCCGAATCTACTTCATCGGATGCGTCTAATGCGCTCCGGATGGCTAGCTTCCGCAGTTCTTGAAAGAAGAATACATCGCCTATATCTATCAATGCCCCCCCGCGGGACCCGATATTCTTGCCTTTTTCATAAAAAATAAGGCGACTCCACTGACGAGCAATACGCAGCCCAGCACCAGGAAACAATCTCCATAGGCGAGTAGAAACGCCTGGCGTCGGATCGCGGAGCCGACAGCGCCGATCGCGCGAGCGCGAGCCGAGTACGGATCGCTGCCCTGAGACGCGAAGTAATTCGCAGACCGCTGCAGGCGTTCCTGCACCGGTCCCGCGTAAATGGTCACCGATTCGCCGATGCGCTCCGAATGGAACCGCTCTCTCACAGAGAGCAACGTCGATAGTCCGGCGATACCGATCGATCCGCCTATATTACGCATCATGTTGAAGAGCGACGATGCCGCCCCACTTTCACGTCCTTCGGCCATGCCGGCCGTGGTGACGGCGGAAAGAGGAGTCATGATGAGAGGTTGGCCTATCGCGCGGATGATAAGCGGGATATAAAACTGCGGGCCGGCGAAATCGGAATCGAGATGAATATCTAAAAAAGAGCTACCGCCGAAAAGAAGAATCCCGATGCCTATAATGATTCGCGCGTCGATAAATTTCATCAATTTCGGTATCAGGGGGATAACAACAAGTTGTGGAAGGCCCAGCCAGATGATCACCGTCCCTATCTGAGTCGCATCGTATCCATGAATCTGGCCGAGGTACGTGGGCAGAATGAAGATGACACCATAGAGGCCAATTCCAAGAGCCAAATTGACGATGCTGCCGAGCCCAAAATTCCTGCGCGCAAAGAGTCGTAGATCGACGAGCGGCTCTTTTTCTCGCAACTCGATAATAATGAAAGCGGGAATGAAGATCGCTGCGATCACGGCCAGCTTCACAATCTCCGGATCGCCGAACCAGTCCTTACGATTTCCATCCTCGAGCACGATCTCGAATGAAGCGAGGCCGATCGCCATAGTCAGGATGCCCCACCAGTCACCCTTCTTTAGCAGGCTTAGGTTCATGGGCTGCTGTTCCATGGTGAACCACACCGCTGTGATTAGCAGTGCTCCCGGAATTACGTTGATGTAAAAGATGAATGGCCATCCATAGTTGTCCGTCAGCCATCCGCCGAGTAGAGGTCCTACGGCAGGAGCAAAAGTCGCCGTGATGGTGAACATGGCCATGCCAATTGCCCTCTTCGTCGTCGGAAGGTATCTGAGGATCACGTCGAAAGAGAGTGGAATGAGTACGCCCCCCGTGAATCCCTGTAGTACGCGAAAGAGGATCATGAACTCCAAAGAACGCGCCTGTCCGCAACAGACAGAAAAGACTACAAACAGGATCGAGTTCACTAGAAGATATTTCTTCAGTGAAAATGCCGCAGAGAGCCACGAGGTCAACGAGATCACAACAATCTCAGCGACCAGATATGCCGTCGGAACCCATGAAATCTCATCTGAACTGGCTGCCAGGGTTCCTGCGATGTCGCGAAGCGAAGAATTTGTGACGATGATATCGAGCACCGCCATGAAACACCCAAGAAGAACTCCTGTAACGCATATCCAGGTCTTCACCGAGACATGATCGGCAGTCTCTGTGGCGGGATTTCTTGCGGGTATCGCCGGACTCATCATCGCAGTTGCCATGGAGTTTTCCTATTTCGTGGCTACGGTGACGATGGACGACATACCGGGTGAAAGCAGGTTCTCATAGCCGCGCACGCTATCCTGATCGAGCACGATCTTAACCGGAATGCGCTGCACGATCTTGGTGAAGTTGCCGGTCGCATTGTCCGGTGGCAGCAACGCGAATTCATTACCAGAGCCAGGAGCGAGACTGTCTATATAACCGTAAAACTTGTGCTTGGGAAATGTATCGATCTCTACCTCAACACGCTGGCCGGTACGCATATTCTGCAGTTGTGTTTCCTTGAAATTAGCGACCACCCATGGCTTGTCTTCCACAATCGCCATCAGCGGCTGCCCTATCTGGACTCGCTGCCCTGCTTCAACTGACTTTCTGCCGATGCGTCCGCTCGCGGAAGCTTTGATGAGCGTGTAGGAAAGCTGAAGCTTTGCTTCCTCCAGCGCGGCCATAGCCTGTGCGACTGCGGCCTGTGCCGTTGCAAATTGGCCCTCCCGTACGCGTGTCTCAAGCCGTGAAGCTTTCGCGGATTGCAATCCGCCCACCGAGTTCGTCAGCAACGCCTCCGTGCGGACGACGCCTTGTTGTGCAGCAACCAATTGTGCCTGCGCCTGCCGCACCTGCTCTTGAGCAGCGGCTTGCGCGGCAATAGCTACTTGGTAGCTTGCGCGCTGGTGATCGACGGTTTGCTTCGAGACTTGCTCCTTCGCGTAGAGATCTTCGTACCTGTGGAGGTCAACATCGTCGCGATGAAGAGTTGCATCTGCCTCTTGAAGCTGGGCCTGCGCACGCGGAACACCTGCCTCAGCAGCGACAACTGCGGCTTTTGACGCCTGGATTGAAGCTTTGGTCTCACCAATCGTGCCCACTGCTTGTGTGGTCTGCGCCGTAGCGGATTGGGAAGTTGATCGGATCGCAGACTCCGCGGTATCAGCTTCGCGACGTGCAACATCAAGGGCTGCCTTCGCCTGGTCCAGTCTCACCTTGTAGTCATTGGGGTCCAGGATGACGAGGGTCTGTCCTTCAACTACGTGCTGGTTGTCGTCGATCAGGACCTGTTGTACTGTATCCGTGACGCGAGCACTAATTGGGTGGAGATGTCCTTCCAGATACGCATCATCCGTCTCCTCATGATGTGCAGACCAGATGATGTATCGAACGCCAAGCACCACCAACAAGACCAGAACGGCGACCCCTCCCCATATCAATAGTGCTTTTTTCCTCGCGGCAATCCCGCCAGCCTTCGGAGGTTCCGGCACTATGACTGATTCTTCAATCGGCGGTGCTAAAGCTACTTCACTCATTGCCTTGCCCCTCTCTCAAACGTGTATGTATCAAGGATGGGTATACGTCTTCTCCACAGTGTCAATCGCACGCGCAAGTTGAGCACGCGCGATGTTGTAGCGGAACAGCGCACCGATCTCCGCGTCGTTCGCGCGAGCGAGCGAATCCTGCGCAGTGGTGACCTCGATATTGTCGGTAACACCAGACTGAAAACGTCCCTGCGAAAGCGAGACCTCCTCATTGGCCAATTGCACCTCCTCTCGGCTAAGCTCTACCTGATGCAAGGCTGCCTGCAACTCGACCTGCCCGTCGCGCACCTGCTCGGTTATCAGATTTCGCTCCTGAGCGAGCTGTTTCTGCCATCGCTGCTCTGCGAGTGCTGTGCTCTTGCGTTCAGCGTTAAGCCGTCCCCCTGTGAAGATAGGAACTTTCAAATCAAATTGATAGTCATATCCAGGAACCAGCGTGGTGAGCGTCTGGCCTTGCTCATTCCACCTTCCATCAAAAGTCAGATTCGGGATAGATTCGGCCATAGCTGCCTTGTATGCCGATTCAGCAGCCTTGATGCTCTCAGACAGGGAGCTCAATTCGTATCGCTGCTCAAGCGCAGTCGCTAGCGGATCAGAAACATCGAGCGAAGGTGTCGAGAAAAAGTTCCGCTGGTCAACGAATCCGATTTTCGCGCTGTCCGAAATGTTTAGAATGCGCTTCAACGCATGGAGAGTAGTCTCCGCGTCCCGCTGGTTATCAATTAGGCCTTGCTTCTCTTCTCTGAGCCGGACTTGAGCACGCGATACATCAATTTTGCTCGCTACGCCATCGTTGAGCAGGTCCTGCGCCTGATGCGCCAACCGGTCGGCCAGTTCGACGCGCGACTCAGTAGCGGTGATGCTGGCTAGTGCGCGAAGATGGGCCATGTATTCGCTCACGGTCAGCAAGACAGTCTCTTCGCGGACTGTCTGCTCATCGGCGCGTCCCGCGAGCAGACGGTGTCCGCTCGCCTGGTATTGACGGATCAGGGTCAGATTAAAAATCGGAGTCGAGAATGTCGGTCCAACATGGATGGACTGATATGGGCCGATGTCATGCGGAATAACGGAAGGCTGAACCCCGAGCTGAGCTTTAGCGTTGTATCTTGTGACAGCTTCGCTTGCGCTGAAACCAGCATGTGGAAGCAGGTCCGAGCGAGCGATCAAACGTTCTTGCTGCTTACTCGCGGTTTCAATATTGGCGATCTGGATGTCGAGATTCTGCTTGAGCGCCAGATCAACAGCCGCGACTAGCGTAAGGTTCTCGATGTCAGAAGCTGCGTCCGGGGACATTACAGCTTCGATGCCGGAGCCTCTGGATGTTTCAATCTGTGCTTCTATCCGTTGGCTCGTCGCTCCGAAGGTGATAAGCAGGAGTCCGACCCGTAGATTTACGGTGAAAAGCCGGTACCTTTTCTGCTTCTTGATTTCCTGGTTCATGTCGAATCGAGCTCTCGGAAGTTCTGGGGAAAGCGGGACATCAAATCACGTCAGCTTTCTTGGGAGGATCAGACCAGAAGGATGAAAGGAAATCTATTGAACTTTGGTATTGATAAACACTTAGGTCTCAGTCAATACAACCGTCTACTGTGTGTCGACACTTTCGTATCGACACATACCTTAGTCCAATTGTTCAGTCTCCCTGCTTCTGGTGTTATCGCGTTGTGCCGTCGCCCTGATCAAGGCGCGAACCGAGGAATCGAGGAGAAGCACCATGAAAATACTGATGGTACTGACGTCGCACGATCAGCTCGGCGAGACAGGCCACAAAACCGGGTTCTGGATTGAAGAGTTCGCGGCTCCCTACTTTGTCTTTAGAGATGCCGGTGTCGAGTTACCCCTTGCATCACCGAACGGCGGGCAGCCACCACTTGATCGAAAGAGTGATCTTGCCGAAAGTCAGGCGCCCGCGATGACACGGTTCAAGAAGGACGAAGAAGTGCGAAAACCACTCTCCCAAACTTCTAAACTTGCCGACATGAGAGCAGTAGACTTCGACACCGTCTTCTATGTGGGTGGGCACGGACCCATGTGGGACCTTGCCGAGAGCCCCGTTTCGATCGCTCTTCTCGAGTCGTTCTACAACTCGGGTAAGCTCATTGCGTTGGTGTGTCATTCTCCGGGAGTGCTCAGTCACGCCAAATATCAGGGTGTGCCGCTTGTGAAGGGCAAACATGTGGCGGGCTTCACGAACGGGGAAGAGGAAGAGATGCAACTCACCAAGGCCGATTGGCAGCCCTTCTCCGTCGTCGATGGGCTCTTGGTGACAGGACAAATCCCGCCTCGTCGACTTCCTCAGCCCTGGCGCTTTTGGAGTCGCTTACAGTTCAAAAGGCCGCCTAAGCGATTGTCAACACCCCAGGCCAGGATAACGGCCATAACATCCTGGCCGAGTACTACTACCGGAATAGCTGAAGAGAGGGTCTCGTATGCCAAGAAAACAAACAGTCCTCGTGACGGGCGGCTCCCAGGGGATCGGAGCAGCTATCGTTCGAGAGTTTATTAATCACGGCTATCAGGTTGTCGCAACATCGCGCAATGCCACAAAGGCAGGACTCGCGGCATCGCCTAATCTTGCAATCGTCGATGGTGATATCAGCTTGGCAGCAACGGCCGAGAGCGTCACGCAAACCGCGATAGCCAAGTTCGGCTCGATCGACCATGTCATCAACAACGCCGGAATCTTCTCGGCCAAGCCCTTCACGGAATACACGATCGACGAATTCCGAAGCTTCGTCTCTATCAATCTTGAAGGCTTCATCTTTATCACCCAACTAGCAGTAAAGCAGATGTTGGCGCAGGGCGTGGGAGGCAGCGTTACCACCATCACATCATCCTTGGTGGAAAACCCAATCGCCGGCGTCAATGCATCGATTCCGATGATCACTAAAGGCGGACTCGAAGCCATCACTCGTAGCCTGTCAAGTGAATATGCCAAGGAGAACATCCGTTTCAACGCAGTAGCGCCGGGTGTCGTCGATACACCGCTTCATAAGAGAACTCCAAAGGACTTCATGAAAACTCTTTCACCACTCGGCACGATCACCGACGCAGAGGACATTGCCGAGGCCGTCCTATATCTTGCCGAAGCTCATCATGTTACAGGGGAGGTGCTGCACGTGGACGGTGGTGCGCACACCGGCCGATGGTAAGCGGTGGGGATTTCCAGCAGCACGGTGCAGAGCGCCGGCTTCGAGATCTCGGCGTTACACTCCCAGCCGCACCAACGCCATTTGGTTATTACGTCGAAGCCGTCCAGACTGGAAATCTACTTTTCCTAAGCGGTATGCTTCCGGTCGTTGACCATAGTCCGAAGTACATAGGACGAATTGGAAGAGAGCTCGATACCGACGCGGGGCGGGATGCCGCCTACACCGCCGCTCTGAGTGCCCTGGCCGCGACTAAACAATATCTCGGATCTCTCGATCGGGTCAGCAAAGTCGTGCGACTTGGCGTATTCATGGCCACCTGCGGAGACTTCCTCGATCAACCAAGAGTAGCGGACGCAGTTTCGGATCTCTTTCAAGACGTTTTCGGTAAAGAAAAGTCATCGGTCCGGCTGGTCATCGGTGTTGCCAGTCTTCCGCTCGGCATGCCGATCGAACTGGAAGTCATCTTTGAAGTCATCGCATAAGTACACGACCTCGCTGCCGACATTGGCGTCGGTAATTGCCCGAGGTGCTGGACCAGCTAATTGGGCCCTTGATGATGATCCGCAAGCAAGGCATGCGAGAAGTTACGTATTTGCGAATGGAGGAAACAGTGGATACCCAGGACGATTACACGTTTCGAGTGACGATTCCCATCGGATCGGGCGGCAATCTCGGTAAGCATCTTTGTGAGACTGCTACGCCGAAAGAACAACAGTTGGTTCTTGCCGCTCGATCGGGTTGCCAGATTGCATTTCGGGAATTGTGGGAGCTTTACTGGCGACGCGTGTACCGAACCCTCTTGACGATTATGAAGAACGCCGATGACGCCGAAGACGCACTGCAGGACGCGTTCTTTCGAGCCTTTCTGGCGCTTGAAAGCTTCGAGGGTCGGTCGAGCTTCTATTCATGGCTGACTCGCGTCGCAATCAACTCGGGCTTGGCCATTCTACGCAGGCGCCGCTCGCGGCCGGAAGGCGCACTGAACTTAGATATTCAGTCGGAAAATGAGGATGGGCTCAAGGAATTTAGAGATCTAGCTCCCGACCCTGAACAGATTTACGCAAAGCAGGAGAAGCTCGAAAAACTTCTGCACGCCATACAGAACCTCTCTCCGGAACTCCGAATACCAATTCGAATGCGCCTAGCAGACAACTGTTCGGTGAAGGATATTGCGGCCCGCTTGAGCATCTCCGAATCCGCCGCCAAGTCGAGGCTCTATAGGGCACGCACCACGCTCAGTTCGCTGACGGTCTCCCGGTGTAAAGCGAAAGAAAAGCATGCAATCTCCTGACTGGCCTGAACCGTCTGCTTCAACCAAGGATAAGCAAAGCATGGCGAAATCTATTCTCCACATCTTCACGACTTTGACGGTCGCATTTGCTATCAATGTCGGCCTCAACGCTCAGAACAGAAGGAACCAATGGTTCAACACGTCTTCTACCGCACTGCAAAAGTCGATGGTCTGAATATTTTCTACAGGGAAGCTGGGCCAAAGGATGCTCCTGTGATCTTGTTCCTGCATGGCCTGCCGTCATCGTCACGGATGTTTCAACCACTAATGGCAAGTCTTGCAGATCACTACTATCTAATTGCTCCCGATTACCCGGGTTACGGACACAGTGACTGGGCCGACCCGAAACGGTTCGAATATACCTTCGACAATATTGCAGATGTGATGAACGATTTCACGCAGACATTGGGCCTGTCTCACTACACGCTTTACATGCAGGACTACGGCGGCCCGGTTGGCTTTCGCTTGGCGCTGGCTCACCCGGAGCGAGTGCAGGCCCTCATCGTCCAAGATGCAGTTGCACACAATGAAGGCCTGGGGGCGAACTGGGCAACGAGGCGGGCCTTCTGGGCGAACCGCTCCGCTCAAGAAGCCGCGTTACGAACTGACTTGCTGTCGCTGTCGGCCACAAAGAGACGTCATATCGGAGACGATCCGAAGGTCGAGCTCTATGATCCAGATCTTTGGACGGATGAGTATGCGTTCCTGAATTCACCCGGACAGGCCCAGATCCAAAGCGATCTCTTCTACGACTACCGTACGAACGTGGACGCATATCCGAGATGGCAGGAGTGGATGCAAAAGGCCCAACCGCGGCTTTTGGTTCTTTGGGGTAAGCATGATCTCTCATTCGATCCTGGAGAGCCGGAACGCTATCGCATGGATGTGCCGAACGCTGAGGTCCACGTACTTGACGCAGGACACTTCGCATTGGATACGAAAGCGGATGATATTGCTTCGCTCGTCCGTGAGTTCATGAAAAGGCAGAAGTAAACGGGCACCTCAAGCACGTTTATCCGAGTGAGACTTAAGTACGTATCAATACCAACGTTTAATAGATTCTCATTCTTGCTTCTGGTCTGATCGCAACTGTGTAGCAAGCTCGTGGCTAATTCTATCCATGCCAAAACATCTGTCCGAGGAGAACCATTATGACGCAACTCGACAAAGTGCAGCTCGCAATTAGAAATGGCATCAGCAGCATCGGTAGTGGTCCATCACGACGCAGTTTTATCGCTGCATCGATGACCGCAGGTGCTTTGAGTTTCTTTCCGAGGGATTCTTTCGGTTTTGCCGTAGCCTCCGCGTTCAGTGAACTTTCTGTCCACTCTCGCGAAGAGGAACAGAACACTGCCATTCGCCCCTTCCGCATTAGCTTCCCGAATGCGGACCTCGCTGATCTTCGGCGTCGTATCGTCGCGACACGATGGCCCGAGTGCGAAACGGTCAGCGATGCAACACAAGGCGTCCAACTCGCGACCATGCAAAAGCTCGCGAATTATTGGGTGACCGACTATGACTGGCGGAAGGTTGAGGCAAGACTGAACGCTCTGCCACAATTCGTCACGAAGATTGACGGCCTTGACATCCACTTCATCCACGGCCGTTCGAAGAATGCGAATGCTCTGCCAATCGTTATCACCCACGGGTGGCCCGGATCGATCATCGAGCAGCTGAAGCTGATCGGCCCGCTCACCGACCCTGCCGCCTACGGCGGAATGCCGGAAGACGCTTTTGATGTAGTTATCCCCTCCCTGCCCGGCTATGGATTTTCAGAGAAGCCGGCTACTAGCGGCTGGGGTCCAGTTCGTATCGCAAGTGCCTGGACCGTGTTGATGAAGCGGCTCGGATACAACCGATTTGTCGCCCAGGGCGGCGATTGGGGAAACGCTGTCACCGAGACCATGGCTCTGCAGGCACCTTCTGAGTTGATTGGTATCCATACTAATATGGCGGCTACTGTTCCGGGGGACGTGGAGAAAGCTCTCCAGTCAGGGGGACAGCCACCCCATAGCCTCTCAGCCGAAGAGAAGCGCGCTTGGGACCAGCTTGACTTCTTTTATAAGCGTGGACTTGGATATGCCCAAGAAATGGCGGGGCGCCCACAAACTCTGTATGCGATTGAGGATTCACCGATCGGTTTGGCAGCCTGGATTCTCGATCACGATGCCGCCAGCTACTCGCTGGTCGCACGCGTCTTTGCTGGTCAGACCGAGGGGCTGACTCGAGACGATGTCCTCGAAAACATCACACTGTATTGGCTGACGAAAACAGCGATCTCATCGGCCCGTCTCTATTGGGAATATAAGGGTGGTTTTTTTGACCCCAGGGGTGTGACCGTCCCGGTTGCTGTAAGCGCTTTTCCGGACGAGATTTATCAAGCTCCGCGGTCCTGGGCAGAGCGAGCATATCCGAAGCTGATCTATTACAACCGGCCTTTAAAGGGCGGCCACTTCGCAGCCTGGGAGCAGCCGGAACTCTTCAGCGCCGAGTTACGAGCAGCCTTCCACTCATTGCGCTGATTAGAGCGACGGTTCCCTCCAAAAAGAGGCTTGCGATGTCTCTCTATAACTCTAAAGGGAAGACTGGGCTGACGCTTCCGTTGAAACTCGGGGTCTTGAAAGGAGGAAAGCTTTGCCAAATGAAATGAACGACGTTCTAGTGATAGATGATAACCAGATATTAGCTAACATACTCTCTGAGATCTTTCGAGAAAGCGGTTATACCGTTCGGACGGCCTCAGATGGGTTTGCCGCACTCGCGTCGATACGGGAGCGAGTGCCGGATGTTCTCATATCGGATCTGAACATGCCTCGTATGTCCGGGTTTGAACTTCTATCAATCGTACGACGGCGATTTCCTTCGATTGCCGTCATTGCGATGAGCGGATCGTATTTCGGCGTAGCCGTGCCCCAAGGGGTTGCAGCCGATGCTTTTTATGCCAAAGGCTCAACGAGCGTCGCACGATTCTTCGAGATTCTACGTTCGATCAAAGATGAGGCGACACGTAATTCCATACGTGGCGCAGCACCGATCTGGATACCACGTGTCCCGATCGACGACGAGGCTCTCGCTATTTTCGCAATCTCTTGCCCAGAATGTTTGAGAACTTTTCCTCATTGTCTGCAAAACACGAAGTTGCTGCGCTTCGAATGCCTTTGCCCCCACTGTCACCATCAAGTGGAATTAGCGGTAGCTGGTTCGACGACAGATACGGATCAAACCGGCATCGGGAAATCAGATAATTTACGGCAGATCGGCTTGCGTGCATACTTGCACAACATGCTCGAGTCGTGACTTAGAAAACCTCCGATTGATTAGCATTGTGCTCAGTGTCGTGTTGTTTGGCTTCTCGAAAATGGACGTTCCCCCAAGTTATTTCCCGCTTTAGTGACACACATTTTGAGCTGGGGGACAACGCGCTGCGATCGCTAAACGGAGTAGTCGTGCGTAACAGATGGACGAGCGGAGTGCTCTCTGCAGCAAAAGTCAAACCTTGTGCGCGGGTGTCAGTCGAAGCCTCGTCGCTATTTTTACCAGGTCGGGAAGAGATTCGGCTTGCATCTTTTGCATTACCTTGCCTCGATGCGCCTTTACGGTAATCTCACTGATGCCCAGCTCAGCACCCACCTGTTTATTGGGAAGTCCGCAAACAACGAGCGCTAGCACTTCCCTCTCCCGAGGTGTCAGTGATGCGTAACAATCTCGGAGCGTCCCAGTCTCGGTCTCCCGGCGAAGCATAATATGACTGCGTTCAATCGAGTGCCGAATGGCGTTCAATAACGTTGTGTCATCGAACGGCTTCGTCAAAAACTCGACGGCTCCTGCTTTCATGGCCTTGACTGTCGTGGGGACGTCTCCATAACCGGTGATAAATATGATCGGCATGTCTTTTCGATCGACAGCGATACGTTTCTGCAAATCGAGACCATTCAGTTCAGGAAGTGAAACATCCAAGATCAAACAGCTAGGAGCAAGAGCACGCGGGCGATTTAAAAACTCCTCAGCAGACGCAAAAGTCTCAGATTCCCATCCCTCGCAACGGATCAGCATTTCCAGCGACTCACGTACTGAAATATCGTCGTCTACAACGAAAACTATTGGCGTGGGATATGACATAGCGATGACCTCAAATGGTGTCCTATGGCCCGTGACTTACTGGTATTGCTTATTCGATAAAGCAGCTAAGCCGTCTCGCGTCTTCAGTTTTTTTGAAACACAGCATCGAGCGCTCCCAGAAGATCTGCTTCGCTGAAGGGCTTTAGCAGGCATTCTGCTGCTCCCAGTTTGAGCAAGCGTGGCCGGAGTGCTTCATCTCTTTTGGCGGTAATAAAGATGATCGGAATCCTCTGTTGACGAATCGTCAATTCGCTTTGGAGTTCGGGTCCTGTCATGCCCGGCATTGCAATGTCGAGGATTAAACAGTCGGTCCGATGGAGATAGTCTGATTCAAGAAACTCTTCTGCCGACGAAAAGGTATGCGCGGCATAGCCCAACTCCCTCAGCAAGTCTGGCAGCGATTCACGTATCGATTCATCATCATCAACGACGGAGACGAGTGAGCGTTTGATTTTCATAGATCCCTCATCTCACTCTGCTTGTCGTTCAGAGCAGGTTCCTGATTTGAGTAAAGATTTCTGTTTTCTCTTGCACCAGGCATAGAGACGAAAAAAGTGGCTCCGGGACCATCATTGGACATTGCACAAAGGCGTCCATGATGAGCCTCAATAATGGACCGGCTGACAGATAAACCCATCCCCATACCGTCGTTTTTTGTAGTGTGAAAGGCGTCAAACAGTCGGTCCAGATCTTCCGGATCGATCCCAATACCTGAGTCCTGAACAGTGAAGCGCACCGAATTGTCGACGTCTCGATTCGTTTTAACGAGTATCTCTCTTGGACGATCGTAGACGTCGGTCATAGCCTCGGAAGCGTTTAGCAGCAGGTTTAAAATGACCTGCTGAAGCTGGATGCGATCCCCAATGACAGGGGGAAGATCCTCTTCAAGTTCGGTACGCAGCAGCACACGATTTCTTTGGAGTTCACTTAGCAAAAGAGCAATTACCTCACGCGTTGCCTCATTGAGGTTCACTAGTTCGGCCGTGAAGCTCTTCTTGCTGAACAGCGCACGCAATTTAGAGATGACTTCAGATGCACGGTTACCATCGCGGAGGCTGCGCCGTACAGTTTCGAGGGCGCCATCGACATTTGGTGGTTCAGTGGCGAGCATTCGTATTCCCGTGTTGGCGTTTGTAATGATCCCCGATAGTGGTTGACTAACTTCGTGCGCGATTGAGGCTGTCAAAGCTCCCAGGCTGGCAACCCTTGCCATGCGGGCAAGCTCCGATCGAACTTTGCCAAGCGCCTCTTCCGATAGCCTTCGCTCCGTCACATCCTGAACCGCCCCGATGATCTCAGGCCTGCCTTCCCGGTCTTTGGTTGCATGAGCGACCGTGCGCAGATACTTCACTGAGCCATCTTGCATCTTCAGACGGCACTCATAGTTGAGATCAAGATCGCTGCAGCCGGTTCGCGCCAGCTCCGTCTTTTCAGACACCAGCAAGACATCTTCAGGATGCAATCGACCGGCAATCAGTTCAAGCGTAATTGGAGTGTCCTGATCAAATTCATAGATACGATAGAGCTGATCCGAAAAAGTGATCTCTTCCGTGTCCAAGCGCCAGGAAAAGCTGCCGCTTAGATTTAGCCTCTGACCCTCTGCGAGAAACGCTTCACTGCGCCGCAACCCCTCGTCGGCACGCTTGCGATCTTCTATGTCGACATTCGTTCCATACCATTTGAGGATGGTACCCTGCTCATCGCGCAGCGGGCTGGCACGAAACAGGAACCATCGATACACCCCATCAAAACGACGTATGCGTGCTTCCACATCAACATCGGTGCCTGAAGCCATCGCCGCCTGCCAGTAGTCCAAAAGGCGCGTCGAGTCCTCTGGATGGATTACAGCTGCCCACCCCCAACCAGCTCCCTCTTCTGCGGACATGCCCGCGAAGTTGAGCCAACGCTTGTTGAGAAACTCGACGAAGCCGTCTGGCCCCGTAGACCATGCAAGCATAGGAATCGTGTTAATGATCAGGTCGAGATTGCGGGCGCTTGCCCGCAAGGCTTCATCGGACTGCTTGCGATCTTCTATGTCGACGTTCGTTCCAAACCACTTGACGATGTCACCGGATTCGTCCCGTAAAGCGTTGCCCAGGAACAGGAACCAACGATAGACACCATCGAACCGACGCATGCGCGCTTCGGTATTGACTGACGCACCAGAGGCCAGACAGGATTGCCAATGCTCCACAAGGTCAGCGAGGTCATCGGGATGAATCACAGCACCCCAGCCCCAGCCTCGCACCTGCTCTAAAGAGAGGCCGGAGTAGTCGAGCCAGCGCCGATTAACGAAATCGCAGTAGCCGTCTGCTTCGGTAGACCATGCCGTCATAGGAATCGTGTTGATGACCGATCTCAGGTCAAGTTCACCGGACTCTAGCGATTCTTCGGCTTGTTTGAGGTCTTCTATATCCGTCAGCAGGACGTACCAGCCGGCGATTTGACCGTCCGAATTTTGCACAGGGAGGGCGCGAACCTGAAACCATCGATATATCCCATCGAAACGGCGGCAACGATGTTCGACATCGTAGGGGGTACCTGTCGTTACAGAATCAGTAAAAGCGGCGACGACGCGAGGAAGGTCCTCTGGATGGACAGCATCGGTCATCTTCCAGCCCTTGAGTTCAGCGGAAGCCTTGCCGAAATACTCCAGGAGGGGCCGGTTGAGCTGTTCAACCTCACCGGTTGGGCTCAGGGTACACACAAGCCCAGGAATACTATCGACAATCTGGCGGAAATTACGTTCGCTGTTCTGCAGGGCCTCCTCCGCCAGCTTCCGGTCGTCAATATCAGTCGCAGTTACAAACCAGCTGACGATTCGACCTTCGACGTCCTTGAGAGGCAGTCCCCTACTCTGAAACCAACGATAGACGCCATCGGCTCGTCGCACACGGTGTTCTACGTCAAAGGTCTTACCCGTCTGTACCGAACGCCTCCAAGAATCAAGCGTCGTCTGACGATGAGCTGGATGAACCATGTCATTCGTTCCCCAGCGTTTTGCTTCGTCTAGCGTGATTCCGAAGTATTCCAAGTAGTGGCGATTCACGCTTTCGATTTCGCCCGTAGGACTCGTAAATGAAATCAACGCTGGAATTCCGTCGCCGATCGAGAGAAAACTGCCTCCCTGGTGAGCGTGCAAGTCTTCTTTAGCACGCATGCGGTCCTCGATATCGGAGTTCAATCCATACCATCTAAGAATCTGGCCCGCTTCGTAGCGCATCGGATTTACCGCGAAGACAAACCAACGGTATTCGCCATCGAAGCGCCGCAAGCGGGCTTCCATTTCACCCGGTTCACCAGAGACAATAATCGATTGCCAACGTTCGAGGAGCTCAGGAAGATCCTTGGGGTGGATTGCAGTCTGCCAGCCGACACCACATGCTCCACCCATACCGATGCCGGTATATTCGCACCAGTATCGATTTACAAAATCAACATTTCCTTTCGTAAGCGCAATCCAAATCAATCCGGGTAACGCGTTGACAACGCGACTGGACTCATCCTCCACGGGGTCCTTTCTGGCAGTGCTCAGTAGCAACAGCATGCGCTATAAGTCATTCCGATGTCGATAATACTTTGGTATTGGGTCCCTCGACATGAGACGGAATCGCCATCATGATCCATCCACTAAATACTTCATTTCAGACGCAACGACTGTCTCCCTTCCTTCCGGGATAAATTGACCAATACCAAAGCATAATGGTGCCTGCCTTCGAACCCGTTCTATAGTTGACCGGCATGCGAATAAGTGAAGAGTTGAAAAGAGTCGCGATGATCCACGGCTGAATGAGGCTGGCGAGAAAGGGAACGGCAGGCAGGCGTGCTGATCAAGAAGCAAATAGCATCCCTTCCGCAGTATATGGGGAGTGGGATGTTGCGGGCACGTCTCAGTGCGATCACACGATCGCAGATCGGTTTCCTTGTGCTGTCAACGATGTTCTGGGTGATCCAGACTGTTGGCGCGCAGGAATTGAGAAACTTTCATCACACTGCGTGGTCCTCTAACGGCGCGATGGGTGCAGTGTTGGACATTCAGCAAAGTCCAGACGGGTATTTGTGGCTGAGCACTTCGAGGGGAGTCTTCCGATTCGACGGATCTCGTTTTCAGACTGCCGACGAAATCACTTCGGGAGCCACGAAAGGTTTCGAACTTTTCTCAGCCTTCGTCTCGTCTTCAGGAGATGTCTGGTTCAGAACTCGATTGCCTGGACTTCTACTTTGGCGAGACGGGAAATTATCGGCATATCCGATCAAGGGCTGCACGCCGGGATTGCCAACGGAATCGACTGTTGAGGGACCTGACGGCACAATTTGGGTCGGCGGGTCAGCCGGCCTGTTCATCGTGGGCGAAGGAAGGTGCGAACGGGTAGGCGAGAAGTATGGACTTCCCAACGGCCTTCCTTACGCCATATTGTTTGACAGAGCTGGCACTCTCTGGGTGAAGATGGATTCAGGCAAACTCCTGTATCTGCCGCACGGTGGAACTAGGTTCAAGCTGAGCCGGTATGGCGACGGCGCGGCTGGAAATAATTGTTATTTGCATAATGGGCCAAATGGCTCGGTGTGGCTCTCCGACGCTGTGGGACTGCGGCGGGTGTCGGAGAATGGCGTGCCGTTCGAAGCAACCTCCGCGCCAGATCCAGACCGTCCGAAAGGTCCGCGATTCGTAAACTTTACCTTCGATAGCAGCGGGACACTCTGGGCTGGAAGCAGCACCGGATTGAAACGAATTCCAGACGCGACTGGAGTGCCAATCGGGGTGAGTATCGATCCAGCGGCCGGGCAAAACTTCACCGTTGCTCAGGGACTGAGTTCCGATGTCGTTCGGAAGCTTCTGGTGGACCGCGAAGGCAGCATTTGGATCGGGACGAACGCTGGGCTCGATCAACTTCGACGGAATGTAATATCGCAGCTTGAGACCCCGCCAACCAATGAATACCAGTTTGCAGTCGGGTCCGGCGACCATGGTTGTGTTTGGACTGGTAACCGAAGCCTGCCTCTCACCGAGGTGTGTCCCGATGGCAGGACGAAGACGTTTGCCAAAACCAAGCAAACCATGACGATCCGGCGCGATCTCAAAGGCGATGTATGGTCGAGTGGGTTGGGTGCCGGCCCACACCTCTGGAAGGCCTCCTGGGATGGGATAAAGCCCGTCACTTTCCCTAATGATGCCGTCGAATTAGTCGCCTCGATGGCAGTCGACAAAAACAATAACCTCTGGCTAATCACCTTTGATCAACAGGTAGATCGGCGCATCGGCGACACTTGGGGAAACGAGAACAAAGCGCTCGGAAGAGAACCTGGCATATTAGGCGCCATGGAAGGAGATGAGGCAGGCAATGTTTGGTTCGCTTTTTCGAACCACGTGATCGAGTGGGATGGCGCCAACTACCACCGATACACCTTTACCGGAAAGAACCGCTATCCCATTTCTCTTACAGTGAAAGGGACGCACGTCTGGCTTGGCGCGGAAGATGGCGTTCAACTATTCAGCAAGGGCGAGTTTCACATGTTGCGGTGGAAAGATCCGAGCCTGCCGGGACGAGTGACGGGTATGGTGGAAACGGCAGCAGGGGATCTTTGGACCAGCGGATTTTCAGGCATCGCACATGTTAAGGCTTAAGTGGTTACAGAACCCGGATTACGCCGTCTCAGGGGAGAAGTTCGATACCTTAGACGGGCTTCCGGGCCTCGCTGTAGAGAGATATATCCCGTCGATTGTTGAAGCCGGCGATGGCCGATTGTGGTTTGCCACGATTAAAGGAGTTGCATGGCTCGATCCGGCGTCGCTTGCTAAAGCCCGCAATTCAACGCCGCCAAACGTCCTCATCAGGTCGCTAGCTTGGAATGGGAAAACACATTCGAATCTGAAAGGACTCGTGGTACCTCCACGCACCGGAAGGATAGAAATCGACTATACCGCGCTTAGCCTGGCGATCCCTGAACGCGTCCTGTTTCGCTACAAGCTTGAGGGATCGGACCACGATTGGCAGGACGCCGGAACACGCCGCGAGACCTTTTACACCGGTCTTGGGCCTGGCCATTATCGTTTCCAAGTTATCGCCTGCAATAACGATGGTGTATGGAACGAAGAGGGCGCTAACCTTGACTTCAGCATCGCGCCCGCATGGTTTCAGACAAGATGGTTCGAAGTCCTCTGCGTTGGAGTCTTTCTTCTGTTGCTTTGGGCACTATATCAATTTCGCCTCAGCCAACTTGAGCGGCAATTCAACGCGACGCTACGAGCGCGCGTGGATGAGCGGACCCGCATCGCGCGAGAGCTGCACGACACTCTGCTGCAAAGCTTCCAAGGGCTGCTTCTCCGCTTTCAGACCGTGTCGAATTTGCTGCCAGCGCGGCCCGAGGACGCCAAGACGCGAATCGATAGTGCGATCGAGGAGGGATCCGGTGCGATTACCGAGGGCAGAGACGCCGTGCATGAACTGCGCTCCATGGGACTGACGACCATCGATCTAGCGGAGTCCATCAGAAGTTTTGCCAAAGAACTGCTCGGCAATTTTTCAAGTGGGAGTTTGCCAGAATTCAATGTCCAGGTGGAGGGCACTCCGAATGACCTGAATCCCGTGGTCCGGGACGAAGCCTACCGGATTACAGCGGAGGCGCTGCGAAACGCGATTCGACACTCGGACGCCAAACGAATCGAAGTGGAGATACGTTACGACCATGGGCACTTGACGCTGCGAATCCGCGATGATGGCACTGGTATCGATACCAGCGTTCTCGATAAGGAACACGTCCCCGGCCACTGGGGCTTGCGCGGCATGCGCGAACGGGCCAAACTTATCGGGGCCAGTTTTGAAATATGGAGTAAGCTCGGCTCCGGCACTGAGATTGAACTGAAGATACCGTCGGCGAACGCTTACGCGAAACCCTCAGCTTCGCGCTGGTTATTTTTTCTTGTATCTCTTCGAGCCAAAAAATGAATAGTGATTCCAATCCGATTCGAATCCTGGCGGTGGATGACCATCCCATTTTCCGCGGCGGGATTAAGGGTCTTCTGGCCGATCAGCCTGATATGTTGCTTGTCGCCGAAGGCTGCAACGGACGCGACGCAATTCAGCAGTACCGCGCCCATCGTCCGGACATCACTCTCATGGACATGCAGATGCCCGAGATGAACGGACTCGACGCCGTCATTGCAATTCGTGGGGAGTTTCCCGAAGCCAAGCTCATTGTGTTGACCACGTATACCGGCGACGTTCAGGTGTTGCGCGCCCTAAGGGCCGGTGCGCAAGCCTACTTGCTAAAGAACCTTCTTCACAAAGATCTTCTGGATACAATCCGAGCTGTTCACGCAGGCAAGAAAGCCTTATCGCCCGAAGCATCTTTCGAAATTGCTGAGCATGCGACAGATGACCAGCTTACAAAGGCCGAAGTGGAAGTGCTGCGGCTGATCGCAGCAGGAAACGCGAATAAACAGATCGCCGATCGACTCTCGATTACCGAGGAGACAGTCAAAGGCCGAGTCAAGAATATTCTGTCGAAGTTGAGTGCAAACGATCGAACCCACGCCGCAACGATCGGATTAAGGCGTGGAATCATCGAACTTTAGCGCCTCGAAAGAGTCAGCATTGGACTCTTCTGGGGGTATCGAGAGGGTGCGACAGCCAGCTAACCTCTAACAGAGGTTTACTTGCGTCGACTATTTTCTACCTTTGCCTGTGGCTGGCCAGGAGTTGGGCTTTTACTGATTCGAACAGCGGTGGGTGTCTCTCTGATTGCCAACGGAATCGTGAGATTCCGCTCCGGACAGGCCCCTGAACTGACAATTCTCGATATTCTTACCATCGCAGACGGGGTGCTGGTTATGGTGGGGCTTTGGACCCCAGTTGCAGGGTCTCTCGTGGTGATACTCGCCGCGTGGAGCATTCTTGCCCAGCATGCAAACCTGTACTCCACTGTTTTGTCGGCCGTGATCGGTGCAGGCCTGGCACTCATAGGACCAGGAGCATGGTCGTTGGATGCCAGGCTCTTCGGGTGGAAAAGAATCGACCTCGGAGACTGAAGCAAATCTGCGGGCTCCTGATTTTATTGACTCGAAAGAGGCCTGCACAGACGTAATGCAGTTCGCGCACGACTCTATCTGGGCTTTCACAGAATCAGCGCATTCGTTCAGAATCGACCCAACCATAAAAGAGTTCAACTTTCTTTTAGCGGCGACACGTAACGAAACAGGGAGTTAGATATGAATCTGCTTGCAAATTCGTTGCCCCAGAACTCAGTAAACATTGAAGTCCCCGCGTCCATCAACGTTGCAAAACTTGGATTGTTAGCCGCGTCGATTGCACACGAAGTCAATCAACCGCTATCGGGGATCATCACCAATGCCAGCACCTGCTTGCGGATGTTGGCGCTTGATCCTCCCAACATTCACGGCGCACTCGAAACGGCACGACGCACGATCCGCGACGGCAACCGCGCCGCTGAGGTCGTCACACAACTCCGCGCACTCTTCGCCAACAATGACCCCCTGACCGAACCCGTGAATCTGAATGATGCCGCGCGAGACGTCATCGCACTGACATGGGACGAGTTGCAGCGAAACCACGTAGTCCTTCAGTTGGAACTTACAGACGGTCTCCCGCCTGTCTCAGGTTTGCGTGGGCAACTTCAGCAGGTCATTCTAAATCTGCTTCGAAACGGATCGGAGGCGATGAAAGATGTCGAAGACCGTCCAAGGCAGTTGCTGATTAGAACCGGACTCGACGAACACGGCCATGTTCGCTTGACCGTTGTAGACTCCGGGATCGGGTTCGACGCTCAAGCCACCGCGATGCTCTTCGAAGCGTTCTACACCACGAAGAGTAGCGGCATGGGCATCGGGCTATCCATCTGCAGGTCTATCGTGGAGCGCTTCAGCGGTCATCTATGGGCAATGCCAAACGACGGCCCCGGAGCCACATTTTCATTCTCAATTCCATGCTTTTCAGCAATGCCGAAGAGTCGCGACGGCGTCACGCGTTGCAATCAGTTTGAACATTCAGATCATGTGGCAGAACCGCCTGATTTTAAGAGACATAAAGCCATCACCATCAGGCTGACCAATACAAACGTATCGACCGAAACCATTGTCTAATGGCTGCGGACACACTGGTCTGTTGTGATTTTGCTACCGCGTCCATCAAGTGGAGCGCCACGTATACATCACAGAAATGAAGGTAAAGATCAGATGGCTGCTAATCGTGAAGTTCTATCCCGTCGTCGCCTTGCGGTGACCGCACTTTCGGCGAGCGCTGCCCTGTTCTCATCGCACAGACTCTCCGCACAGGGGAGTGGAACCCTGCCCGGAGAATCGGTCGACACCGATACTCCCGCGCCGAAGCGAGGCACAAACACGTCCTTCGCTCCCCTCAAGCAGGTTGACGCCGGCCTCCTCAAAGTTGGGTATGCTGAAGCCGGACCCGCCGACGGGGCCGCCGTGATCCTTCTGCACGGCTGGCCCTACGATATCTACAGCTTCGTCGATGTTGTGCCGTTGCTGGCAGCAAAGGGTTACAGGGTCATCGTTCCGTATCTGCGTGGCTTTGGAACAACCCGTTTTCTTTCCGGCGAGACCATGCGCAATGGTCAGCAGTCGGTGGTTGCTCTCGACACCATCGCTCTCATGGACGCACTGAAAATCAGTAAGGCGATCCTTGCCGGCTTTGATTGGGGAGCGCGAACGGCCAACATCATCGCAGCACTCTGGCCCGAACGCTGCAAGGCTCTCGTCTCCGTGAGCGGTTATCTGATCGGTAGCCACGCCGCCGGCAAAGTGCCCTTGCCTCCGAAGGCTGAACTCCAGTGGTGGTATCAGTTTTACTTTGCCACCGAACGCGGCGAGGCGGGGTACGAGAAATATCGGCGTGACTTCGCGAAGCTCATTTGGCAGCTCGCATCGCCGGGATGGAACTTCGACAATGCCACATTCGATCGCAGCGCGGCATCCTTCGATAATCCGGATCACGTCAAAATCGTGATCCACAACTACCGCTGGCGGCAGGCTGTGGCTGAAGGAGAGCTGGAGTATAACGAGTTGGAAAAGCGACTAGCCGCGAGTCCCGTCATCGCCGTGCCCACTATCACCCTGGAAGGTGATGCCAATGCCGCACCGCATCTGGACGCCAGTGCCTATGCCAATAAATTCTCCGGCAAGTATGCTCATCGAATCATCACAGGCAGCATCGGCCACAACCTACCTCAGGAAGCCCCGACTGACTTTGCCCAGGCCGTCGTGGATGTTGACGGCTATTGAACAAATCCTGTTCACATTGGACGTGATGAAGGCAATTCACCGATTGCGCTTTCTTCACCGGCGCGCATAGGCACGGTATCGCTGGAGTGGTTCCAACTCGACCTCTACCTTTCTGGTCTGACGTCGAGGAGACCTGCTGGCGGCGGTTTTCCGGTCAATTGCTGCCTGGAGATGGAAAATGGACAGTAGAATAGGATTTGTCCCGACGGTTCTTCAAATCCTGCAGACCCTTTCTGGCCAAGGGTTTGATTGCGGCATACAAGCATGCACAATTACCCTTCCGATCCCGCTATTGAAGTCCAACGCCTACAGCGTTCCATGAACGATCTGGTAAGCGCGCTTGCTCTGCCAGCTCTTTGGAGCGGTAGCGAACCGGGTCGAGTCGTTGAAACTTTTCTCGATGCTCTGGTAGGAATGCTCGATCTCGACTTCCTGTATGTGCAAGTCAGAATTGGTTCCATCGGCATCCCGATCGAGGCGCTCAAAACCGCTCAGTCTTATGGCGCGAGTCATAGTCCAAAGCAAATTCGCCAGGCTCTGGACCCATTGTTTGGCGAAGGTGTGCAGCGACGGATTACCAAGTCCTCGGTAACTCTGGGGGATAAGGAGGTATCGATCTTCCCTCTGCAAATGGGAGCAGAAGGCGAGGTTGGACTCATCGTTGCCGGATCCGGCAGATCAGGCTTTCCCGAACAGACCGAAAGGCTTGTCCTAAGTGTAGCGGCGAATCAGGCGGCCATCGGTTTGCTGCACGCACTACGCGTGGATGAGCAAAAGCGGTCTGCAAGTGAAGTCGATCTCCGAGTCGCGGAACGCACAAGGGAGCTTGTCGAAACCAACAGCGAGATGGAAATCCAGGTTGGAATACTGCAGCATCTTCCTGTGTCTGCCTGGACCCTCACGCCTGATGGGACACCGGATTTCGTGAATCGAGTCTGGCTCGAGTTCTCCGGCCAAACCCTCGACTTCGTCCGCTCGCATCCCGAGGCCTGGATGACTGCGATCCACCCTGAAGATCGAGAGAGGGCAGGCAAAAGTTTTTGGGAGGCTGTGCAGTTGGGACAGGGTTTCGCGATCGAAACCCGGTCTCTCCGCGCTCAAGACGGGTTATATCGCTGGCACCTGAATCAAGCTGTGGTCTTGCGCGACTCCCAGGGAAACGTCCTCAAATACGTCGGCACGACCACCGACATCGACGACCAGAAGCGTGCCGAAGAGTTGCGAGCAAGCGAGGAAGAGCTGCGTCAGATTCTCAACAGCATTCCCGGGCAGGTATGTACGCTAAATCCGGCGGGTCTGATCGAACTTGCCAATCAGCCACTTACCGAATACTTCGGCATGACGGTTGAGCAATTGAACATGTGGGAAGGCGATAACGGTTCGGTCCATCCAGAAGATCTTCCGCGCGTGATCGCGAAATTCACACACGCCATGACGACCGGAACTCCCTACGACATTGAAGTCCGTTATCGTCGTGCCGACGGGGTATATCGCTGGTTTCAGTTTCACACTCTTCCTGTGAAGGACACGCAAGGCGCAATCATCCGCTGGTACTGTCTCATCGTCGACATCGAAGACCGGAAGCGTGCCGAAGAGGCAGTACAAGCAGGCACCCGCAACCTCGATCTGATTATCAATACGATTCCGATGCTTGCATGGTCTACCGGTCCGGACGGCTTCGTTGAGTTTCTCAATCAACGTTGGCTCGATTATGCCGGCATGTCTGCGGAAGAAGGCGCCGGGTGGGGTTGGGCTGCTGCGATTCATCCGGAGGACGCGAAAAGGCTTTTGAATTACTGGCAAGCGGCAATGGTTTCCGGCACCGATGTTGACGTGGAAGCACGCATGCGCCGCTTCGATGGGGTGTATCGATGGTTCCTGTTCCGTGCCAACCCCTTGCGCGACGACGCAGGCAACATCGTCAAATGGTACGGCACTAACACCGATATCGACGATCGCAAGCGAGCGGAGGAAGCGCTGCGTCTACGCGAACTCAACCTGCTGCAGATAACGGAGACCATACCGGAGATGCTTTGGAGTGCGACGCCGGATGGTGCCATCGATTACTGCAATGGTCGCTTGCTCGAATACACCGGCTTTTCGCACGAAGACATTATGAGCGACGGCTGGATGAAACTTCTGTATCCCGACGATGTCGGGCCTGCAGCGGAGACATGGAAGTCTTGTGTCGAGAGTGGCACGCCCTACCGGGTTGAAGTTCGTACGATTCATGCTGCCGATCAAACGTATCGCTGGTGTGTAACAAGCGCGCTTCCTCTACACGATGATGATGGCCACATTTTGAAGTGGCACGGCACTGTTGTGGACATGCATGATTGGAAGCAGGCCCAGGAAGAACTACGCAACACACAATCAGAACTCGCCAGAATGATGCGGGTAATGACCATGGGCCAATTGACCGCTTCGATCGCGCACGAAGTGAGCCAGCCCCTGTCGGGAATAATCAACAACGCAGGCACCTGTCTCCGCATGTTGAACAGCGATCCTCCGAATGTCGACGGGGCACGAGAAACGACGCAACGCACAATTCGCGATGGACATCGTGCCACAGACGTAATCACTCGACTGCGAACGCTCTACAGCACGAAACAGATCAACATCGAATCGGTGGACATGAATGAAGCCACTCGAGAGGTGGTCGCACTCCTGTTGGGCGAGTTACAGAAGGACGGAGTGGCTCTACAGCTTCGCTTCAGTGAAAATCTACCCCGCGTCATGGGAGATCGCGTTCAACTACAACAGGTCATTCTCAACCTGCTTCGCAATGCATCAGACGCCATGACAATAGTGGATGACAGGCCAAGACAATTGATCATCCATACGGACGCGGATGGAGATCTTGTGCGCGTTTCGATACAGGATTCCGGAGTCGGCTTTGATCCCGAAATGACGCACCGGCTTTTTCAGTCATTCTTTACGACCAAAGAAGAAGGAATGGGTATAGGTCTCTCCGTGAGCCGCTCGATTGTCGAGGCGCATCATGGCCAACTATGGGCGGCCAGAAACGACGGCCCAGGCTCTACATTTGCCTTCTCAATTCCCTGCTGCCACGACTCTCAGTAGCCGCGTTGATTTTCAAGCTGGGTTCACTCGCGGAATGAAACCCGGGCTGCCAGTATTCACAACGTCATTGAGCCTCTGCCTGATCTGGATGCGATTAATCTCCTCCAGCGCCTCTTGTGGAAGCGCGGAGATGTTGAAATTCTCTTTCGCGCGGTCCGCTGTCCGGGGAGTCGTAAGCAAGGCGGTGCCGCGTTGTACCGCCCAAGCCAACAACACCTGTGCAGGCGTCTTTCCGACCCGCGTCGCGATCGCGGTGATCACTGGATCTTCGAGCGGTCCGGGTCTCGCTCCATGACCCAGGGGCGCAAAAGCCAGGAGCACAATATCCTTCTCTTTACAGAATTCTAGAAGCTCCGTCTCGGGAAGATACGGATGCGCTTCAACCTGAATCACGGCCGGCTTTATTCTCGCCGCTTCATAAACAGGCAATAGTTTCTCCAACGTGATGTCAGACAATCCGATGGCGCGGCACTTGCCACCGTCCACAAGACTCTCCAACGCCCTCCAGGTCTCGACCAATGTCACGCCAGAATCGTAAATGACATTGCCGTTTTGGTCCCGCGGATCCTGATTGTCTCCCGGCTGAAACGCAAACGGCGTGTGGACGAGATAGAGATCCAGATAGGTCAGTCCAAGCCTCCCAAGACTTGCCTCGAAAGCGGGTTCGACGCGCTCGGGCCGGTGATTCGTGTTCCACAATTTTGTGGTGACGAAGAGTTCCTCGCGAGTAAGCCTCCCGGCAGCAAGTCCTGCCTGCAAGGCCTCACCTACCGCGCTCTCGTTCCGGTATCGCTCTGCACAATCGAAGTGCCGGAATCCTGCCTCCAGTGCGTCTGTTGTGGCGCGCTTCGTTTCAGCTGGATCAGGGATCAGGGTGCCAAAACCAAGAGCTGGCATCTGGCCGGTTCCGTGGTTCAGCGATATCCTCATAGTCCGCAAATCAGAAGATGCAATCACGATGTCTCCTCAGTATTATCTGCCAATCCACGGCTTCCGACTTATTGCGCGGCGAGTTCACCCAAATAGTATCCGAGCCGATCCTCTATGTCTCCAGGCTTGTGGAAGCCGCGCGCGATCAGCGCCTTGATCCCCTCCTGCGCGGCAGGTCGTCCGAGCGAAGCAATACACGCATGCCATCCCGCTCCGAGCTCGACGTCCGGCGGCAGGCTGGTGTTGACCAGGCGCTTGGTTTGGGTGATCGCCCACTTGTCGAACTTGGAAATCCGGTTCGCGAGCGATTCCACAAACGCATCCAGATCAGCGTCGGGCAGCGCGCGATTAATGTAGCCGTACGCTTCAGCCTGATCTGCCCTCAGATCCTCCGAACTCAGCAGCACCTCGAGGGCGCGGTTCCTGCCAATTAGTTGAGGCAGCCGCGCCATTGGACCGCCACCGGCGACCATTCCCACGCCAACTTCCCATTGCGAAATGATCGTCTTCTCGCGACTCGCAAAGCTCATGTCGCAAGCAAGCGTAATCTCGCTGCCATTACCCGTCGCACGGCCGCGGATGAGAGCGATGGAGACCACCGGCAAGCGGGTCAGACGCACGAGAAAGTCCGGCCATGGGGTCAGACCTGTAGGCCCTTCCGGCAGCGAGGTCAAATCCTCAAGCTTGGCCAGAAAATTGGAGTGGTTCAGAAAGTATGCGTCGACGGCGCTGTCGAACACCACGACCCTAACCTGCTCGTCAGCTTCAAGAGCCTGGATGACTTTCTGGAACTGCTTGACCATCTCCGGTCCCATGACGTTGATCGGCGGATTGTCGATAGTGACACACCAGTAGGCGGGCGTCCGCTTCGTAAGGCGAATCTGTGCAGTTTCTGTGGGTGCAATCAAAGTTGTCATAAGATTCTCCGTTGTATTTGTTAGTCACTGAAATCGGTTGATCGGGGACGTCGTTGCCGTCGGTCAGTTCGCAATGCATTCATTTAGCCAGAACCCCTTGGCCTGCGCTATTGGACGATGGTGTAGCCAATACCTTCGTATCAACTCGAACTGCGACATCGACGCGCATCGCGGACCAATACGAAGGTATTACCAACACCTTCGTCTGATTGTTCCGTCCGTGCTCTCCTGCTCTGATTGCGATGTGATTGAGAACTGAAAGGATGACGCATGCCAAACCAGAAAACAGTAGTCTCCACGGAAGCGCATCCAGTTGAACTGAACCCACTCGATGCCATCCCGGACGAAATGCCCTTCGACGTCCCCTACGGCCTGCCGATATCGTTGGACCGTGCCCAGGCAGTTATCGGAGCCGCTGTGGCAGAGGCGAAGAAGAGGAATTGGAAGATGAATGTAGCTGTGGCCGATTCCGGCGGCAACCTCGTTGCCTTTCAACGCATGGACGGCGCAATGCTTGCCTCGATCAAGATTGCAGAGCACAAGGCGCGCGCATCCGCGACCTTTCGGCGTCCGACGAAAATCTTCGAAGACGGTGTCCAACTCATGCACCTCAACTACCTGTTCGCGTTCGACGGAATCATTGCATCCAGAGGTGGCATTCCACTGATCGATCAAGGTGTAATCATCGGCGCAGTCGGCTGTTCGGGAGGCACAGATTCCCAGGACGAAGTCGTCAGCAAAGCAGGCGCGGCTGTCATCTCGTAACGCAGAGACAGTTGGTCTCGGCAGCGGGATCTAAAATCTCAGGGGAGATACATAATGAGTGCCGCGAACGAACCTGCCCCGCGTTGGACATCCACAAGAGCAACTGCTCTCCTCGGCATCGAGTATCCAATCATTCAGGGAGCGTTGGGCGGAATCTCAACCCAACTGCTCGCTGCCGTTGTTTCCAACGCAGGCGGTCTTGGATCGTATGGTGCTCACGGACAGTCCGGCACAGCAATCAAAGACATCGTAAGCGAGATCAAAGCGATAACGAAGAAACCATTTGCCATCAACCTCTGGCTATCAATGGCGGACGATGGCGCCGAGAGCGTTTCGCGCAAAACCATCAAGGAAAGCGTCGCCGCCCTCAGCCGATATTACGTCGAACTCGGTGTCGACCCGCCCCCGCCACCAGAGTTCAAACCACAAAATTTTGACGAGCAGATTCGCGCCGTCTTTGAATCCAAACCAGCGGTTTTCAGTTTCATTCTTGGAGTTCCCCCGAGGGAAGTCCTCGACGAATGCAAACACCTCGGCATCGTTACGATGGGGACGGCGACGACACCGGAAGAGGCCATGGCCCTCGATGCTGCAGAGGTCGATCTTATCGTCGCTTCCGGATTTGAAGCTGGCGGCCATCGCGGCTCTTTCATCCGTTCCTCCGAGCGATCTCTAACCGGAGGAATTTCTCTCATTCCTCAAGTGGTCGATGCCGTTCTAGCTCCCGTGATCGCAGCCGGCGGCATTGCCGATGCCAGAGGCATGGTGGCAGCATTCGCACTCGGCGCCGAAGCCGTACAAATAGGAACGGCCTTCCTCGCATGCGATGAATCTGGAGCCAGCGCTCAACATCGAGCCGCTCTCTTCGGCCGCAACGGCGCATATACAGATCTCACCAAGACCTTTACCGGCAGACTCGCGCGAGGAATCAGAAATCGCTTGATGGATGAATTAGAGACGGGCAACCTTGCGGTTCTTCCATACCCACTCCAGCGGTCCCTCATGAAGACCGTCGTCGCCGAGGCTCAGAAACAGGGTCAAGCGGAACTGATGCAACTATGGGCAGGACAGAGTATAAGTCTCTTACGGCACCACAGCGCTTCCGAGCTCGTCGCGTCGCTCGTTGCGGATGCGACCAGCCTGCTGAATCGTATGGCTAGCTAGCGTCTGTAGTTGCGACGCGTATGTCAAACCAAACACTTAAGCGTGCGGTCAGCCTCTTATCAGAGATGGGAAAGCGAAAACATCGACCGGCCGGGAACTGGATAATTTAGCAGTCTTGTGACAATCCCGAAATTCACATGTCGGATAGCTGACATTGGCGACTTCACAAATAGATAGCGAGCTTGGCGATGGGCACGCGGCAGCGTGGAAATGCCTCCCGACCGAAGGCAGCTCAACCCCACATCCGCTTCAAAGCGAATCTTTTCCAACTTTCGGTTATTCTTGTGTCGACAAATCTTCCGTTTGTGTTGAACTACACAGAGTGCCGGTTACACCTGACGGCCCAGCGGCGAGGTACGCGAGTGAGAATATCTTCCGAACTCAGCTCGAAGGAAATTGGCGCCGACCATCCTCCAATTTCGCTGGCCTATTTACCGCCGACGCTGCGGCAGACGCGGATGGCACTTGCCGGGGCGATAGTTCTGCTTTTCGGATTGATCGTTTTGCTTCCCTTCGCGGCCAGACCGCTGCCGCTGGTTAATGGCTTCATTACCGCGTTCGACGCGGTTATCTCTGTCGCCGACCTCATTACCGCAGCCCTCCTTTTGGCGCAGTTCTCAATCACTCGCTTGAAAGCGCTCAGGGCGCTGGCGTGCGGATATCTTTTTTCAGCAGCGCTGGTCGTCGTACACGGGCTGACCTTCCCGGGCGTTATCTCGCCGACAGGAAATCTAGGCGGAAGTCCCCACACCAATTTCAGAATCTATCTGTTGTGGCATCTTGGCCTGCCCGTGGCTTTGTTTGTATATATATGGCTTAGGGAGAAAGACCGTACGAAGACTGGCCCGCCTACGTCAACAGAGATCGCAGCTACCTTCGGAGGTCTGGGCGCATTAGCCCTCGTGAGTTGCATCGCATGGCTCGCCTTACTGCCGCCCGTAGATCCGATAGGAGGGAGATGGCTCACTGCAATCACCATGCTGATATGCGCAGCTGCGCTTTCCCTGCTGTGGACTTTTAGGCGCTCAGTGTTGGATCAATGGCTCATGGTAGTCATGCTTGCCATGATCGTAGAGCTGACGATCACAGCACTGATCGGCGGACGTGGGCCGCGCACGGCTTCTCTTGGTTTTTATACCGGCCGCCTGTTTTCTCTCCTCACCTCGACAGTTGTTTTGATCGCTCTACTTGCCGAAACGTCGAGGCTCTATGCTGGCGTTGCCCGCGCCAATATGCTCGCAGACATTGCTGATTCCTCCCGGGCCTTGTCCAGCGAGATCATGTTGCCCAGGTTGATCGAGCGGCTAATGAAGATTGCAATGAAAAATTCGGGCGCTGACCGTGGCCTTTTGGTCCTACCGTCTGAGGATGGATATCTAATTGAGGCGGAGGCGAGAGCGACCGGCGATCAAATAGAAGTCGCTTTGCGTCAAAAGCCGATTACCAGGATGGACTGTCCCGAATTGCTCATCCATCATGTCATCCGTACGCGTGAAAGCGTGGCTCTCGCGGATGCCTGCAAGCCTAACCTGTTCTCCGCCGACGACTATCTACGCAAGAGACAATCGAAGTCGGTCCTCTGCCTTCCTTTGATCAAGCAAGATGAGTTGATTGGGATTCTCCTTTTTGAGAACACGTTGCTGACAGACGCATTCAGCGCGGCTCGAATCGCGGTCTTAGATCTGCTGGCGGCACAAGCAGCGGTCTCGCTGGAGAACACGCGTCTCTATGCCGATCTGCAGCTCCAGGTTGGACTGCTGCAGAATCTTCCCGTATCCGCCTGGACGCTCAGGCCCGATGGGACACCGGATTTTGTGAATCACGTTTGGCTTGAATTCGCGGGTCAGACCCGTGACTTCGTCCAGTCGCATCCCGAGGCTTGGATGACCGCAGTCCACTCTGACGACCGGGACATAGCAGTCAGAAGCTTTTGGGATGGCGTGCATTCGGGACAAAATTTTGCATTCGAGACTCGGTCTCTCCGCGCTCAGGACGGCACCTATCGTTGGCATCTCCAACAAGCCGTGGTTTTGCGCGATGCGGAAGGGCGAGTCCTCAAATTCGTCGGTACGACGACCGACATCGATGATCAGAAGCGCACCGAAGAGGCTCTGCGCCAGGCGCAGAGCGACCTCGCCCGCATCAATCGGGTCACAACCATGGGAGAGTTAGCAGCTTCCCTGGCTCATGAAATCAGTCAGCCGATCAGCGGTGTCATCACCAACGGAAATGTCTCTCTCCGAAAGCTCGGGCGGGAGAAGCCCGATCTCAATGAAGTGGGCGAGGCTGTCGCCAGAATGGTGAGAGACGGACAACGTGCCGCTGAGATTCTCGGCAGGATTCGATCGCAATTCGAGAAAGGATCCTTGAAGCAGGAGACACTTGATGTAAGCGAAATCGTTCGAGAAACGGTCGCCCTCCTGCGCGACGAAGCGATGCGGTACAACATATCGGTCCGGACTGAACTGGCAGCCGATCTTCCTCAAATCGTCGGGGATCGCGTTCAATTGCAACAGGTCGCGATGAATCTAATCGTCAATAGTATCGAGGCGATGAAGGACGTTGATGGAATACGAGAAATGGTCATCAAGTCGCAACGAGCTGAGAACGAGCAGATTCTTGTTTCATTCAGTGATACGGGCATAGGGCTCCCGTCACAATTGGAGGCACAGATATTTGCCGCGTTCTTTACGACTAAACCTAACGGCACTGGCATGGGTCTTCGAATCAGCCGATCAATCGTTGAGTCTCATGGTGGACGCTTGTGGGCCGAGAGAGCCGTCGGGCGCGGCGCAATTTTTCACTTGAACCTGCCTGCCGCAATGATTCAGCATAAAGAATATCGGGCGCTCCGCCAGCCCGGACATCAGTCCCTGGAATTGGGTTCCAGCCGTGTAGTCCGCCATCTCAGAAAGTCCCGGCATCATCTCAACGCAGACCGCGAAGTACCGTAAAGCCGATACTTCACGGAAAGTAGAAATTGATGGGCCATAGCGACTGCGGTTGCACCATCTCCCGCTGCCGCCGCACACCTTTTCGTCGAGTTATGACGGACATCCCCGGCAGCGAATAAGCCTGGGATGCTCGATTCCATGAAGAGTGGTGCTCGACCATCTGCCCACATCTCCGCTGACAGGCTCGACCGGTTGAGATCCGAGCCCGTCAAAATGTAGCCCGCTGGGTCGCAATGCAGCACCCCAGGTCTTGCCCATTCGAGGCGAGGCCTGCCTCCGATACAAACGAAAACGCTATGCGTCTCGATGGTTGCCGTCTTGCCGGAAGTCTCATTGCGATACGTAATTCTCTCCAACGCATCATCCCCTTCGAGTTCGATCAACGTAGTCCTCGTCAGCACCGTAATCGACGAGGTGTCTTCAATGCGCTCTAGGAGATACGTCGAAAGCGTATCTTTAAGGCACTCCCCTCGGACGAGCATCGTTACCTGCGTCTGCCGCGCGAAGTTCAACGCAGCCTGGCCGGCGGAGTTCCCGCCGCCCACAATCACGACATGTCCCTTGCAGATTCCAGCTTCGCTGGAGCCGGCACCGTAGTAGAGGCCACGATTCAGAAAATCACCCTCTCGTTCAAGCCCAAGCCGCGAGTATTCGACGCCGGTGGCGCAGATCGTGGCCTTCGAAGCGATCCGCTCGCCGCTGGCGAACCAGCTTAACTGCCAGCCATCCTGATGCTCTCCGGCCACTCCCTCGATACCTACGATGATCTCTGCTCCCATTCGAATCGCTTGTCGGCGCGCCCTGCTTGCGAGTTCCCATCCGCTGATTCCATCCGGAAACCCCATATAATTTTCAATCTTTGAGGTACTGCCAGCCTGCCCACCGACTGCAGTCTTCTCAAAAAGTACAGTTCGCAACCCTTCAGACGCACCGTAGAGAGCGGCACTCAGACCCGCCGGTCCCGCGCCAAAGATCGCCAGGTCGTAGCACTGGTACTTCGGTCCTTTGAACCACTCCAGGGCCGTCGCCAGTTCGCGCAGACTAGGACAATACAGTCTCAAACTCTCGCTAACGACGCAGAGTGGGAGCCTGGGGTCTGTGAGTCCTAAAACTCCTGCCAGCCTCTGGGCCTCCTCGTCCGTATTCAGTTCGACCCAGTCATAGTCAGAGCAGTTACGAGTCAGGAAATCGCGTATCTCATAACCCGCGGCCGAATTCGCGCGCCCATAGATGACCATCCTGCCATTCAACATCTTTTCTTCTCCCCGAAATGACACCCGTAAAAGTCGATTAGGCCAGAAGCCCAACGATGAATCTATTGGACGAACGTGTCGATCAATACCAAGGTGTGGCCCGATACCTTGGTCCAATTGTTCTACCTTCTCTTGTCAGGCTTAATCAGACACACAAGGCCCTGAATCGACAGGCGCCCTGGGTCAGGCGAGGAGCGCCATATGAACTTAAGGAGAGCAGGCCCATGACCGCCGCATCACGTCGAATACACTTGGCGTCAACATCCTTACCGCTCTGGGAAAGGCCATAGTCGGCGAGCGGCCAAGGCCTTTTGGTGAGCCGCTCGGTGTTGATCCGGCCACGTCGACGTCGATCTTCGGCCAGCACGACGCGGGTACTGGTGGACGCCATGACCACGGTGGCTGGGGCCGAGGCACTCGCGGACCGGATCGCGCTGCCATAACCGGAACCTAGAGACCATCCCCGATGGCATAACTCACCGATTTAAAGAGGAGAACAAAATGACTACAAAAGGAAAAATCCTGGCATTGATCTCGAGCGGTCGCGGTTTGCCCTTGAAGGATGGCAAGATTTATACCGGCGCCGGCTACTACCTCAACGAAGTGACGGTTCCGGTTCGCGCCCTGATGGAGGAGGGCTACGAGATCACCTTCGCCAACCCCACCGGCAATACGCCGCAGGTGGATGTCTATTCCGAGGTCATCGGCTTTTTCGGCGGGGACGCGGCCAAGCTGCAGGACTACCTGCTATTCCGCGACGGCTTGCTTGGGCTCAGAGATCCAGTTCGCATCAGGGATGTCATCGCGTCGGGCCTGGATCAATATGACGCTGTTTTCGTTCCGGGCGGCCATGGCCCGATGATCGATCTTCTGGATGATCCCAATGCCGGCATCGTGCTGAGACACTTTCACGAAACGTCCAAGCCTACGGCTGTGCTCTGCCATGGCCCGATTTCACTGCTATCGGCTCTTCCAAATTCGTGGGAGTTCGTCGCCGCGCTGGCAGCGGGCGATGTCGCCGGAGCGCAGGCCAAGGCTCAAGGCTGGATCTATGCCGGATATAAGATGACTATCTTTGCGACGGCGGAAGAGCAGCAGCGCGAGCCGCTTGAGATTGGTGGTAAGGTTCTGTTTTACCCGGACTTCGCCTTGCGTACGGCGGGTGGCGACGTGAGTGTTGTCGCTCCATGGGGGAGCTACGCCCTTCAGGATCGAGAGTTGATCTCGGGCCAGAACCCGTTCTCTGATGAAGCAGTTCTGAAACTTCTTCTACAAGCACTCAACGAGAAGAAAAAGTGAGTCGGTAAGTAAGGGCTGGTTCCGCGGTTCCCCCTGCTGGTAAATCTATCCGAATTGGAGTCGTCAAATGAGTAATGTACAAATCGATCAGAAAAGCTATGAGATGCCCCCGAAGGAGGGGATGAGCATCGCGCATTTTATAACCGTGGCCGATATCCAACGATCGCTGGACTACTACGAGAAGGTCTTCGGTGCTCGCATCTTGAGCAGGGGCGACGGCAACGCGCCCGGGTACCTTCAGCTTGCGAATATCTGGATGATTATCAACGTGGGGGGCGGACCAACCCCGGATAAGCCGACGGTATCGCTCAGCGTCCCTGACCCGAACCACCTCAACAGTTTCTTAAATTTCCGGGTTGCGGATATTCAAGCGCGCTATGAACTGTGGAAGAGTCGCGGAGCAGAGTTCATCACGGAGCCGATCCCCAAGTACGGCGAGATCCGCTGCTATATCCGCGATCCTGACGGCTATATCATCGAGGTCGGTCAGAGCACAGATCTTACGTACGGTTGATGCCTGGCAGGGTTTGCTTGGATTGTGGGTCAGGATGTTTATCGGACGAAAGTGGTTGGGGGCGCCGCGCTTCTTATAAATCTTCGAAACCTAATCGACCTCGCAGGTAGTCTCTCGAGAGCGCCGCAGGCAGTAAAGGGGGCAGGTGCAGGAAGGGGGAACGTCGCCCTGCTGCCCGGCGCGGAGCCGAGAATGCAAACAAGAAAAGTGGGGAGCCTCGCGGCTCCCCAAAGTTTCCTACGCTGCTCTACGACTCTTGCCCGTGGATGAAGTTGGCGGTTTGGTTTCCTTCTTGGTCTTCGCCTTGGCAGCGAATTCCTGCTTGACCTTGAGAGTAATCGCATCGGTGTCCACCTTGTAAACGGTGGCTGCCTCGCGAAGAGCGTTCGTTCCGTTGTTTCGGCCAGTGGCAAGGACGACACTCACCTCGACAAGCAAACGAGATAGTGTTCCCTCGTCAGCACGACGCAGGAGAGCGGGAAACATCTTGTCCAGCATGTCGGTTTCCCGGTCTTTGCGGATACCATGCTGCCGCGCCAGTGTTTGCAACTGCCACTCGTTCAACAGCGGAAACGTTTGGATCAGAACGAAGAGCAAGTCTTTCTTCATGAGTCGTACCGGGACAGCGTCTCCAATAACCTTCAATACGCGAATGCCCGTGGTGTTGGCGATGGCTTGCTCCTTGCGCTGCTTCTCCTGTTCTGCCTTCCATTTCACATCGTCACGATTCTTCTCCTGCTTGGGACGATGTACCGGGCAAGTGGAATTGGCGCAGACCTTGTGGACGGTGCCAACATCGCTGCCCTCGGCGATGATGGCCTCTGTGGCAAACTTGCAGACCTTGAACTCGGGCCGCTTTGCCTCGTCCTTTGATTTCGGCTTCTCGTCCCGAATGGCGGTGTATTGGTTACGGGGCAAGACCTTACTGCCTTCCTGCTGCTTGCCGTAAGCGGTGCTGATCTGGACGAGCTGCGGCTTCGCGGCGACCCGCTTGGCAAGATGAGCAGCGACCTTGGCCTGATAGCAGTTCGGGTCG
>NZ_LMUS01000006.1:2264437-2348634 GCF_009765835.1 Granulicella sp. L56 | reverse complement strand
CCGAATGGCATCGCGTCGATGCCTGGAGGAATCTCTCGAAGTTCGCCAAAACTCTCCAAAAGGGGCAGCTGGTTACCTTGGAAGGCATCCTCCGTTATCGCGAGGTGGAAGATGAGGTCAAGGGTGTCACCTTCAAGCACCGGATCGCCGAGATCCACGCCATCAGCATCAAGCGGCTCTCGAAGGTCGAGGCCGCAGATGATCCTTCGGACGGAGCCGACGACGAGTAATCGTCGCGAGCTCGGGTGGATGGAACGAATGTCGTTCCATTCACTCTTTTAGCGAGAGTGTTCGAGAATTGTCTACCGGTGTCATAAGAAAGGACACATTCGATGGATATAGAGTAGGCTCCTAACTTACAAAACTGTCGTTTCGATCATTCCTTGGTTTGAAGCAACGGTTTCACGATGATTCGTGCCGCATATGTGTTGCTTTTGGACTTGTTTGGCGTAAATATTTGAGAGATAAGTGGCGTAGGAGATGGCTCACGGCGGCCACGGATTAGGAAGCACAAACGAGCATCGCGTTCAGCAGTCCTCCGTGCACCTAAATTGAAAAAAACGTGGCCACTCTGGATTTGAAGCCTGATTAGATCAAGAGGCGTAACACAGCTTCGCCGACTGCATCGGGAGTTTCCCGATGCGGAAAATGGCCAATACCCTCCAGAACGACACGTTTATAGTGCCGCAGAAAATATTTTTCTTGATTTTCTGAAGCAGCGGGAAGGTCGCAAAAATCTGAGGCACCTTGGATCATGATAGTCGGAACTGAGATTGACTCACTGCTGTTGATTAGCGCTTGAAGTTCGTCGTAGCGGTGATCGATTACCTCGCCGTTCAAATACCTGGATCGATAGGCGTTCAAGGTGATTTCAGCCCAGTCCGGCTTTTCGAAATATCTGCTTGCAGCGGTAAAGTCTTCCTCGGTGAACCATCCGGAGGGGCTCCAGGTGTCCCACTGAACTCGAGCGAATCCAATCGGATCTCTTCGCACCGCCTCGGCTCCGCTATCTGTGCATTGGAAGAACTGATACCAGAATTGCTTTGACTGAGCGAAGCTTCCAAGGCGAAACTCTCCGCGAGGCTGGTATGCCAGTGCGAGGGCGGCCATCGCTCGAATACGTTCTGGAAATAGCGTTGCAAGTGTGTACGCGATACGTGCGCCCCAATCGTGTCCAACAACAGCGAACGATTTAATTCTCAATTTATTTGCGAGGTCGATCACATCCTGGGCCATGGCCACCGCTCCCGCAAACCTGGGAGTGGACTGGGATAGGAACTCAGTGGGATATGACCCGCGCAGATATGGGGTTATCGTTCTGAATCCCTCGCCCTGTAATCTTGAAGCGACATGCGTCCAGCCGACTGGTGCATCTGGCCACCCGTGCAACAGGAATACGGTCGATCCAGACACTGGCCCGGCCATTTCGAACGCAATATTCAATAGCTCCGTCTTCTCAAAGTGCACGATCAACAAACCTCAGATTTGAGATGCAGAATCAGTCATCTGGAGTGATATTTCGACTTCGACTCTTGTGCCGGCTTTCCGCGCGGATGGGGGAATTTATTGCCGGCATCGGCGTCACTAGCTGCTTCATGAACATCCTGTCCGATCAGGAAGCTTCTAAACGACTGATTGCGGCTCTAGGGGATGGGTATCCTTGAATCCAGATTTGCAATCCTCAAGAAAGCTTTCATAGGTCCGCAAAGCCCAGACTGCTTCCAATTCAAGGTATTCGCGGAGTGGCAAGCGAGCCATAAAATTGCGGTCCAGTTCGTCGGCATTCTCTATGTCGATGATTGCGATCACCCGGCGCTGCGCTGCGACCTTATACATTCCTATAACCTTGATGCGGCCTGCGACAGTTTCTTCTTCGGACTTTTGGAGATCGAAGACGTCATTCAGGGAGATCCGGCCTTCGATATTCCATCTCATTTGCAGGTAAAAAAGCATTCGTCACCTCATCACTTTGGATGCAGGCGGGCCTTCGATGTGGTGTTCAGTCCGATTTTTTGCAAAGGAAATGAGTTCGGTCGCCCCTAAACTGCGCAGTCTGCCAACCGATTCAGCTCGGTCAGGAGCGCCTTGTACTTCTTCTGTCCAAATTTGCCAATGACGGTGTGCTGCACTTCTTCCCAGCGTTTGTTTGCATCGGTCAGGAGTCGCTGTCCTTTCTTTGTCACAGTCGCTGTGCGGAATCGAGCGTGGCTCTCGCTTGTGGAGGCAATCCAGCCGTCTCGAATCATGGGAGCAATTGCGCGATAAAGTGACGTTCGGTCCATCTCCATCTCTTCAGCTACGCGGACCAAAGGTTCCCCGCTCCGCCGTGCGATACAGCGGAGAACAGCCAATTGCGTGATGTTTACGCCGGCTGGAGAGATGTTTGAGTCGTAAAATCGGCCCAATACTCGTGACAACTTCTTTACCGTCGTACAGGCGCAGGGGTTTATTTCCGATGGAAGTGATGTATACACATCACTATTGTATCGTAATTTATATATAGAAAAACATGATGTATATGCATCCAGATGACGCGATACCCCATCAGAAGGTGTGGATGGCGAAAGGATGATATGAACACAGCGAACCAAACTGCACACGAGTTCAGGGGAGTGCGACTCCAGATCGATAGCACCTTAGCATTCGACGAAGTGTTGCGCCGACTCCACGAGCAAGCCGGAGAATCTAGCGTCCCGCTCATCAATGAAGTTGCGGCCAATAGTGCTTCGTCAAAGGAATTTGACGCTGAGGTGACGAGGCGTTTCGTGGGCCCAAGCGGCTTCATGGTGTTTGCGCAGATCGAGCACAGCACTTGGATTGCGAAATACGGCATTAGCCAGCGTGTAGTGCGTATCATCTTTGGCAATCCACTATTTGCCATCACGATGATGCGCGAGGATATTTCTGCGGGATTGTTCGCTCCCGTGGAGATGTTGCTTGTCGAAAACACGTCAGGTTCAACGCTGTACTACGTTCGACCCTCCACTCTGATGGTCACTGTTGACAATCCTCCGCTACGCATGGCCGCCATAGAACTTGATCGCAAGCTCGAACAGTTGATCGCCGGCATCACAGGTCTTGCGGACGTGGCAATTTCTCAGGCATCCAAGTAACAAATCCATTTCAGGAGATCTCATGAAGGCGATATTTTTTGAGAAATTCGGGGCGCGCGATGTAATGCAGTTTGGCGATATGCCAGAACCCAAGCCCCAGGAGAAGGAGGTGCTCATCGAGGTAGAACGGTCGAGCGTGAATTATGTCGACATCCGGGAACGGCAAGGCACATATAACCGTCCGGAAACCCACGTCGGAGGAATTGAACTGCCGCATATCTCAGGCTTACAGGCGGTGGGTAAGGTAGTCAGCGCCGGTTCGGAGGAAGATCGGGGATTGATCGGCAAGAAAGTAGTGGCCTACACCCCGGGGGGTGGTAGCTATGCTCAAAAGGTCGTTGCTGAAACCAACCTATGCATCGAGATCCCTGACTCTGCCGATGCTGATCTCTTCGCTGCTCTGCCCAACCAAGGACTCACCGCATACCTGTTGTTGACGGCCTCCACGCAAATTCGCCCGGGAGACTCGGTACTGGTTCAGGGTGCTTCGGGAGGCGTGGGCAGCCTCGCAGTTCAGATTGCGAAGATTTTAGGTGCCGGCATTGTCCTGGGAACTGCGAGTACAAGCGAAAAGCTGGACTTCATTCGTGGCCTAGGCGCGGACGAAGCCATCGACTACACGCAAGAAGATTGGACAAAACATGTGCTGGAGAAGACGGGCGGACAGGGAGTGGATGTACTCCTTGAATCGATTGGCGGCGAGATCTTCGAACAGAACTTTGAGTGCCTCGCACCATTTGGCCGTTACATTATCTTCGGATCAACGCGTGGACCCGGGCAGCCGTTTGCTCCACGTCGGCTCATGCAGAAGTCTCAAACAATGACAGGTCTGTATCTTCCGGTCTTTCTGGCCAAGCCTGCGTTGATCCGGGCAGGGATGGAGTTTCTTGTGAAGGCCACGTTGGAAGAGAAGCTCCGTCCTTCAATAGCTCGTGTGCTTCCGCTGAGCCAGACAGCAGAAGCACATCGCCTGTTGGAAGATCGTGAGATCCAAGGGACCATACTCCTCGACACCACCCCTCTCTAAGATACCGCTCGCATCCAATGGCTGATGAAAGCAGAAGAGGAGCATCAAGTGATCGAACTTTTAAACCTAGCTCTTGACGCCAATGGAGGGCTCGACCGTTGGCGGAAAGTGACACGCTTAGATGTACGACTTAGGCTTTCCGGCTCTCTCTTTGAACTGAAAGGCTATCCCGATGGTCTTCGAGATGTTCATGTCATCATCGACCCGATTGCGCCTTCAGTTGAACTAGTTCCGTTTCCGCGAAATGGCACGCGGGGTCTGTTTGTCCCCTCTCAGGTATGGCTCCAGTCAGACGACGGTAAACGAAACGATGAGTTGCTCGATCCCAAACATGCATACGACGGGCACATCAGATCGACGCCATGGAATGATCTACAGTTCCTGTATTTCATCGCCTATGCTTTTTGGAACTACTTCACGATGCCGTTCTTTCTGATGAACAGTGGCATCGTATGTACGGAAGGGGCTGAGCACATCGAGAGTGGCGAGATCTGGCGAAGCATCAAGGCCGAATTTCCCGCCGATATCGACACGCATTCTAAGGAGCAGACGTTCTACTTTGACAATAAGGGCTTTCTACAGCGCCACGACTACTTTACCGACGTGGCAAAGGGAACCGTTGCTCACTATTGTCACGACTACCGCTGCTTCGATGGCTTTTGGTTCCCGACCCGAAGACGTGTTGTGAGTCGCAGAGATGACGGGACTACCGTCTTGTCGGGTTCTTCGACGGTTTTGATCGATATCGATTCAGTTATCATCTCCTCTTCTAGCGACGAGGAAACACTAAAGGGCAAATGAAATTGGTCAGAAAGATTTGCGTTATGGAAACGCTATGCGTTCATGCCGCCCGCAATAAATAGACGGGGTCATGCGCTCGCTCGAAAAATGCTGAAAGTACGGGAGAACAATGCCTCCAGAACTAGGAAAATCTTCGATTACGCATGGCATGGCCCAAATTGAACCGGGGCTACGATTGCACTACGTCTTGGCGGGCGAAGGAGAACGAACGATCGTTCTGCTGCATGGCTTTCCGCAGACATGGTGGGAGTGGCGTCACGTCATTCCGAACCTCGTTTCAGCGGGCTTTCGCGTCATCGCGCCGGACTATCGCGGGGCAGGAAACTCTTCACGTCCAGCGGGCGGATACGACAAACGTACTATGGCAGGGGATATTCATCGTTTGTTGAGAGAACATCTTCAAATCCAAGGCCCGGTTGCCCTGGTTGGGCATGATATTGGGCTCATGGTCGCTTACGCTTTTGCGGAGATGTTTCGTGATGAGGTGTCTCATCTTGTAGTGATGGATGCGCCTTTACCGGGGACATCGGTCTTCGACAAGCTTCGCGTCGATCCTCGTGTGTGGCATTTTGCCTTTCACGGCGCCCGCGATGTTCCCGAGATGCTCGTTGCGGCGCGAGAACGCCAGTACCTACAACTGTTCTATAACTCTCGCATCTTTGACCCTTCCGCAATCAGTGAGGATGATCTGGACATATACACGTCTGCCTATAGCGCTGTGGGAGCGATGCGAGCAGGTTTTGAACTCTACCGAGCCTTCGACCAGGACGGACTGGACAATCGATCGGCACTTGCACAGAACGGAAAGCTCCAAATCCCCGTTCTTGCCCTTTTCGGTGCAATAAGTAACACCAGTGTTGGCGTCGAAGTGATGATGCGTGAAGTTGCGGAGAACGTCAGAGGCCTTCAAATTTCACAAAGCGGACATTGGATTGCAGAAGAAAACCCTGAGGAACTTACAGAAGCTCTGGAGACATTTCTAAATTAATAGTCAACGTGTCGAGCCTGCGAACTCGGTCAAACGAGTTGCTTCCGCGGTAGGAGAAGGATCGGTTGTCATCTCAGATGTCCATCGCTATCTCGCTGATCGTCGCAACAGTTACACAGTACAGATCAATGATGCGTTCAAAACGCAAAAGCAGTAGCCGTTGTCCAACGCGCCACATTCACAATCCCGGTGAACCGATGTTGTTCACCCGATGGAGTGGTCAATGTATAGGTATCTGATTTGGCTTCTTCAGACAAATTCGGCCGCGTCGCCAGCCTGTTGCTTTGGGAGCTATCTGGCGTAAAGATTTGAGCGATAAGTGGCGTAAGAGACATCCAGGAGTGGCGTCCACAAAGGGACCGCCTAGACGAGCGTCCTCCGCTTCACCTATGGAATGAGGTGCTTGAGGGAGACAATCTAAGAACGCCGGCCGGCAACCCGAGATGCGTCTGAGGCCGATCTACGCCAAAGAGCGCCCAAAGACTTACGCCACATACCTACCCAAGCTATACTCAGTGTCTCGCTAAAACATCGGCCTGAGTTGCGGGAGGGGTCTCCTCCCGCGCTAGGACGGCTTTGCGTTCTCCGCTTCCCACCTCGGCGGCCTGTTCCTGCCGCAACGCGACCCTGAAATTCATGTGTGCTGACGCACGCACATAAGGAAGACAAGCCTCGCTAAGGGGGTGAGTGTACCGGGACATGCGTTACGCTGTGGACCTGAGACATCCGTTACAAGCCCCTTGCGGCGGCCGAGATTTCGAGTTGAGGGGGTACGAGAAACCTGAGGAACCGGTGACCGATCATCTGATACGACGACCGGCTCAGTCACTTAATCGTGCATGCCGGCGAACATGTCGAGGAACTCCTGGTACTTGCCATCCTTCTCGGCAGTGCGCAGAGGTTTCACTCTCTCGACGAGAATCTCTCCCTTTTCGATGGTGTTGCTTTCCAGAATCTGCACAACCTCCGTGGTGAAATCCTTGAGAGGCATCGCACGCGAATCGCTCGCCTGCTGCGGACCGCCGAGCTCTGTTTGTACGTAAGGCGGCGCGAGCTCCAGCACTTCAACGCTGGTCTTCCGCAGTTGCACACGAAGCGCATCAAGCCAGTTGTGCATGAAAGCCTTGGTCGCGCTGTAAACCGGACCTGGCGGGTAGGGAACGAACGCCAGCCCTGAGGTGGTCACGATCAGCGTGGAGTGTGGCTGAGCACGCAATGTGGGGAGCAAAGCAGCCGATAATTGCACGACGCCGGTGATGTTGGTCTGAATCGTGCTGTAAGCGCGCGTCAGGTCGATAGAATCCGCCGTATAGTCCTCGTGGCCAGCAATGCCTGCGTTGTTGACCAGAACATTCAGTTCAGGAAACTGGCTCTTCACAGACTCGGCGAATGTTGCGATGGCCGCAGGATCACTCAGGTCCACGGCGATACCGACCATTCCGGGATTGCGGCCTGTGACCTCGTCAAGCAACGCCTGCCGTCGTCCAGCGATGATGACCTTGTTTCCTTTGCCGTGCAGCGCCTCAGCAAGAGCGCGGCCGATGCCGCTGGTTCCTCCGGTTACGAGGATTGTGTTGCCTGAAATGTTCATTGTTGCTCCTTGCCGCATTGGATGCATCACGGTGCAGATTGGACGTTACTTCTTGCTGGGAGCGGTCAGTCCCTATAAACGCGTTTATCGTTACTTGCCTATATTTATGAATCGCATCGCAGCAATCCACCGCTACATCACACGAAAACGCGAATCTTTCCGCCTTCTTCTGCCTTCCGGACTTGCCTGCGGGTCTGCTCGTCCAGAGCTTCCTCAATAACGAGGGATTCGAGAATGAGCTTTTCCTCTCCATGAAGTAAACAGCCAGTTCGGGTTTCGTCATACCGATGTTTTCCCAAGGTGATGTGAAACGTTATCCCCGGAATACTAAACGCATAGACACGCCCGACCAGTCCTTTTGCTCTGAGATACATGCTGTGCGATGTCTGAGTGAGGGGTGAGGTGTTCCGGACGATAACGTGTATGGATACATCCTGCGGCGGAGGTCCGCCTAGGAGGTATTCACGAATCGATTCTTCGTAGGGGCCAAGACGGATCGGTCTCTCACGCTCATGAATGAAGATCGATCGCCAAAGCATTGACAAGGCAAAGTAGACCAACTGCTGATGGGGAACAGCTGTGTCGGTCGCATCGTAATATCGCGTTCGCCCATCGCTCTTCTGGAGCCGATCGCGGATCATGTCCATCAACGGGAAGCTCCCGTCGGTTTTTAGACTGATTCTTGCAACGTGTCTTTCGCCAAGCCCGTTAAAGCGCTCGTTCTCGCACATCCTGCACAGCAGATGACGCCAATTTTGCCGCTGTGTCTGCTCAACGCCCTCACGGGTGATATGAATTGGATTCTTGTTAAGTGCGTTGTTCTCGTCGCGAAGTGCCTTATAGACAAACCGAGGGAACTCCAAATGGGACCGGCAGAGGAGAACGTTCTCGGTTTGACACAAAGGGCATGTTCCGACGACTGGCATTCTTAATCTCCAGATAACCGTATAACGCGTGTCAACTCGGTCTGTGAAAACCAGTTTATCCTGTTTGGGAAGGGGGCCAACTCGGAATTTGTGCGCCTACGAGGTTGAATTGGTCCCGATAAATGGGATGAGCAGGTCCTCCGCAGGGGGAGCAGACTGCTCCCATGAAGAAGCCAGCGCAACACCTCATTGCTGAAGTTCCATACAGGCAGGCCAAGGTTGAGATGACGATTGGCATCGACCTTGGCGATGTCTGGAGCCATTACTGAAAACCGCTGTCTTCGAGATTGCCTCAAATCAAAATGACAGTAGGCAGAACAGCAACACAGGACACAGCGTCCAAGAAGGAAAGGGGGAGTTCATGTCGAAATACATTACGATTGGTTACGGTGACGAAGCTGGCTACGCAAAGACTCCGGAAAATTTACGTTCCTCTGCCCATGCACACGACAGGAAACTGCGTGAGTTTCGTCAGCAGTGATTGCGTACAAACGAGCAGAAAACGTACACGCTTCAATGTTGGCGGACCCTCCGGATAGCATCAGGTCGTCGCCATCGCTGTCGATTGAAGTGTCGCTGATATGGACAACGCCGTTTCTACCTCAGCAGGATAGCTTTAACGAATCAAGATACGGCTGACACACTCGTGGCAGAGCGGGGCGCAATTGTTGAAATAGATAGCAGCGAAATTCATGCCACTCCAGGCGGGACGAACAGTTGCAGACCGATTGCAGTCACGAGTGTTGAACTAAACAATTCCGGCCTTCTTGACGTCGGCGGAGATGGCGCTTATGACAAGAACCTGTTCTTAATCTCATCTGGGGGGTCAATTCTGGTAACACGAGGACGATATGGCGTAAATGTTTGCAGACTATTTGGCGGGAGCTCCTCACCAGCGCGTCTGGCGCGCCTTAGCGTACATAAATTTCCGTTTCTTGAGGTGTCCCCTAATTAACGCGGCTCAGGTGGTTCTGGCTTCCGCCTAACTTATCCAATCTGAATTCGATAAATGGGAGAAACAGATCGATATTGGTGAGCTTTCCCGCCGCTTTCTCAGCCAGAATCCGCTTGTAGCCATCTAAAAGCATGTAGTCATTGATCCCAATGACCTTAAATTCCGGCGGAAGATTAGCCAGTTCATTCAGGAACTGTGGCCACGGATCAGTTCCGTCGTAGTGATGAATCAACGATGCGGGGGTGTGGACGTGTAAATCCCATTTGCGCCAGACTGAGCCTTTCGGGTCGTTCATTTTGGTCGGTCGTCCTTAACTAAGGTTTTTTACTGCCATTTATGCAATGCACGATTATCGTGTCAAAGGATTCCGCTAAGGGCATCAGTTCATATAGAAACAAACCCTCCACTCTACTCCGGGGGATCATATCGCGATACGCGTAAGCGATCAGGGCACAAAGCACCTCCAACAGACCGGCGTAAGGAAAGCCGTCAAATGCGTCGCCGTGAGCCTAGCTATTACGAATGCCAGCGAGGCTTGGCTTCCGGGTACTAGGGGACTACGGGGAGCATGGAAAGATATCGAGTAATGAACAGTGCTATGAGTGCCAGGCCTGAACCGCCCTGAAGCCACACCACCGGACGAAGCCAGCCCGTAGGAGCAAGATCACCGAAGCCGATGGTCAGTTGAGTGACGATGCTGAGATGAAGAGCTCGTTCCAAAACTCCCAGGCTGCCAGTCTCCCACCCGATGGTTGTGCTGGTCTGGGCGATCAATTTGTTGTCAAAACAGTAAATGCACGCAAAACTCACGAGCAACTCGATGTAGTTGAGAATGCCAAGAAGGATGACGCGGGTTGGTGTCGTCGACACGTACCGTTTTTGGTTTTGTCCGAGTCGTACAGCTTGATCGAAGGGATCGAAGATGCACATCTTGATATCGGCTGCAACCACGTCCACGATTCGCCAAGAGACGAGTAGCATCGCAGTCCACTTCAAAGCTGCGCCAGCGCTTGACGCCTCCAGCAGAAGTGCCAGACACTCCAGCGATAAACACCCAAATACGAAAGTATCGACCCATTTTGCTCGGCGTTCCGACGCAGCAAAGTCAGATGAAGAACTCGACTGAGGAAGCTCGGCTTTGGGGAGGATAAGACGCCCACCTGACGAGCAGAATGAGACCACCCAACGTACTGCGGGCGTGATCCAGCCGCGAACGACAATTGGTGAGTCAGGCAAGGGCGCCGTATCCTCTATAATTTCGGATGCGTTCTTCGAGCGGATATCCTACCATGCCAGAAGTTCATGACGCATTACGCGCCATTATCCGAGAAGCTCGCTTTAGTGTTCGACCAGATCGGTGGAGGGGACTGAGATTTCATGCGCCTAAAGATTTTCGTCAGCTGGTCTCAAAAACGAAGCCAGGTGTTGGGTCAGGCACTCGTTGATTGGATACCTCTGGTACTGCCTAATGTGAACTTCTGGATGTCCGCAGATGACATCCCTATTGGGACGCCTTGGTATAGCTCCATTGGGACATCACTGCTTCAGTGTAGGTTTGGGGTGGTCTGTGTCACTCCTGAGAATGCCGATTCAGCTTGGCTCTCATTTGAAGCGGGTGTCATTCTGGGCGCGATGCGAGACACCGCGAAGATCTGTCCTTTGTTCCTCGGCGTTCCCGAACTGTTAGGTCCGCTTCAGCAATTTCAGGGAACAGATACCAGCAAAGCAGGTATCCGCAAGCTCATCACCACCCTGAACTCGGCCGTGGGTAAAGGCGCCGACCCAATCAAATATGTGGATGACAGATTCGATAAATACTGGCCGAAGCTTCGACTTGAAATCAAGAAAATCGAAGAAACGCCGCTAGGTGCGGTAGCGATTCCGTCTGTGTTGAAGGCATTCGCAAGGAAGCAAGACGAGTTTTCTAAGCCTGTCTGGTTGACCACCGTGCACTTCGAAAAAGGATTTGAGAGTCACGCCCTTTATGAGGCGGCCAGTTCCATAGCGAAGAAGCGCCTTCTCATTTTTGGCCGAAAAAATCGGAAGCTTTTCGATAAAGATCACTTAGATTTCCTCGTGTCATTGCCGGACCGGATCAAGAAAGGCTTCGAATTTCGCTGCCTGTTTCTTGATCCCGATGCGGATCCTCACGTTATCTCTTCGGCACATCAAGATATTGATTTTGGAGAGCAACTCCGACTTTCCATAGAGCATGCCTGGGAGATACTCAGCAAGGCCGGCTTGGACCCTGATGCACACTGCCGCACGTACTCGGTGCAGCGCTCATTTCGAGGTTTGATTCTTGATGATGCCGTGTTGCATAGTCATATCCGCTATCAGGGTTCGGTGAAGCCGCTGCCCTTTACGAAGAGTTCGTTCTCAGTCGACAGCGTGGGATCACATGCGGGGAAGGATTTCTTGGACGAATTCAGCTGCCTTTGGGAAACCGGACACCCAATTTCCAAAGCCCTTCGCACGACACGTCCTTGAATCCTTCCGGTTACCGTTTGGGAAGAACCAAGCAAGTTCCATGGCCATGCCTGTCATTTTCAGAGTTATTTGGCGTAGTCTTTCAGAGCTATTTGGCGTAAGTTTTGGCATTTCGTTCTGACCTTGATCGAACGAGCCTTAAGTAGAAAGCCTGCATCTGTCGTGCGCAATCATAGACTTAAGCGATGAACAGCCACTATCGCAATTTTGCGCTTGCCACCTCAAATCACGCGTTACGCCAAATAGTGTTGTTTTGCAAATTATATGGCGTAAATGTTTGCAGACTATTTGGCGTGAGCTCCCCACCAGCGCGTCTGGCTTAATTCTCCAATTTGCCTATTTAAGCCACTATAAATGAGCAACTTATACCAAGTCACATTCGTTTCTCTCGCGATAAAAGATAGCGGCAAAGGTATCCTACTGCCACTTGCCCCGGAAATGCGCCATTTACCGCGCAAAACTTACGCCATATAAAAGAGCGAAGCTACACTCAGGCACCTAGTGACGGAGCGACAAATACTGGCACAATCGCTACGCCAGATAATTCCTCAAGCTACATTGTAGAGGTGGATGAGGTTCCGCCAAAGTTATTACTCAGAATGGCTGAAAAGGACTGCCCAAGCAAGCAAAAACGACATTCTAGCCTGTCCCGCTGATCTCGGTTGCGATATCGGATATCGCAACTATATCGCAGCCATTATGAAGCGACTGCAGAAGGGTATATGGCTGGCGTCAAACGCAGTTATCTTCACCACTAGAGCCCAAGATTATCATTGACCGCGATCTCTATATCCTGCTCCGAACCAAGATAGCGTTCGGTGGTCTGAATCGATGAATGACCGAGCAGGAATTTGATCTGCTCCAGATCCCCACCGCTTTTTCTACAGAGCTTGGCGCAGGTTCGGCGGAGGTCGTGAGCGCCGAAATGCTCAATCCCAATTTGCTTCGATGACTGTTCAACTACCGACCAGATAGCCCAGTCTCCCAATTCTTCACCAACGATCTTTCCCGATTTCGAAAGCCGACGAAGCAGTCTGCCCTTCTCTATCTTCGCGGCCGAAATCCAGGCATCGATTCCCTGCTTTACCCAGATTGGTACCGCTACCGTTCGGATGCGTCCGCCTTTGCCGCGGAGATCGATGATCACCCACCTTCGTTCCCGAAGCTGAATATCATCGATGTTAAGCGTTGCTAACTCCCGCCGGCGCAGAGCGCAGCCCACCAGGAGCGCGATGATGACGTAGTCCCGCTTTCCCTTGAGCTTAGAGCGATCGGGTACCGTCAGAAGCTCCTTCGCCTGTTCGCGGGTGAGCCAGTTACCCAGCCGAGTTCCCTTCTGCGGGACATTGGGAACGTCCGTGAGATTAGTGGCTTCTTCGAGACCTATCATCCCATTGCGCTGCGCTTCGCCGACCAGCTTCCGTATTGCTGACAGGCGAACGTTGACGGTCGATGGAGAGAGATGGTCCATAGTCGTCCGGTACTCCATCAGTAGCGCACGCGAGAGAGGTCGGCTGGCACAGAAGGCAAACAGATCATCGAGCGCTTTCGCGTAGTTGCGCTTGGAGTGGATGGATTTTACAGAGTCGAGAACCATCTTCCGCAAAATAGTCTGGGCTGGCGTGAGGGCGAAAGGTGGCTCTATGGGCGGCATTTCAACTTGAACCAGAGAAGTACTCATTGCCTGCCGACCTCTCTATCACTCGCGAGACGCCCATTGTGCAACAAGCTGCTGCACAATGGGCGCCACGACGTGGCAACAATTCGATTTTCGGCAATCATCGAGACGCAACTATTCATCCCGCTCCTCCTGCCGCAGCTTTTCCATCTCTGAGCGGAGTTTTGCGACCACTTCCTGCAGATCCTCCACCGTCGGAAGTTCATCCCGGACCGGCGCCGGCAGTTCTCTGGTCACCCGGTAGGTGGATACGCCGATCGGCTTCGCTATGTCGCGGAGAGCATATTCGGCCACGGCGCTGTTGTGTGTCTCACAGAGAAGCAGACCGATGGTCGCGGCATCCGGCCCGTTGCGGAACAGATCGTCCACCGCAGACAGGTAGAAGTTGAGTTTGCCCGCCCATTCGGGTTTGAACTTTCCCGTCTTCAACTCGATCACGAAGTAACAGTGCAGCCGAAGATGATAGAAGAGCAGATCAATATAGAAGGTCTCACCGCCAATCTCCAACGGCACCTGGCTGCCGACGAAGGAGAATCCGCGGCCCAGCTCCAATAGAAGGTCGCGAAGATGTTTGAGGAGCCCGCGCTCGAGCTCCCGTTCTTTCGCGGTGGAACTCAGGGTAAGAAACTCGAACGAATAGGGATCTTTGAATCTGCTGGGTAAGGTCGGAATCCGGCTCCGGCAGGGTCCGAGCGAAGTTGGTCAGAGCCTTCCCTTCCCTCTCCCGCAGCTGTGTTGAAATCTGGTGAGTCAGCACATTTCGGCTCCAGCCATACTCGATGGAGGCGCGTAGATACCAGTCTCGGCTCTGCCCATCCTTGAGCCGGTCGAGCAGGACCATATGGTGACCCCAAGGCAATTTTGCAGCAAGCTGCAAAATTTTGGAATCGGGCCAGGCTTCGGCAAAGGAACGCATGTAGCGAAGATTGCGGAGACTGAAGCCCTCCACCCCCGGAAACTCCGTCCCGAGATCCTTCGCCAGCCGGTCTACCACCTTTGTTCCCCACCCCTCAGCCGCAAAGCGGGAGGAGAGGTCTTGCCCAATGGACCAGTAGAGTAGGATGGTCTCCTGATTAAGGGTCAGAGCGGCGCGCAACTGCGCAGCTCGAATTCTGACCTTCAACTCTTCCAGGAGTGCCGGGTAACCGGAGGGCAGAGCGGTTAGTTCAGCCACAACGTACTCCAGACGGTATTTTTCCGATAAAGGGGGGGAGCTGGGTTTGTCTACACGGCATCCGATGTCTCCTGTGGCGTTCCTTGGGTCGCAGCACCTAATTTTGCAGCAATTGCTGCAAAATTGACAGTTTCAGGCTAGCACAGAGATCGCCAACGACAAGTGACATTGTCGTAGGCATTATTTATTGAAAATAAATAACTTGCGCCTTTGGATTGCCGTGTAATATGTCACCGATTACGATTGATTTAGGGGCGACCCGCTCCTCTCATAAAGATCGGGCATGCGGCAAAGTGGCGACTGAGCTGGAACTCAACGACGACCGTTATGCGGCTATAATACGGTCGAAACCAGCCTAATTATGAAACCAGACGAGATTCCCTGAGCATTGGAAAATGCACCTCTAAGCTCACATAGCGTCCGCCGAGCGAGCGGCTTCCTAAATCGCGCTGCTCTTTATCAATGGGCTAGCATGATGCTTTTATCTGTGGGTCACACCGATGCCGCTTCCATTTCGCTGTCCCGAGCCCTATACGTCAAAATCAAGGGCTTAACTCGTGGGAGCAATGACTCAGGTTTTGGGAGCAATAAGGGAGCAATAAGCTGTTCCAAGGGCGCTTTTGGGGCTTACGGGGCGACGGAGGCCTCCAAAAGTCATTAACTTACAATTCATCTGAGAAATGGCATGGAAGAGGTCATCGGTTCGATCCCGATCAGGTCCACCAACAACCCCTTTATCTACAGACAATTACTGACACCGGCGAATCGCCGGAGAACCTTCCGAGGGTGCTGAAGTTTTTGGATTTTCAGCGGCAGCGCCAATTCAACGACTTTCAGGCTCGCTTTTCGCTTTTGTTGATCGACGGCGCGGGTGTAAATATCTTGCGAGTTTTTGATTCGTTCGATAGAGATCGGCCACGCCGATACACCCTTGGCGTGGAATCTCGTCTCAATTCGCTCCGGTTGGATTGAGATAATATTCCTTCGCCTGCTGTGGCTGGATGCTGCCCTCGGTTCTTTCTGACCGACGGGATTCGGACCGGGATCGGGACCTTCGTCACTGAAGCACAAATGAAAAGGGATCCATCGTGTTCTGCATTCTGTCCCGGTCCATCTCTCCACCTAAAGTTTTGGAGAGTTGGAATCCCAACTTGGTTGGGGGGACATTTTGGGCGGGCAATGAATGTTCGTCAGCTTCCTCTTTCGTCCTACACGTTCGCTGTACCGCACCTCGCGTCCGGGCCACCTTTGCGGAGCATCTACGCCCCAGGTGCGGCGTCCACGGAATGTGCGGATTTCATGCAGCTAAGATAGCCCTCACGGATCTGAACTCGCGATTGACTGCATTATGTAAAAGCCCGTTGTAAGGGAGCATTTCGAGAACATATAGGATACTAACCCGGAGCCAGATGCTGAAATAGTAATGATGTAGCACTCAACGTCAGGGGAGAATCGTCAAGGTGTACCCAGATGAATTCCTTTGCGTCTTTGTTATGCATTGTTTGAAGAAGGCCCTGCGATTTATGTTCCGTGATCATCCAACTGACGATGACTTGAAAAGTCAAAGCGTCGTGAAACCCGAAGTGGGTATTTCTGTCGAAAGCAAAGGCATATCCTGGTTCCCATCCTTTAGCTTCCACAAATCCAGCAGCGGGCACATATTCGCTCGAATCTGTGTCGAAGCCTAGTACGACCGGACGGAGATCTACTGGTAAGGATTCAACCGCGCGCTCCGCGAGCGCAGTGGCCGCCTGGTGATGCCCATGCGTGGTAGAACGCGGCAAGATCGTAAAGACATACTGATAGTGCTGTCCTCTGATGAGATCTGCGATTGTTTGTTGAATGTATGTGGAGTCCCAAAGATGTTTAAGCCCTGAGTCCCGATCGGTTGTAAAGGCTTGATCTTTCTGTTCAAGGAAGAAATGATCCCGGATCCCCAGTATCTTCCCTGCTCTTAGAGTCTCTTCTCGGCGGATCGCCGGGAGCTCTCTTCGCCCCGACTCTTCGGTTGTCAAAGTCTCACCATAAAAAGGTTCTGCCAATGTGGAATAGTGAAATCCTCCCTCTCCGTTGGTTATCACTAGTTCATCGACGGTACCTTTCAACTGCACCGCCATCCTATAAACCGTCGCTGCAAAGTAGTATTCGTCATCAGGATGCGCGACGACAATGAGAGTCTTGCCAGGTGGTTGCGCGTAGGTCAATGCAGACAAGAGAAAGATAAATGACATCGTCAACGGGAGTGTTCTCTGCCCGATTGAGAAGGCCTTCCGACCTAGATCAGTCTTGCTGTCAATATTTACTGGTTTCGCCATAAATACTCTCTAGTTCTGGTGGACTTCCGTAACTTAGACACCGCAAATAATCGAATCAAAAATGATCCGTCTCCAGGATGTAGCGCATCACGGGCCCAGTTCTAGGAAACCTTGGTTGGCGGCACAATCGGTAGACCGGTTCCTCGCCATGCATGAAATCCACCAACGATGTCCGTCGCGCGCCAAAGTCCGAGATACTGCAGAGCTGCTGCCGCCAAGCTTGAGGTATAGCCTTCGGAACAGAACACAATCACCTGGATATCATGATCGGTCGCGAGCGGTAGCCGCGAGCTGGATGTCGGGTCGAACCGCCATTCGAGCACGTTACGCTCGACGATCAACGCGCCTGGAATACTACCCTCGATCGCACGCTGGCTGTCCGGACGGATATCGACGAGGATCGCCTTTGTCTTTGATACCGCCTCGTAGACTTCATCCGGCGATAGTCGTCTCAGCCGGGCACGTGCCCCTGAAAGCATTTGTTCAATGCTCCGGACACCGGTTAGATTTGCAAGTTTCTGCGCGTGCCATTCCTGATCGAGCGTCTCCGCCCGCTCAGGCGCTCGTTCGCGCGGAACCAGTTGATTCCCATCCAGCTCATACTCGTTCATATCGGTGAGCGGGGGCGAATATGCGTGAATGCTCACGGCCGGCGCGAGGGAGACATTACGAACGTCATGCGCGTAATCGGGACCGAATGCGCGCGGCTGGCCCGGAGGTATCACAAAGGGGTGCTCACCAGGACGATGCTCCTCAAGAACACCGGTCGCAACGATGAAGGCTCCGGAGGATTCACCGTGATCGTGGAATCCGGTGGATTGCCCGGGCAGCCAGCTGATCACCCAGATGTCGTGATCCGGGCCGTGATACAGCCGCTCATACCAGCGATGTTTGGTGCGAAGCCGCACTCGATCCGTCCATTGATCCGAGGATGCGAACTGCACGACGATGTTGGCGAGTTCCTCAGGCGTTCTCGAGCCCGCGCCGGATTGGCTCTTTGCTTCTATCCATGTGCTGCTGGCGTTACTTACTTCTGTTACAAGTTGCATAGGATCTCTCCAGAGCCGAACCGTCGCAAACAAGCCCACGCACGGATGTTGGTTTGTAGACGGAGGCTACCGAACAAACGATGGAGGATTTCGGATGAGCTTTGGAGAAGTCGTTTCAGGAATATCTGAGAATGTCGCGGCTCACCCGAGGAGGGGCTGGTCACAGCGACAACAAAGAAGAGGAAACGTCATATTTTGACGTTAACATGGACTGAAGAACCGGGTCAACGTTTGAGCATTGGTCGAGGAAGAACGCATCATCAAAACCGACCTCACATGGACCCGGTTTGATTTCACCATTCCAATCGATCTTTCCGTCACCTAGACCAAGATGCCACTTCCCGACCAGACCTCTCGCATAACCGGCAGACTTCAATACCGATGCAACTGTCGCTCGATTAGTATCAAGCAATAACTTTTCATCTCCGGGTAATATCTGGACACCATCTTGTCTCCACGCGTAACTGCCGGTGAGCATGGCATAGCGTGAAGGCGTGCATGTGGCAGAATCCGAATGTGCTCGGGTAAAACGCAAACCTGCCGCAGCCATTGAATCAATGTTCGGCGTGTGGACATGAGTTGCGCCATAGCTGGAGATATCACCATAGCCCACATCATCGGAAAGAATCACAACGATGTTAGGTTTCTTCTGCGCTACCGGTAGTGCTAGGGCGGATAAGTCACCCAGCACAACAGTGGCACTTCCAGCAGCGAGTCGCTGAAGAAAGAGGCGGCGGTCTATGGGCATGTCATCCTCCGGATAGTTTTAGAGAGCTTTGACGTGGTCTCTGATGGTGGCACTTCAGCCCGCGCGCCTGAGACAGTAGCCGCCCCAGCGGAGGCGGCTGCTGCGACAAGTTGCCTGCGATTGATCATCAAGAACACCTCTTTGTATCGTCAGGTAACGGCACCATCTTTCGCCGATGTCCTTAGAATTCGAGCCGGAATGCAACCTGCAGGACGCGTGGCGAGCCATTTGCATTTACGGATGTGATCTTTCCGAAGGTTGATGAAGACAAACTCGAGTTGGGGTTGGCCAGGTTCGTGTGATTCAGAAGATTGAATGCCTCAGCGCGGAAGAGCGGATGAACGACCTTCAGCGACGGAAGAGCTTTAGTAAATCCAAAATCGACATTCTCCAAACCTGGGCCGACCAGTGAATTCCGCCCGCTGTTGCCAAAGGTCCCGACGGCGTTTGTTGTGTATGCCGCTGTGTTGAACCACTTCGAGACCTTCTGTGCGCGTGAAGCACCGTTATAGGTAACCGCGGGACTAATGCGATCTGCATTCACGCCCTTTTGGAGTTATCGACACCGGAGGTAACGGAAAACGGAGTTCCAGTAGCCAGTTTGACAATACCGTTAAGCTCCCATCCCTTGGCAAGAGAGCGAACCATCAGACCATTGCTTCCTGGCTCAGGCAGCTTCCAGATAAAAGAGGTAACGAAACTGCTCCCGATATTGAAGTCAGACAATCCTCGCGCGGAGCGGTAATTGAACGGGTTGTAGATTGCACTGCTGTCATCGGAATCGTTGTCGATCGATCGTGCCCAGGTGTAGTTGGCAAGCACCGTCACGCCGTGGCTAATCCGCTTGTTGTACGTGGACTGCAGTGAGTTGTACGACGAGTGGGCTCCAGAAAATTGCCGTGTGATGCTGGTGAAGTTGGTGTTGATGCGGCGAGCCTGAGTGCTGCTGCCGGCCTTGTTGGCAAGAGCCGGATTCTCCTCCACGGTGGCGAAGAGATGTTCGCCCACACTGCCCACATAGGCAATGGTAAGGACGCTCTGCATGAGAGTTGCTGCTGCACATTCAGGTTCCATTGATCGATGCGCGCGTTGCGAAAGTTCGGCGAGAAATCGGTGAGAGCAGCGAGTGGCGTTGCAAACTTATAGGTGGAATATTGGGCCGGGGTTGGCGCGGTGAACGGGAAAGGATCTCCGCCTATATCGCTATACGGATTTGCGAGACCACCAGTGGGCGAGCTAATAGCCAGCGAGTACGCATAGGCAGGTTGGTAGAGAGATTGTTTAGCGCCTGCGAGCGGATACTCGCATTGTAGATGCCGAAGCCACCGCGAAGACTGGTGAGGCCGTAGCCGAAAACATCCAGAGCAAAACCCACACGCGGCGCGAGTACTCCCCAGCGACCAGGGTAGGTGTTCGAGGGAACGCCCGCATCGCCAGGAAACACATAGCCGATGGGAGCATTCGGCAACGCCGTAGATTGCTGGCCAGCCCGGTACTGTGACACGCGATCCAGCCGATCATGCAGCGGAACAAACGGTTCCCAGCGGAGACCGAGATTCAACGTTAGACGAGGCGATATTTTCCAATCATCTTCGGCAAAGAGATCGGGGGTAGTAGCTGCAGGCTTGCCGCCGTTATAAGACTGCTGAGTAATCTTGCTCATGCGTCCGACAAGAAAATCAGCGAGAGAGTTCTTCGTGAAGGTGCCATTGAAGGTGAGAGAGGCGTCAGTCTGGAAAGTCTGTGACTGGTCTGTATATTGTTGCCGAAGATCACCGCCGAGGCTGAGATTGTGACTACCAAAGGTCCAGTTAGCCGCATCCGAATACTGATACCCGGCACGAAGTTGATTCAACGGCCAGCGACTGAGCGACCCGATATCGTCGTGTCCCAGCCGATTGGAGCACCATTGACACCGCGAGTAATGCCTGCGCCGAAGTCACCCCACTTCCGCCACTGGGTTGGGGGAAGTGGAATCATTTGGCAAGAAGGTGACCGAGGCAGACGTGCGCGCAGAAGCCGACGCTCTCGTCTCTTCTGGATTGAAGGATTTGTGGGCTATCCCTTCGTCAATGTAGATGGAAGGAGAGCGCGATGAAAAACGATGTCTTACAACCCGATCATCGCAAGTTCCACGATATGAAAGCCTTGGGGAATTACATTCACTCCAAAGGTCTTAAGTATGGAGTCTACTCATCTCCCGGGCCTGAGGGCCTGTTCACGATCTTCTGAGTAGAAGGACGAGGAAGGCGAGATGGATTCTTTGCAGGCTGGTGTTGAGCGAACTTTCTCAGTTTTTCCAGAGTCTTCTACATTTTTCCAGCCATGCGAAGGACCTCTCGACGACCCATCGCTGGGGCATGACGGCGAAGGTGTGGAGTTGGTTGCGTTTCGCGACTTGCACCGTCCGCCACTTGGGAAACTCACCCAGCAGCAGTTGCCACTGGCAACCGCTCTTGAGCAGGTACAGCACACCGCACAATGCCTCGTACCGATCGACCGTCGGCGGCTTGGTGCGCTGGCGACTCCCTCCAACAAAGGACGAACAAGAGCAACCTGCTCACGGCTTACGTCGCTTCCATACACCTTCTTCCCCATACATATAGTGTCCAGCCAATCCCACCGCCCCGCTAGCAACTAGATCGTGAACAGGCTCTGAGGCTTTAAGCTTGGAGATGATGAGTTTTGCCAGGAGCTTCTAAACAACATGCTGAAAGTGTTTCCCGCTATTAGCAGAAGTCTGATTTGAATTAAGTCGACCGGTCATTACCCTTCCGAATTTGGTGCGGAACCCCACCATTGCGAGATTGGCGAACGTCTGTCTTCTCATCTGCTTGCCCAGGATTGAAGATGCCCTGGGGGCCCCTCTTGCCGATTGCGAGCTTGACTCCGGCCCCTCCTCCTCTTCGCTACATGAAGCCGAATGCCGGCCACTCATCCATAACACCTCAAGCCCTCCTGCTCAGGACCCAATGAGTGACTCGCCTTGTTCTCAACAGTTGAAATAACTTGCGGTTTGCCCGTCATTCGAGAGGAACTGGTATCGAAACGGCCCCGATCCGATTGTCCTGCCCTAAGAAATTGTTGCGGCGAGGAACCTTTGGACAAAGTGTTGCGTAAAGCACTTCTATGGACATTGCAAAGGAGAAGGTGATAGCTTCTTTGCAATATCCAAAGGAGAAGGCATGGCAGCGGACAAATCCGAGGTTTTACAAGGAACGCTCGATCTCATGATCCTCAAAACGCTGCAGGCATTGGGCTCGCTGCACGGTTTCGGCATCGCACGGCGCATCGAGCAGTTGAGCGAAGACGTGCTTACGTTGAACGAAGGCACGGTCTACACATCGCTCTTGCGCCTGCAGCAGAAAAGCTGGATTGCAAGTGAATGGGGCGTCTCCGAGAACAACCGCCGGGCGCGGTTCTACAGCATCACCAAGCGCGGCCTGAAGCAGCTTGCAGTCGAGACCGAAAACTGGGAGCGCATCGCCGCTGTCATTGGCCGCGTGCTGGCGCTTGAGGCAAAGGCCTAGTCATGTCTGACCGCGCGCTTACCTTCGTGGCCAAGCTGAAGACACTCTTTGTGCAGAGACGCGCCGACAGCGCCTTTGACGAAGAGATGAAGACCCATCTGGAGATGCTCGCAGAAAAGTACGAGCGTGAGGGCATGAATACCAAAGAGGCGGCACGGACAGCACGAAGGCAGTTTGGTAACACCACTCTATTGAAGCAGCGACAGAGGGAATCGAGGACGACGATGTTCTTTGCGAATGTTTGGCGGGATGTCCGCTATGGTGTGCGGCAGTTGGCGAAGACGCCGGTGTTTACCATCGTCTGCGTGCTCACCCTGGCTCTGGGGGTGGGCGCGAACACAGCCGTCTTCAGCGTCATGCATGCCGTGCTGATGAAGATGTTGCCGGTGCAGGACGCTTCGCACGTCTTCTACCTGCACACCACAGGATGGCCGGACGGCGCCTCGCAGACCGGCAACTCGGACAACTCCTTTTCCTATCCCGTATATCGAGCTCTACGCGAGCAGCAGAGCGGATTGCAGGAGGTCATAGCCTTCATTCCCATGTCTTTTAGCGGCAAGGCCCCTGTGCGCGTAGGCACAGTGCCGGAGGAGGCTACGGGCGACATGGTCAGCGGCAACTACTTTCGTGGGCTGGGCGTTGGCACGGAGTTAGGTCGCGGCTTTCTGCAGAAAGACGAGGACGACCACACGCCAGTCACCGTCATCAGCGAGAAGTTCTGGGCTACGCACTTCGACCGTAGTCGCGATGTAATTGGAAAGACGCTGTACATCAAGTCAGTTCCCTTCACCATCGTCGGGGTCGCGATCAAAGGATTCGAAGGCACTGAGGGAGGGCTTCCGCTGGACTTCTGGATTCCGCTGCAGAGCAGGCCGGATTTCAATGCCTGGGGATCGCCCGCAGAAGACGGTATGTACCTGACCAAGCAGGACTTCTGGTGCATGAGGCTGATGGTTCGCACCGCACCTGGCGTAAGCCGTGAGCAAGCGTTGGCAAGGGCGCAGGCAGTCTTTGAACAGGCGGCTTACATAGGGGTTCACCAGAAGCATGCGGGTGACCCAACCTACCAGCTCTCGTTCAAGGATGCGAAGCAGTTCGACAACCAGGACGACTCCTTCGCCCGTGCGCTGAAGACGCTGATGGCGATGGTCTGCCTTGTGCTTCTAATTGCCATGAGCAACGTGGTGATGCTGTTGATGGCACGCAATGCAAGCAGGCAGCGAGAGTTCGCCGTACGGCTTGCACTCGGCGCGGGGCGCACGGAGATGGCTCGCCAGTTACTTACGGAGAGCGTGCTGCTTGTTACGCTGGGCGGCATCGCGGCGTGGGCATTCGCTGTGGGCGCTACGCGTGCTCTCGGATCGTGGGCGCAGATTCAATCGAACCTTCAGCCGGATGGAACCGTGCTGTGGTTCACACTGAGCGTGCTGTTCTTGTTGGCACTCGTCTTCGGACTTGCCCCGTTGCGTGCTGCGATGTCGAGCAGCCCGGAGATGGTGCTGCGTAGCTCCGCAACGGTCTCACAGTCAAACTCGCAGAAGATGCGCGCAGGCAATGCGGTCATCGTGACGCAGATAGCCATGTGCGTCGTCTTGCTGGTTGGCGCGGGGTTGCTGCTCGGCACGCTGCGAAATCTGTTGAACACTCCGCTTGGGCAGAAGCCCAAGGGCTTGCTGGTCTTCGGCGTGCATCCGCAACACGCTCATACCAAGGAAGAGAGCATCGCCTTCTTCGTCGCGCTGCAGCAGAGACTGCGAACGATCCCCGGTGTAGAGAGCGTTTCCATGGCGAGCAACCGGCCCGGTACTGGATGGTCCAATAACAACGCCGGCCTGCTTGTGGACGGTCACAAGCCGAACGGGATCGATCCCTCACAGGCGAGCTTCAGAGGAAACGTCGTAGCCGCGGATTACTTTCACACCATGGGCGTGCAGATACTGCAGGGGCGCGATTTCTCCGATGCCGACTCCCCGTCCACTCCAAAGGTCTTGATCGTGAATGAGACCTTCGCGAAAAAATATCTGGGTACACTCAACGCCGTAGGCCACGTTCTCACCGATCTCAAGGGCACCGACGCAAGCCTCATCATTGGTGTCGTCAAAGATCATAAGTACACCAGCATCACCGAAGAAGCGATGCCGATGATATGGACCGTATTCACGCAGGGGGGCGCGGTGAATGATCTCAACGTCGAGATGCGTGTGCCCGGAGACCCCATGACAATGTTGCCCACGGTACGCAAGGTGATCACCCAGATCGATCCTGACATGCCCTTGCTCGAGCCCATGACTCAGAGCGCGGTCTTCGAGCAGTCCATAGCGCAACAGGCTCTCTTCGCTCGCCTCGCAGGCTGCTTCGGCATGCTTGCCGTGGTGCTCATCGCGACCGGCTTATACGGAACGCTCGCCTACCGCGTCAGCCGCCGCAGCGCGGAGATTGGCATCCGGATGGCCCTCGGCGCACAGCGCTCGCAGGTAGTGTGGATGGTCCTTCGCGGAAGCCTGCTGTTATGCGCGGCCGGTGTTGTACTTGGCGTGCCGCTCGCCATGGCGGCTGGGAAGGGGCTCGAAAGCTCGCTGTACGGAATGAAGTCTCTCGATGCGGCAAGTTATGCCTTCGCCATTGTCGGTGTCGCCCTGGTTGCCCTCTTGGCGAGCGCAGTGCCTGCAGGCCGCGCTGCGAATGTAAATCCTACAAATGCATTGCGTATGGAATAGATTTAGGTTCAGTCGAGAGCATAGAAAACACCAAGATCATGTCGGAATCCGCGATTCGAGAAACCTCGCGTCATTTAGACAACTACATAGCACCCTTCCTCTTTATCAAGTCCTCGGGAATCCAGTCGTAACCCGGCGGACGCTAGGTTTGTGATAATCGCCAATGCACTCATCGAGAACTCACGATCACTTCCCACAAGCCGATTTATGAGGAGTTATCAAGCCTGGGCCGATCCGTTCCTATCAGAACTTCGGCATTCGCTCACGCCGCTGCGTCGTCGAGGAAGCCGGTACACGGAGGTTCGCCGGAAGTCTGAATCACGCCGTCCAGCGAGATATGTTCGATGATCTTCAGCTTTCTCATTCTGAGCTTCCTTTCCTGGTCCTTGGAGAGACATCGGCAATCGAATCGTGATTGAATCCGCAACCAGAATCCATCGATCCAGTCTAGATGCACTGATACCGACAGGTCATATCGCACTGGATGCCTCCTACATCGGATCGCGGTCAATCAACCTCAATCCCTCTCCAACCAGCAGCACTCCGATCAACATCAATCAACTTAACCCATCGAACTTCAGCCTCGGCGGATCTTTGAGCGATCAGGATCCGAATTATGTAGCTGGCGGACCCGGGATCATCGGTCGGTCCACGGTGGCCCGTTCGCAGACACTTCGCCCATTCCCTCAGTTCACCTCAATCAATCTCTTTGTCAGCTCTGCTCATGCCGACTACAACGCACTCTTGGTAAAGGCTGAGAAGCGCGCAGCTCACGGTCTCAATCTGATCACCTCCTTCACATGGTCGCGCAATATGGATTCGTCTTTTGCTACCGCTAATAGCATCCAGAGTCCTGGAGTGTCGGCTCCCCAAAACATTTATGATCTTGAAGCCGAATACTCACACTCTGTCGCCGATGTTCCTCATCGCTTCGTCGCCGGTGTTCTTTACGATCTGCCGTTTGGAAAAGGAGACGTTTTTCGACCGGCACGCGCTGGGGTGATGAGATCATCGGTCGCTGGCAGTTGAACGTGCTGCCCACCTTCCAGAGTGGGTTCCCGGTCTCGATCCGCCAGAGCAGCAATCCCAATAGCACTATCGCCGGCAATGGTGTGCAGCGACCCAACCTGGTTCACGGGGCTGCTCTTGGGACTAAAGGTAGTTTGTATAGCCGTCTAAACGGATACATTAACCCAGCTGCATTTACCACCGCGCCGGCTTACACGTTCGGCAACGCGCCACGCTCACTCGCATTGCGTGGTCCGGGTTACGAGAACTGGGACATCACTCTGTTCAAGAGTGTCCTGATTCGTGACCGCGTCAACGTCCAGTTCCGCGCGCAGACCTTCAACACGTTCAACACTCCATTGTTCGCCGGTCCAAATACGGCCTTTGGCAGCGCGAACTTTGGCGCCATTACAGCTCAGGCGAACTTTCCGCGCTACCTACAACTCGGCCTCCACATCACCTATTGACACAATGGGTGATGTGGAACTGCTCAAGCTTTACCCGGCAAAGGAATGAAACAAATGTCATCGAATCTTACTCGCCGATCGTTGCTAAAGACCTCCAGCTTCGTGTTGGGCGCAACTCTCATGCCGCTCTCAGCAACCGCCGCACCTGCCGATCTCAACCCACAGAGATTGATCCGTCTTAATCTCAATGAAAATGCCTTCGGACCGTCTTCGAACGTCGAGATTGCAATCCAGCGCGAATTTTCTCGCCTTGCCCGGTACGCGGATGCAAACGCGGCTCAGGCTTTCGCAGAGTTGATCGCTGCTTATAAGCGCATCCCGGTTGAACAGATCGTATTGGGAGAAATTCTGGGAGCGCTCGGTCTCTATCTCGGAAGCCAGGGAGGGCCGGGCGGAGAATTCATTTATTCAACGCCAGGATACCTGGCTCATGTCGACGCCGCCTCGCATGTCGGGGGAATCGGCGTTCCCGTTCCCCTCGACGTGAAGTATGAGAATGATCTGCCTGGTCTCGCGGCGAAGATCAATTCCCGAACCCGAGCCCTCTACTTGATCAACCCACACAACCCTACCGGCACAGTCAGCGCTGATAGACCTTTCAAACACTTTCTCCGGGAAGCCTCACAACACGTTCCGGTGATCGTAGACGAAGCATACCTCGAGTACACTGCGGAGTTTGAAATTCGATCCGCCGTATCGCTCGTCCGCGAGGGTGTTGACGTTCTCGTCTTTCGTACCTTCGACAAGATCCATGGTCTCGCCGGGCTTCCCATTGGATATACGCTTGCTCCGCGTCGTTTGGCCGATACTCTCAGGAAGCAAGGTGCCGGAGATGCCGAATCGCTAGGTCGCATGAACATCGCCGCCGCTTCTGCGGCTCTCGCCGACACGGCACACGTCGCTCGGACTCGGACCATTACATCTTCCGAACGAACAAAATGGATCTCGGCTCTCGATGAACTGAAGCTCGCACACACAGATTCGCACGCAAACTTTATCTTCTTCGATGCCGGACGCCCACAAGCGGAACTCGCGGCAGCGTTCCGTGCTCGCAATGTCGACATCGGTCGAACCTTTTCGCCTTCTCTCACATGGGCCCGTATCACTGTTGGTCTGCCCGAGGAGAACCGGATCGCCCAGCAACAACTTCGTGAGGTCCTACGTGATATTCCGAAGTGGCGATTAACACCAGACGGAATCCAGCAGCAAATGACAACAAGCTCCGCTCAAACTCGCATTAGCTCGAAAGACGATTTCCCAATAACTAAAAGCTGGGTGTGCGGTATCCGTGCCACCAAAGACAAATGGCCTGAGTTAGAGATGATAGATCCGGCTGGCTCCGAGAATCAGTACAAGGGTAATGATAGCTATGGCAATTTCACCCAGAGCGCTTACGATCAGAGGGCGTGAGCCTTGCTTGAAGAGCTCTCGAAGGTTGGTGCGTAATCCTACGCCCGCAAAAGTGAGTAGAAAGGCCCAACGGCTTAGGTTACCGAGTGCTGTAAGTTCAACTTGTGTGAAGCCTAATTGCGCGACGACAGGGTTACTGGAAGCCCCTAGCGTAGCGAGCAACGAAATGAAGATAAAGCCGAGAACGAATTTCGGAAACTTCTGCCAGAGAAATAAAGCCTTGTGTTGAAGCTGGTTCGTAGTGGCTTCGTTCGCTAGACCTTTGCGTGCCCACTGGATCGCATAGGCAAGGACAATAAAACCAATAAGGGCATTACGGCATGTCTTGGCTAGAACAGCAAACTTACCGGCGGCATCTGAGTAAAGAGCTCCGGCAGCGGTGGCTTCGGCGGTATTATCGACAGCGAGTCCAGCCCAGAGACCATAAGCATGGTCCGACATGTGGAGAGCATGACCTATGAGAGGAAAGGTGAAAAGAGAAAGAGCACCTAACGCCAAGATAGCAGCAATAGCAGTAGAAGAATCCTTTTCGTCGGCATCAATGGCGCCTTGCGTGGCGATGATGGCTGACACCCCGCAAATGCTGGAGCCGACTGCGAGCAAAGTTGTTAGTTTTGGACTGAGGTTGAAGGCATGGCCAAGCCACGTCATAAATGTAATTGAGAGCGCAAGAGCGATAAAGACCAGAACAAGCGAGAGTCCACCAAGACGCAGAATGTCTCCAAGAATGAATCGGGCACCGAGAAGAATGATTCCAGCTTTGAGCCAGAATTCGTAAGTTGCCACTCCGGGGCGGAAGATGCGCGGAAGCCCAACGGTATTGGATATAACAATCCCGAAGACGATGGCCCAGAGAACATATTCGATGTTCGGAAAGGTAATGTGGTGAGCTTTAGTGTAGGTATTGAGGAAGTGCTCCACGAACTTGCCCGCGTAACCGACCACGGCGAGCAATGCAACGCCAGGGAAAAGACCAAGAAGAGTTGTACGTTCTGCGGGAATCGTACCGGGAGCGTGTGGCGGGTATTCATTGCGAAGGTCTGGTAGTTCGGTCTCGGCTGAGATTGCCATGTTCTTTCTCCGGTCTTATTGAATTAGCGAAGCGCGACTGCTGACTACCAGGGGACAGTTTTGAGAAGCCCAAGACGAACAACGAGGGCGAGGCCAAGGGAGAGAATGACGGCCCAGCCATCGATTGATATATTGAACTTCGAAGTGGGTACACGGTTGGACATCGATTGCTCCTGAAAGAAATAACTCACAACGATTGCGGTCGAGTGGTTTAGCTTGAATGGGGATGACTATAAGGGATCTGAATGATCCAAAACAACGTTGGCTGTTAGCTAGTTACAACAGAAGAGACAGCAGGAGGGCATGAGGCTCAGCGACTTGATTTGTGTGCGAACCATCATGATTGCCTAATGTATATCACTAACAGGTTTTGTCTTTATTAAAATCCACTACAAATAAGCTGCAATCCCACTTTTAACCTCGTCCCAGACCGAGCCTTACGGAGAACGAACCAAGAGCGCAGCCACAACACGATCTATTTGTTCAGCTAAATAGTATTTATTGAATACGAGGACGTGCCTGTGGAGTCAAAACATCCTCTAAAGGATTTGGGCATGGCTTGACCGTGCACTTTGATTCGTTCGTTGGTGTCGTCTTTGTATAGTTGTGAAAAAAGCTAGCGTCACCGGGCACCGCATAGATTATGACCTGTCGCCCAAGCGCATATTCGTCGGTAGTCGGAATGATCTTCGTTGGATCAGCCCCTAGCCATTGGGTGAGATATGCTTTTGTATTCACAACGCGATACGCGGCCACATCGCTAAACCGTATATCGAGACCAGTCATGTCCTCGCCTTCACGCTCCATGCCATGGTCTTGGTCTTCGCGATCATATAACGGATGCGATATGCCAACGAGAACCAACTTAATGTTGGGCGTTGCCTTAAGTCTCTTGGCTGCCTGTTCGAGGCATGGCAGTGCGGCATCCTCGACACGCGCTGGACGTCTTGAGTCTTTATTGAATTCGATGGTGCACACCTTTTTCACGCCAGTGGCTAATGGAAGTCGCTGTGCCAATGAAGATATCGAAGCTGCACCAAAGAGAAGGATGATCGCCGTCATAGCTTGGGCAAAGAGTTTTGGTTCGTACATAGAATATTTTCCTTGTCGCCATTAACTAGTTATTAGGTGGAACGTGTTATCCCCAATGAGGGATAACACGTTAGGTTTTCAGGTGGATTACTCTAGAAATTAGGGCTCATTTGTTGTTACTGCTCGTGCTGTCCGGAGGGTTTATTGGCAAACCCGGAATGTCGTTTCCTCCTGGGATCAGCCCCTCCTGGCAAGCTTCTTCCCAGTTTTCGTATTTAGCCTGTGATTCAGCAGTGATAGGACCTGGAGGTGCGCCTCCATCTCCGCCGAAGAAAGCGCGATGTTCATCGAAACCGAACGTCCACGGTCGCGTGTAGACAGATGGATCGTCAAAGGTGGCCTCATATCGAAAATGATTTGCATCAATAAACTTGAAGCGCTCGATATGGTGAACCTTGTTGCTTGAAAAGTCCCCCGCCCGGCTAAGACGACCCTTAGCATTGTTATTGGTGGTGTCAACAACAAGCGTGGTTCCCTCCCAATGGCCACGAGAATCGCCCATCCAGAGTTTTAGGGTACTCCCTACATGTGGGCGGTTATCAAGATAAATAATTCGATACACTTCACTTCCTTCGAAGATAAGAAGAACGTAACCCGGAAACTGCTCTACCTGAACATCATGCCAGGTGAACTGCCGAACAGCTCCCAAAGGCCAGCAGCGCTGCTGCGGGTCGATATCTCCATAACTTGTTGGCGCATAGTAATGAGCAAATAGATCTTGCTGATGAGCCAGGGCCTCCGGGGTGTAAGGAATGTCATAGTCGGCAGTATCGGTAATTCTGCTTGGAGCATTCCTCGCTCTTCTTGGCACGCGCCCAGTCTGCTTCTGACCATCGTTCTTTCGAACATCTGGTGCAGATTGCGAATTAGCAATAGTGGGGGGATTGCCATGACCTCTCTGACCTGCGGTATGTCCACTAGCATCCGGCGCCGGTGGTCCGCCAGCATTCGACGTGCCTGGCGCAGGTCTTGGGCCAGGTGGCGGCACGCAGTTGACGTCGCCGTTGGTAGGATTGGTGAGGCAGCCCATACCGTAATAGACGGTTGTCCAAACACCCCTAATATCAGGCTGACCGTCACTCAAGAGCTTGGGTTTCCACGGTTTGGTCGAGACTTCGGCTTTGGAGGTAGCCGGCTGGGCAATGCCCGGCATGCAGATCGCAGTGCCCAGTGCCAAAACAATCGACAGATTCTTTATATGGTGTATCTGCTTCACATTCACTTTTAAATTCTCCTGTCTCGTTGCGGATTCGATTGGACTCGTTGCGCTATGGATAATACTTATCGAGGCCGAAGGCATAGCAGACATAATCTAGAAGCTGGAAGTTCTTTTCCTTGTGCTTGTACAGAATGAGATCGATATGCCATGGCCTGGAATACACCTGCGGATCTTCAATCTCAACCTTGTAATCGATATGATCTGCGTCTAGCAGTCTGTACCGTTCCACTACGTGCAACGATTCACTGTGATAGTCTCCCGCATGATCGAACCATGTGAGGTCATTGAAATCAACACTATCGACGACGAGAATATCCCCTTCCCACTTGGCGCGTGAATCTCCAAGCCACCAATTGATATGCCCGGGCGGATGGACCGTACCGTTGGTATAGAGGAAGCGATGCGCGTGTGCAAACTCATAGAGGACCGTGATCTTGTCGCCTTTCGGCAGTTGGAATATCTGGAAAGGAAGATTACGTGCATAGGTGATGCGTGGAACTCCAGGAAGATCACACTTTGCGGTGTCGAGATCCGAAGTCCTGCGTTTTTCTAAATTATCCTGTTTCTGCTTCAGAGCTTCTGGCAGATAAGGAATCTCATGTTCTTCAACAACACTTTGCGCACCCGGAGCATATTTGTCTGCGATGTGATCCTGCAAGTTAACGTCTGCACCACTGATCGACTGCCAAATCCCGTTGAGGTTAGGTTTGCCATCGGCGAGGCGTGGAATAGTTGCTAGCTTGGCCGACTGCCCCCAAGCAGAGGCAGTTAAAACGATGCCGGCGATAAAAATGAAGCAGTTGCCCTTACGAAAACCCATAATCTCCTCTTTCGTTTGAATGTTGGAAGTTATTCTTTGTCGCCGGGATCGCCTGGTGCACCAGTCCCCACCGACCCTGTAAAGAGACTCCGGCCATCGGGTAGTTTGACTGAAGTACCGTTAATAATTTTTTTTCCATTCTTAGAGAGATAACCATTCACAGTTAGTTCAATACCGAGTGGAAAATCGGTCTCGCGAAGACCGCGCCGAAGAAGCGCATTTGGGCCACCAAATTCAACGGCCCAACTCGTAACCGTTTTATCCGGATTAGCAACGTCGACATAAATCCACCCATGCGGATTAACCCAGGACAGCTTAGTAAGCTTCCCGTGTAGAGTAATGGGCTTACTCGCGTCGTATTCAGCCGCAAACGAATGATGCGCAAAGGCGGGAGTAGAAATCGCAACTACGCCTATAGCTAGAACAGCATTAAGTAATAACTTCTTCATCATGGATCTCCTTTGTGTTAAGTGGTGGTTTTTGAGCTAAAACAACACCTTTATTCCGGCTTGCAATTCCCGAGCAGAATTCTGAGCTGCGGTAACCTGGCCGAATGTCGCCGTTCCGACTGCCGCTTTGGGGGCGGCCAAGATGTCATGGTTCGTGGCATTGAATGCTTCAAGCCGCAACTGTGTGATCACTCGTTCTGTGATTTGAAATTTCTTGTGAGCCGCAAGATCCAGATTTAATCCCCCCGAGGACCGCAGTAGATTACGCGCCGCATCGCCAAAGGTGTACGGAGCATTAGGAGCAAAAGCTGCCGTATTGAACCACTGCGACTTCGTGTGCGTACGCGATCCGATTACCGGGTTGATGGCAGCGCGAAAATCTCCAACGACATTGGGCCTATCATTATTACCATCCAAGCTGCCTTGACCGGAATTCGAAGGATTTCCATTTACGGTAAGGTTGAACGGTAGTCCCGTGCTAAAGCTCAGGATTGGATCAAGGCTCCACCCTCCGAGTGCCACATTGGCATATCGATTCCACGTCGATCCAAAGCTCTTTCCGCGACCAAAAGGGAGATCGTATACCGCACTCGCGGTGACATGGTGCGCTATGTCCTGGCTTGAGACTGCCTTATCTGCCTGTATATCGTACGAATTCTGGACTCCACCTGATTGGTTCTCTCCTAACCCAATCGTTCTGGAATAGCCATAGGAAGCCAGAATACTCACGCCGCCTGAGTAGCGTTTTTCCACCTTTGTCTGTAACGCGTTGTAGTAGCTGTAGCCGATCTTGCCGATGCGGACGATGTCCGCCAGCGAAACGGTGTACGGTGTTCCCGTGACCGCTAAGGTCTGAAAAGGTCGGTTTAGATTCGTGTTTCCAGATTTTGGGGGAGCCTGGTTTGCATCATATTGCATCCATGCACCGGTCAGATCATTTCCTGCGTACCCTATTTCAAACAGAATGTGCCCGGGCAACTCACGCTGAACGTTTACATTCCATTGCTGTGCTCGCGGCCAACGACCGCGGGTATCATCTGATACGGTTAGCACGCTCGATGCATTCGCGAGAGACAGACTATTGGCAGGAAAGCCTCCCTGAAGAGTGAATGAAGGATTAGTTGCGGTGGGAGCATTCGACAACGCTATCTGCAAATGGAATGGAGGATTGATTTGCAAGGACTGCATGCCCCCAGGCTGTTGCGTGTTCGCATAGAAGAAGCCGTATGCTCCTCTTATCACGGTCTTATCGTCTGGCAGACTATATGCAAAACCAATTCTGGGAGCAAGTTGCCAATGGTCGGGCTGGATTGTCGATCGGCTTGTGCGGCTATTGCCGCCTTGACCTGCCAGAATCAAAACAGGAGTTCCGGTAAGATCCAGATTGTCATTGGCCAACTGATCGCCCTTGTCTAACGGCGGCCGGTTCAATTCATAACGAAGGCCAATATTCACAGTGAAGCGCCTGCTCACTGTCCAGTCGTCTAGTACAAAAAAGTGCGTGAGCGGCTGCCGATCGGTGACAGTCTCAACATTCGAAAGATTACCCGATGCAGGGATGCCAAGGAGAAAGTCTGCCAACGGTCCGTATGCAGATGCGGCTACACTATTAGTCTGCCTTGTGAATACTCCCGTGAAGCTGAGCGTTCCTTCTGACTGTTGCTCACTGACGAAGTTTGTCTGCAGCCAATATTGTTGAACACCAAATCTGATATTGTGCGTACGGTGTGCCCAGGTCAGATCTCCAGATATCTGGCGAGTTTCTGTACTAGTAATATTGCCTTTGCCGCCGCCGCCCAATGTCGTAAATCCTGTTACGCTCGTACTTACAAGCCCCCCGGGCACGAGAGTGTCTGCTCCAATGAAACCAATGGCGGCATTGAGATTAGGGCTCGTGGGACTGGAAGCAACTGACTTAAGGTAGTTCCAACCCGTACGAACAGAACTGATTAGAGTCGGAGACCATATTCTGTCGTAGCCGAAAGCGAAGGAATGCCCATAATCATCCGTAGGCTCGGCCGCCGTATAGTAAATGCCACCAATCGGCGGTAGCGTGATAGTTGGCGGGTAATGTTGATTTTGAGTGCTCCATCTGAAGAATGCATTCTGTTTAGTAGACAGGATGTCATCGATACGAAAATCGAACTTTACTGGAAACTGATTTGCAGGAGCTACATAGTCGTAGTTGCAGGTGGTGCAGCCCAAACCACCGGTCGTTTGTGGTAATGGGTACAGTTGCAATAGCTTAGCGGCAATAGGATCAATCCTGGAACCGGGGATACTGTTCTCCTTAAAGGCTGTTCGCGCAGGAAGTCCATTGACAGTGTTTGCACCATAGGTTGCAGGATCATAGACCGGGCCCGGGAAGATCCCATGACGTTCCTCAGCAGTTGGGACCGTGTTATGTTGGGTAGCGCTTTGAACCAGCTTCAATAGCTCAAAATCGCCAAAAGCAAATACTTTGTCACGAATAATTGGGCCGCCGATACTAGCTCCGAAGTCATTGCGGCTATAAGGCGTCTTAGTCGCAAAGAAGGGAGTCGCATCAAGGGCATCGTTGCGAAAAAACTCATACGCAGTGCCGTGAAGTTGATTTGTTCCTGATTTTGTGGAAACACTTACGACCCCAGAAGAGGAACGGCCATACTCTGCAGAATAACCGTTAGTTACCACCTGAAATTGACTGATGGCATCGATAGAAGGTTTGATTGCCTCTTTTTGGTTGCCATATGTATAACGGATAAATTGAGCGTTATTATCGATTCCGTCAAGCAGGAAGCCCACGTTATAGCCTTGCTGACCACCAATGCTGATTCCTACCCCGGCAATTGCAGGTGCAGTGCCAGCTGAAAGCGTCGCGAGTTGTAAATAATCTCTTCCATTCGCACTGCTAAGCGGCAACTCCACAATCTGATCATTTCCAATGACGGTTCCGCTCGTCGAGTCGGAAGTATGGAGAACAGTTCCCGATGCAGAGACCGTCACGACCTGTGATACGTTACCGGGCTGCAGCGTCGCGTCAATCTTGCGAACGTCGCCGATCGACAGCAGCACTTTGCTCACAGCGAACTGTTTAAATCCGTAAGCCTCGACTATTACTCGGTATTCGCCGATCGCTAAAGGCGGGGTCCGATACTCTCCACCGTTGTCCGTATGGATTTGCGTTGTAGCGGATGTAGCCGTGCTAATCACGGTAACAGTGGCATTTGCTACTGCTGCATGACTCGTATCAACAACCGAACCCAGGAGGATAGCGTTAGTAGCCTGTTGACCCAGGACCGTTCCACTCCAGAGCAAAATAAGCATTACAAACATTTTTCGCAACATGCTCGCCTCACAAGATACTGCCTGAATGACACTCTGGGGCATAGCTAGATTCCTAGCCACACGGGAGGTCATCAATGTAATTTGGTTTCTAGCTGACTCAGGCAAACATGCGCCCGCATCTCAAACAATAGCGGGCGAGTTATCTATAGATTGGAACCAACCATCAAGATGACAAACAACATGCTCGACCGCGCTCTCGAATCGACAGATACGCGCAACAAGCAGCTCTTTCTTGATAGTATGGCATGTCTATTATGTATCCTCTCTACTTACAAATGTCAACAATTATCTAACACCATTTGTACTTACTAGCAGTGTTAATCCTACTAGCTACACATATCCAATTGCGCGACCAGCCAGACCAATGCTGAACCATAAAATAAGAGAAACTATCGCGCCAGCTTTTAGCCAGCTTGAATTGTTTTCCCAATCAAGTGTGTGTCGCGCCACTCTTGTTTGAAGTGTGAAATGGAAGCATAGCGCAAGGAAAAAGAGACATATTTTAAGCCGAAACGCAGGATTGTAGTAATAACGAATCGGGCCATTCGCCATGAGGAGAAATCCAGATACAAACATTACAATCACCCCTCCAACTGTCAACGGCAGTAATTCCCGTGCTACCTGAGACTTTGATTGCGTCTTGAATCCAAGGCCGAGAAGTCGTAGATCCACTAACAGGACAGCACCCCCAAACATGGCAAGGGCGAGAAGATGGCCAATTTCGACGATGGCGAAACCCCATGTCGAGTCGCGCATGATGACTCCGATGTGGGACTTGGCCAGCCAGTGGCAGAATCCTAGAATAGTCATATTGAAAAATCACCCTTCGAATGCTGGCAGCAGTACAGATATTTAGTGCAGGTATGCAATCATTCGACCGGCAATGATGATCCCGGCCCAAAGAGTCAATGAGCAGGTCGCTGCGATACGAGCTCGGAGCGGGGTTACATTCGAGATATCCCAAGTATTGACCTTACGATAGATTGTGAGGTGAAAGATGAGTGGATTTAATCCAACCAGGATGAGGAGGATTAATTTAATGCGAAATGCCCAATTGTAATAGTTGGTTTCCGCCTCAGCGATCGTAAGAAGTAATCCAGTAGCAAACATGATAAAAAACCCCGTCCATGTCCACGGCAACACTTGCCTTGCAATTCCAGAGACGGGCTCACGTTTCATGATCAGACCCAGTAACCGAAGGTCCAGAATGGCAATTGTGCCAACCAGCACTGCGATACTTAGCACATGGATTGATTCAATAATAGGAAATACCCATACCGATTCACGGATTGCGGTCGAAAGGTGGGTTCCATAAATCCATTGACATAGATGTAGCAGAATATGCATTCGTCTAGTTCCGTATTCGGGTCTTAAGATTTTTACAAGAAATGATGATGGTGCTTGCTAGGGGAAACTATGATTCGTGCGAAGGGCGACAAGAGTAGTTATTCGTCAATGCAATCTTTCGGCGACGACACGAAACTGATGAAAGATAGCCGCTGGCGTATAACTATATTTCGCGAAATCGAATTGCAGTGTAGTTTTCGACACGATAGAGATCTTAGGCGGCAACAGCTAAGATCAACGGGAAGACGCGACTACTTATCAGAACAAGAACTTGATTGCAAGTTGATTTTCTCGCGGCGCTCCGGCAGTCGTAATGATTCCAAATGCCTTGGACGCTCCTACGTCCAATCCAGGAGATCCAAAGTGCGGTGTATTAGTCGCATTGAACGACTCGAATCGCAACTGCGCCGTGAGACGCTCGCTGATGACAAGGGTCTTGTGGATGCCAGCGTCAATGTTTACCGTGCCCGGAGATATCAGAAGGTTACGGCCAGCATTTCCATAGGTACCCGACGGATTTGCCGAAAAGGCACTCGTGTTGAACCATTCGCGTGGTGAGGGCTTGTTAAGCTTCCATCTACCGATAACATTAGGACGATCCGCAGTTCCACCGGTATTCGACGGGTTAGCAGCCTCGGTCAGATTTAGCGGCGTGCCCGAACTCAACGTCACAATTGGAGTCACACTCCAACCACCAAGTGCCCCATCAACCCATTTGTTCCAACTGCTGCCGAAATGTCTACCTCGGCCAAATGGAAGCGGATAAACCGTACTGCCAACGAAGTGATGTCGCATATCTGTGCTCGTCACGGCTTGTTCAGCATTAATATTGGACTGGTTTTGAATCCCACTAATGTCACCGATACCAATCGTCTTTGAAAAGGCGTAGGATGCAATGAATGTAAGGCCGTCGGCATAACGCTTTTCAGCTTTTAACTGTAGCCCATTGTACTGACTCCATCCTTCCTTCCTAATTCGAATAACATCTGCCAGAGTGATGATAGGGCTACCGGCTACCGGAATTGTAGTAGAAGTGAAAGCTCGATATCCGTTGATACCAGATGGAGGAAGCAATGAAGTTGGCGTGGGTGCTGCTGGATTACCATCGACCTGCCACCAGTTATGGTCAAATTTGTTCGCATAGTATCCTACCTCCGTAAGAATCCCAAATGGTAACTCGTGTTGGACATTAAGATTCCACTGTTGATCTGTGGGAACCTTGGCACGACGATCATAGGAAGCTAATTCAACATTTTTTCCATTTGTAAAAGAAAGCGTGCCCTCCGGAAATCCGGCTGCCAGGTAATTAGTGGGAATGGTTGCATTCGGAGAGATGGTCACGCGGGGCAGGCTATTTGGAGGATTGATTTCGAGGGACTGCATTCCGCCGAGCGTGATGAGATTAGAGTAAAAGATGCCGTATCCGCCACGAATAACAGTTTTTTTGTCTGGAAGACTGTATGCAAACCCGGCACGCGGAGCCACGCCGGTGTAGCTCACATTCTGAAGTGCGCGGTCTGGAATACTGTTCCCCTTCGAACCTGCCTGGACAAGTTGCGGCTTGTCAGGATCAGTATCCATATCGAAGTTGGCGATCGCATTGTGCTTATCTACTGGAGGGGGACTGATTTCGTAGCGCAACCCCAGATTTAGGGTTAGATTTCGATTTACCTTCCAATCATCCTGAACAAATAAGTGAGTATATGGAGTGCGGAAATTCAGGAGAGCAATACTAGATAATTGCTCCTTGGAAGATGTACCGAGAAGGAAATCAGCAAATGCCTGATCCGCGGTGCCCGATCCTCCCGATTTAGATGTGTACTCTCCATTGAAATTGAAAATGCCGCTGGATCTCTGAGAGCTGTTGAAATTGGTCTGCAACCAGAATTCCTGCCATCCAAACTTTAGAGCATGGCGTCCGCGGTTCCAAGTAATGTCGCCGGCAATTTGACGATCTTCGCTGGAGTCGATATTCGGAACATTGCTCACACCAAGGGTTGCATAATTTGTAACCGCAATTTGCGAAAACCCTGGGTAGACCGTCTCAACACCCGAAATTCCTATCGAGGTCAGCGTCTGATTGGGAAGGAAGTTATGCCAGTAGAGAAAATTCCAACCGCTCCGTACGGAGGCCAATACTGTAGGCGACCACGCAGTGTTGTAGCCGACTACAAAGCTGAGACTGTTTGTGGTTTGCGAACCGGATCCAGTATAGTTCTGGCCATCCAATGGAGGTAAAGGCGCAACAAGGCCATTATTCACCTGTTGCGAACTGAATCGCTCGTACAGGCTCTGTTTGCTGTTTAATATCTGATCAGAGCGAATATCCCATCGATAGTTATTAGAAGGCTCAGGACTGTTGTACAGATAGTTGTACGAGTTGCCAGGCGCACTAAAGTTAGCTTGAGGAAAATAGTTCAACACTCTCTGAGAGATTGTATCGAACCGGCCAGAAGGGATCTGATTTCCCAAAAAGGCTGTGCGGGTTTTAGTGGAAGCGCTATAGGTTGTTGGATCGTAGATGGTCGTTGAAAAACTACCGCTCCGTTGCGCCGCCGTGGGAACCAGACTATAGGTCGGAATCTGCTGTCTGAGACGAAAGAACTCGATATCCCCAAAAGCAAAGATGCGATCCCTGCGAATCGGCCCACCGATAGTCCCGCCAAAATCATTTTGCTTGTATGGAAGTGCCTGCTGGGCAAAATAATTGCGTGCATCGGTTGCATCATTGCGTAGAAACTCGAAGACACTCCCATGGACTGCGTTGGTGCCAGACTTCAACTGCACGCTAACGACACCTGAGGAGGAACGCCCATACTCGGCCGAATAACCGTTTGTCACCACTTTGAACTCCTCGATGGCATCGACCGACGGCTTGATAATCTCTTTTTGACCGCTATGACCTGTCGAGATCTGTTGGTTATTGTTGTCAAGCCCGTCCAACAGGAAGGCCACCTGGCTTCCAGCCTGACCACCTATTCCAATTCCTCCGCTTGTACCAAGCGCTGGCGTAGTGCCGGAGGAAAGGGTTGCCAACTGAAGATAATCACGTCCACTGCCCCCCCCATTAAGGGGTAGGGCAGCAATCTGCTGATTCGTGATAACCGTTCCGACTGTTGAGTCGGAGCTCTGAAGTAGACCTTCTGGATTTGCCTGGACATCCACAGATTCGAAGACTTGTCCTGGTTCTAGTACAGCATCAAGTTGACGGACCGCGCCAATATCCAGGATCACTCCCGATTCTCTAAATTGCTTGAATCCTTTGCTTTCAATAGCAACGCTATATACGCCGATGCGTAAGGGGGGCGTTCGATACTGTCCGTTACTGTTCGTAGTCACCTTAGTTATGGCGGCGGTAGCGAGATGAGTCAGTGTCACACTTGCATTTGCAATGATTCCCTGGGAAGAATCCGTGACTGTACCTACAACAATGGCGTTCGTCGCGACTTGAGCCGACATATAGGTCGCCCCTGCCAATATCCCTAACGCCATTAATATGTGCTTGAACATAAAATTTATCCTGATCCGAACAAGGGAAGCTGAGAAATCCAGTAAAATCTGCAATTCGGCTATACCTGCGCTGAACATTAAATTAAGTTGTTGTGAACTGTACTTCAGAGTCGACGTCGCGAACTAGTCGACAGAGCGCGATGAGCACATAAGCTAACCGGTAGATGCGCCAAAGCCTGATACATAATGACGCGCTAATTCCTCTCGTGGCGAAGAGTAAAGGTCTTCGCCACGATGCATCGCAGATGCTGAGCTAACACGAGTTACTTTAACAAGACAGCGATTTTTGCAATTCCCGCCGCTGCACATGCCTCATCTTTTTCTCCTCCAGGAGCTCCACTTACTCCGATCGCTCCAATCACTTGATTACCTGCCTTAATCGGAAGGCCACCAGCCGCACCAACAGTCCCTTCAATCTCCGGGTGCGGAGTTTTCGCCGAGGCCCAAGCCCTTGCAGTTTCGGCAGAACTACGCTTGAAGGTAAGAGCTGTATATGCTTTGCGTCGGCTATGCTCCAGGGTATGGGGACCGGTTTCATCCCCACGTATCTGAGCTTTAACTAAGCCGCTGTTATCCAACACCGATAAGCTCACGTGATATCCATCAGCGTGGCACTTATCCAGGGCTCCATGGGCCACCGCTAGTGCCGCGTCCACAGAGAGTGCTTTTTGAGTTACAAGCGTTTGTGCTCTACTGATGGCAGTGCCAGCAAGGAATGCCACAATAATGAGCGGTGCGTTGATAAGGTTACGAAATCGCTTCAGGTTAAAGCTTGTCATGGCCGCTTAGTTGTTGCTCCCTTCGCCAGCCGAAGCCTTAGTCGCAGTACCATCCGCACCGGCATTTGCATGGGGCGCAGGAATCGGGAACTTCACAGCGAGAGTGCCGCCATCTTTTTGATAGATATCCGCACCCACTGCTCCCAGCACCTTGAAGCCATTACTTTCCAATAGATCAGCCGCATAACCTGCACGGCCTGAATGATTCGAAACCGTGATGATTTCTCGGTCCTTTGGAATTTCGCCAAGATGATTCTTCAGGTCCTTCAATTGAATGCTGAGGTATACAGGAAAGCCACCGAGCGTTGAAACCTCATCTGGCCGACGTACATCGATCAATAAAACCTTGTCTGGATGTGCAAGATAGGCGTCAAATTCCGCGTTCGTTAGCTTTTTTGCTTTGCTCGGCGCGCGGTGACCTGCATGAGCTTCCACCGCAGGCTTTGGCGCTTCCTGCGCAAAGGCGGCTGCAGACATCATCGCGAGTACAACAAATTTCTTGAGCATTTATCTAGTCCTCTCTGGTTGAAATTTCTCGGTTTAACAACAGATCCGAACACGGGCACAAAGCCAACCCGCATATAGGACACACCCCAACAGCGGCAGCTTTCCACATCTGGGAATTGGGCCTCATTAGCGCTTCATGTTCGACTTAGGATTTAGGGCTTACTAGCTGACAGAGAAAAGACCCACTCCGAGGTAGTAGCGAGCGGGTCTTTCTTCAATGCGGATAGAAATATCGCAGGAGAAGCTAGTTCGTCGCACACACCATTGGTCGCCATGAACATGGGATAGACATGGTCGGACAACAATAAATGTGTGGATAGGAGGTCACACGTTCAAGTTATTGTGAGCTGTGCCACTTGTCAAGTATTTTAAATTGAAAGGTTGTAGCCATCTGTCACTCAAGAACGCAGCTAGAGGAACTGAAGACCACTCGCACCATAGCCTCTTTGAGGCTTATTCCTTTCATCGGTTTGTTCAACCGCAGGTTTGTCGCTATACCCAAATCAGTTGGGACTGCTCCAAAGTTCGTTCTTGCTGCTAGATGCCATTGGGAGTTACCAGATGCATAAAATTCGTCTCTTGCTATTAGACGACCATATCTTGTTCCGCGAGGGTCTAACGCGGCTCTTGGCAACGGAAGAGGAGTTCGAAATTGTTGCGCAGTGTGGGACAACCTCGGAAGCAGTCAATCTGCTTGAAAGCCATGCAATTGACTTGGTATTGCTGGATTTTGATCTTGGCTACGACACAGGCTTGTGCTTCATATCTTCGGCAGCGGCGGCAAGAAGTACGAGCAAGATTTTACTCGTCACTGCAGGTCTTAGCGCGGCCGATTCTGAGATGGTATGGAATCAAGGCATTTCTGGAGTCTTTCTTAAACACGGTTCTCCTGCCACACTTCTCCAGGCAATTCGCGCTGTCGCCGCCGGCCGCAAATGGATCGATCTCAAGGTGGCTCCGCCTTCTCCCACTCAATCGCGCTTGGATGAACCAAAAGTTGGAGAGATACTAACCTCTCGTGAGCAACAGGTGTTGCGATGTGTGTTTGAAGGCCTCATTAACAAGCAGATCGCCGCTCGAATTGGAATCTCACAGAGTTCGGTCAAGGCTACCCTGCAACACCTATTTGAAAAAACGGGAGTGCGAACTCGCAGCCAACTTGTTCGTTTCGCCATTGAAAGGTCACTGGAGACCGACAAGAGATAGCGGTCCAGAAGAATATGGAAAAGGGCCTGCCATCCATCCCTCGTCTCAAGCCAGCATTGCTAATGCTAGTCCGGTAGTGCCAGGAGATCCAGAATAAAAGAACACCCCACTGCAGTAGGAACCTGACGAAGATCACCCTGAAACGAGCGAGCGAAAGCACGTGACAGATATAGGCCCAATCCCGTTGCATGTGCGCCTCTTTGCAAAGGTTGAAACAGCTCGTGTCCGATAGGGATACCGGGGCCACTGTCGGTAACAGAAATTGAAATACCTTCCGACGTCCTTCGCGCTACGATTTCAATCCACTTGATCTTGGTGTTTTCCAGGGCGCGCTGACTATTCTTCGTCAAATTAAGCAATATCTGCATCAGCAACTGACGATCCGCGCGAGCGCGGGGAAGATCCCCGGGGATATTCCATCGAAGCTCGATCTCCGAATCTTCACAGGAAGGCTCGAGCACAATCCGCAAATCAGTCAGTACCTCTTGGATATCGAAATGCGAGAACGTGAGACCTCCCGTGGAACGCTTCAACTCGAGTGAAGCGATCTTGCTGAGTGTCTGAATAAGAGAGCCAAGAGATTCAAAATCCTGATTTTCGCGTAACAGCCCGCTCCTGGCTAAGTTCTCGTGAACCACTCCGATCGCTCCGCATACATTTCTCACCTCATGCGATACGGCTGCTACTAGAATGCGCGATCCTGCCAAGAGCTGTTGAAAACTCGACTCCTCGCGCTCACGTAGATGCTCAGATGCGTCCACAATAAGCGCCGCCAACCGTGGCCCTGCTGCCGTACGGTAGGTTGAGAAGAACACGTTGGCGAGGAACACATCCCCTTGTTCCCGCTGGCCTCGTGTCTGCATCTCGGTTCGATAGATATTAGTCGTCTCGTCAAGAGAAGGAACGGAACCGAGCGCAGGAATGTAGCGCGCAATACGCCTTCCGACAAGACTGCCCACAGGAACGTCAAGCAACAGATGTGCGGCCGGGTTGGCCAGGAGTATCTGTCCATCCGAAGTCATTGTGAGAACAGCAGCTGGACTGCTTTGAATCAGAAACTCCAACTGCTCTTCTGCCGCAAGCCGGGCTTCTACCTCCGTTTGGCGCGCCGCCATTTCTTCTCTCAGCCGCGCCAGGCTAGCCATTTCTGATCGATATCCCTTCGCTATCCCTCGGGAGAGCAGCCCTGTAGTGGCCAGGGTCAAAAAGATCAGAATGCTTCGCGGGATTTCCATATCCATAGGAAAGGAATCGAGCTTTATTGACAGGTACATGCAGAAGACAGCAACTAACAACAGTTGCCATCTGCGCATGATCGTTCCCAGCATTGCGATGGGAAAGATGTATAAGAAACCAAGCGTTGCGTTAATTACAAATCTCCAATCACACACGGCAATGACGGAGATGAGAATGCCAGATGCTGCGAATACGCTTGTCGGACGCTGCCGCAACCACCATCGAGTCATACATTCACTCCTGCCTGATCGTACCAAGCGTGGTGGCTACGCGTTCAAATAAAAGGGGAACGCAAGAAATGGCCGAAAGATACTCTGCGTCGACCACTAAAGTACCCCTCCTTTTGCTAATTTTGTTATAAGCACTATGAGCAGTCGCGAATACAACCATAAACTCGATATGGCGCTGGTGCGTTTATGCTGCGGCAATGCCGGGTGCGCTTGTTGTCCCGGCGCTCGATGCAATCCAGCACGATAGAAGGTCGCAAACCGCTGAGGCTTTTCTTGAGATCCAGCGACGATCGCGACTTCATTTCTTGATCATTTGCGTGAGTATAGGGCGTCGAGACGCTAAGTCTTTGTTTTTTTTGCGCTCCGTTTGCCGCAATAGCTAAGCCTGGAGTGGGAATTGTTCAGACAGAGATTGGTTTCATCCATTATTGTGGCCAGAACAGCTCGTTATCTTCTGGTTTTTTTATTTCTTTTTCTTGCAGCCGGTTACTTACTGGCAGCAACTGGGGGTAGCATTTCCGGTGCGATTGCGGACCAAAGCGGGGCTGTAATTCAAGGAGCCACGCTGAAACTGATCAATCTCGCCCAGCGAACGATCTACCAAGGCATCTCCGACAAGCAAGGACTCTACTCATTCCCAGACCTTCCGGTCGGACGCTACGATCTCACCATCGAAGCTAGCGGATTCGCTCCGCAGCGAAAGGCAAATCTGACAGTGGACGCGGCTTCAGCTATTCGGGTGGATGTCGCTCTAGCCGTAGGGTCACAGTCTGACACCGTGACAGTCACAAGTGAGACTGGTGTGCAGGTAGAGACCTCGACAACGAACCTTGGCGAAGTTGTATCGGGATCACAGATGACAGCGCTCCCATTGAACGGGCGTAGCTACACTGACCTACTGGCAATTCAACCGGGCGTGGCCCCTATCTCAACCTTGTTACCCAGCTCTGTCATTATGGCAGGCGTCACCGGCGGCATCGATCCGTCTGGCAATTTGAATCCAGGCAACCTCTCCATCAACGGCCAGCGCGAGTCCTCCAACGGATTTCTAGTGAACGGAATTGACGTACAGGAGCACATGAATGGCGGCACCTCGATCATCCCAGATCTTGATTCAATCGAGCAGTTCCGCGTACTGACTACGAATTTCGATCCTGAGTACGGAAACTACAACGGCGGAATTGTCACCGTCATCACCAAGCTAGGGTCTAATCAATTTCACGGCAGAGCGTTCGAGTTTTTTCGCAACACAAATCTGGATGCAAGGGGCTACTTCGATCCTACCCGCTCCGCCTTCAATCAGAGTCAGTTTGGCGGAGCTATCGGAGGACCGATCAAAAGCGACAAGCTCTTCTTCTTCACCGACTATCAGGGAACACGCACGACTCAGGGAGTTTCGACAGGGAACATCTCAGTTCCTACCGTCGCGCAGCGCAACGGCAACTTTTTCGATCCGAAGACACAGATGAATGCGCTTACAGGGAATGTGAGCGGTCCCTATCTGGCTTCTCTGCTGACGCAGAAACTTGGCTATGCGGTCGCTTCAGGAGAAGCATACGCTGCCGTCTTTCCAAATGGAGTGATTCCACAAAGTGCATGGTCGGAGCCGGCCAATAACCTTCTGCAATACATTCCATCTCCGAACTCGGGTACGAGTCAGTTTTCAACGTCAGCGTTTTCGCAGACGGTTCGGGATGATAAAGGATCGGTACGCGTCGACCTCAATAACAGGCTAGGGCAGTTGTCCGGCTATTACTTCTTAGATGACTACCGACTGGACAATCCATATCCAGGGGCGGTCGCCGGAGCGAGCATTCCCGGATTCGATGCGCTGACAATCGGGCGTGCACAACTCTTCTCTCTGGGGGATACGAAGGTTCTTGGCATAAACACTGTCAATGAATTTCACGTTGGCTATCTCCGCGATGCAAACATCATCGGCCAGCCGAAGGGCGGCCTCGGCGTTAGCCTGGCATCGCAAGGCTTTGCATCTGGAACTGATTCAGGGATTTATGTGCAGGCTCCACAGTTCGAAGGCGTGGAGAACATCACCTTCCCCACATTTATCATGGGCGTGCCGATCACTAATCTGACGCAGGTAAACAATACCTGGTACGTGAGTGACGGAATCTCCAGAGCGATGGGTTCTCACACGCTCAAGTTTGGCGGTCAGTTCCATGCGGATGAAGTCAACGAACACCCGAACGCCACCTTCAACGGGACCTTCAACATTAACGGCACCGAGACGGGCAATCCATATGCCGATTTTCTGTTGGGTACTCCAAGTAATTTCACCCAATCTTCCGGTCAGCCGTTCTATCTACGAAATCGCTATTTCGGCCTGTACGCACAGGACAGTTGGCGGGCGCGAAAGAACCTAACGATCAACGCTGGCCTTCGCTGGGATGTCATCATGCCCTGGTGGGAAAAGTTCAACCAAATCCAGACCTATATACCCGGAGCGCAGTCAACGCTCTATCCGGGGGCTCCTTCAGGGCTGGTCGTCGCGGGCGATCCTGGTGTGCCGAAGACACTTGCCCCAACCGGCTACAAGAATTTTGCGCCGAGAATCGGCCTCGCATATTCACCGCAATTTGATCGAGGAATCTGGAGCAGGATCTTCGGAAGCAATGGGCAGAGCAGCATTCGTGCCAGCTATGGCCTCTTCTACACCGCGTTTCAGGGCCTTTCGACAGGCATCATGTACTCAGTTCCTCCCTTCGGTTTCAACTACCTCAGTCCTGGCCCTCCGTTACTGGCGACACCGTTCATTACAGCCGCTACGGGGGTGAACAATGGACAGCGTTTTCCATTCCCCTTTCCGTCGCACAGCGTCTCCGCTTCCAATTTTGATACTTCAGTCAACTGGGCGAACTTCCTGCCTCTTGCAGCAGACCCATTCTTCAATCACACCAATCGCGCGGCCTATACCAGCAACTACATGCTTTCAATTCAGCGGCAGATTACAAAAAATACTCTATTGACTGTGAGCTACGTCGGGAACCAGGGTCACCGCCTGCTTGCGCTTGTCTCAGTCAACCCAGGCAATCCTGCTCTGTGCTTGAGTCTCCCCGGCTGCAGTCCCTTCGGCGAGGACTCGCCGTATACCAACAGTGCCGGACAAACGATCCAGGGAACCCGCGTCGGGCAGGGGCCGAGCTATGGAGAGAACACCTCCGATAGCTCCATCGCGAATTCAAATTACAACGCTCTCGAAGCCACTCTCCGTTATCAGCACTACGGATCACAGTTCCTGCTGAGCTACACCTATGCAAAGTCGATTGATCAAGGATCAAATCTCGGAGAACAGCTCAATCCGATTGATCCCCGGCAAAGTCGTACTATCTCAGCGTGGGATATGAAGCACGCTTTTGTAGGGAGCTATACGTTGGCGCTGCCCGTTACCGAGCTTCTGCGTAAAAGCAATCGTCTTACAGAGCAATGGAGTCTCTCCGGCACAGCCCGCTTCACTACCGGCTTTCCTGTAACGTTATTTGACAACTCGGATAACTCCCTTCTCGGCACACTTGGAAACGGCGCGAATAACTATCTGCTCGATACTCCGCAGCACCTGCCGGGTACACTCAAAATCAATACGAACGGTCGCAATGGTCGTCCAGCTTTCAATGCTGCGCTATTTCCAGAAGAGAATCTTGGTCAGCTTGGAAACGCCAAGCGCCGAATCTTCTATGGTCCGGGGATTGAGAACTTCGACATGACGCTTCAAAAGGGTTTGCGCTTAGCCGACACAAAGTCACTGGAGTTTCGAGCGGAGGCGTTCAACGTCTTTAATCATGCTCAGTTCTATGGCCCGGCATCGGTTGACGGACAGAGAGAAGATCCCAGCTTCGGTCAGATTGAGAGTGCTGCGACTCCTCGCCTTATACAACTGGCAGCGAAGTTCTCATTTTAACGGTCGATCTTGGTATTCGAGTCTTAGCTGCGATTGTCTGCCGTTCCAAGACTTGTTCTAAACAGAAGATTGGACAATCGGGCGATGCCTCTTCTCCGCATCCATCTTCAGCTCGGTAATCAATCGCTTCAATCGTGCGTTTCTACCTCAAGTAAGCGCTCTCTCCTGAGAATACGGTGATGTGCTCTTTGGTGAATCACTCGCTTTCAGGGCAGAAAGAAAACTTCCTCCATCATTGGGAAGCGTTCTCCGGGGCGCAGGCCCTCCTGTGTCGTAAAAAATGGTTCCATGGCTTTCTGCCAGCGCAGGTTTACCGGGTGATCATCGAACTGGCTCCAGGTGGCCTCGAAGTCCACCGCCTTGAAGGTAAGCAGCAGCAAGTTATCCCGGCGGAAGATGGAATATTCGCTGATGCCTCCGCTCTTTAGCATCTCGCGCATCTCGGGCCAAACCTCTTGATGCGCCTTTTCATAGGCTTCGGCTGCGCCCTCCCGCAGCCGAAGAATGAAGGCGAACCTCTTTACCGGTTGGTCTTCGGTGAAATCGGTCTTCGGATTCATCGTCACCAACTCACCACCGACACAGCAAAGGGTTCCAGTTTGATCTTGCCGTCCGCCAGCTTCACGCTGTGTGCTGGTTCATCCCCTGTCGACTCATCCACTGTCAGCGCACTCGCCTTCTGTGCATCCGGCAGCTCAACCTCGACAGCATGATCCCGCTTGTTAGCCAGCAGAAGTTTGTGGCCGTCAGTGGTAAGGAAGCCCTGTGCCTCAACATCGCTCGAAGCCGGACCTCCTAAATTTGTCTCCACCAGCGAGTCGCCCGCATGGAAGTTGTCCTTGATCAGCTTGAGTACCCAGAAGCGCGGGTTCGGTTTGTTGTTGATCCAGTTCATCATGCTCACACTGGGATACTGCGTTGGATAGCCAACAAGCTGCGATTCGCCGATGACGTCGATCTGTAGTCGTGAAAGCTCTATATATAAATACGCGTACAAAGAGCCAGCCAGGTTATAGTAGCCGGCTGGCGGTGGCACCTTGTCCGCTGCGGTGTTATCGGTCGGTAGAATGACACCTAACTCATCCAGGTCCGTCTTTGTCTCCGGCGAGAGCCGCTTGCGAATACTCTCGGCGAATCGCACCGTGCTCAAGAATCCATCCGCCTGATCGAAGAACGTGTATTGCCAGTCTGAGATGTTCTGCGAGCGTGTGGGAGACGCGTAGAAGTGGTACGAGATGTAATCCAGCGGGATGCCGTGCTTGTGATTGGCCGGATTGAGAAAGTATTCAAAAAACTCCGGATGTTCTTTAGGTGCCGCAAGCGCCATGCCCATGAACTTTGTATCAGGGCTGGCGCGACGAATCCCTTCGACGATGGCATCATACCGTTTGGTGTAATCCTGGGGCGTCGTAGAATGCTCCGATTCCACCTCATTCAATACTTCCCACACCGGGAACTTGTAATGATGGCCGGACTCATGCCGCACTCCATTCTCATCGGTGAAGCCACCATTTACATACCAACTCACTAGCCGCTCATAGTAGTCGCCCACCTCTTTGCCGGTGGGATCGCGCAATTCCGTGCCTTGCGTGTAGTTCCAGACCGGCTGATTGGGATCGGCCGGATAAGTCACCGGCTTATCGGTCTTGAAGAGCCACGCTGGCATGGTGCTGAAATTCATGACGGTCGGATGCCCCTCCGTCGCGTTCAGAAAGTCAATCGTCATAGGATCGATGAGGCTGAAGTCCCACGAGGTCTTCTGCTTCGTGGATGGCTCTAACTCCGCCACTGCCAACCTGGGATACGGAAGCCAGGGTACATAGCGCACATAGTCCGCACCCAGTTCTTTCACCGCCTTGTAGGCGGCAGTGTTCATCGGCTCACCTCGCCGCAAAGGTGGATTCACTACGATCTGAAACGTAGGCGTTGACTTGGAGACCACCGAGGTCTTGTCCCAGTGGATGGTCAGTTGAAGTGGCTGCTGAGCGTGCAGCGCGACAGGCATCGCAACGCAGGTAAAGCCCACAACAAATAGTCGGGCGAATTCACCTACTGCCCGGTAATGCTGAAACCGATATTTTGTCGCCAATCTTATGTGCATGGTGCACGCTCCTTTTCTTTTTTGCTGTCAGGCAAGATTGCACGTCGCACAACGTCATTACCCGGATAGCGCGAGCTGCAATATTGCCCATAGTGAAACTTCCTTATTCCGGAGATGCTGGGTGGAGTTGACCACTGGAGTGGCCGCAACAACATCAAGCTGGGTCCGCCAAGCTGCCGCGTCTCGTCACCAGAAGATCTAGGGTGAGCACTTCGATAGGGAAATGAATACGCTTTCCCCATGCTGATGCTAGCCAATATTTGCAGGCGGCCGCTCATCTTGATTTTTTTGCTCCAGGACGTACTGCAAAGACTTCACTGGAGAGGGCTCCTTGCGAACTCTGGCGCATGAAGAGCCCATCCCGCAGAATCAGCCTGTGTTCGCAATAGTGAGATGGAGAAACATGTTGCCGCTTCAAACACTGAAGGACGATCGGCAGGATTCTCTCACCGTACTTTTCAGGGAAATAGGCTATGGCACCGATGAGAGGGCTATCGGGGCTTTGCAGTTCGGCCTCGAGATCCAGGTCCGGCCCCCATCCCTGCGACATGATTGCCGTAGACCGTTCCCGTCTCATCTCCCGGATCGCACGAATCGCTCCGCGGGTACAATTGTCGTTGGAAGCTGCGATCAGCAAATGCTCTTTCCGCCCTAAAGACTGGGCGAAATGACGGGTAACCGCATACCCTCCTTTTTCGGTTCCCTTGCCATCCTTGTGAAGCACTTTTCCGTCATCCAATTTGGGTAACACGCTCCGTATTCCGTCGACCGTCCCAAGGACGCGCGCTTGAGGAATGGGACCAGCTTCGGGCAGTTCCAGCAACAGAACGCGGCCTACGTTTCCATTCCACTGATCACTGGCAAACTGTGCCAATGCCTGTCCGCCTAATCTGCCTACCTCATAGTTATCGACACCAAAGTAAATTGCGCTGGGCATGGGGATATCGATCGCCAGAAGAGGTATATCTGCTTTGCGGAACATATCGGCCAGCGCAGGCCCGACTCCAGAATGGAATTCATACTCAATTACAAAATCCACCTTTTGTGCAATTAACCATTCCGCATTCTTTAGGGCTTGTTCGGGGTTCCCCTTGTTGTCGACCACAAGCAACTCCACCTGGGCCTGGGCTGCGGCGTCTACCAATCCTTGAGTCACCCTCTGAACAAAGGGCTGATCAGTGGAGAGTTGAGCATAGCCAACGCGATAGTTCCTGTGACCCAGGGTATGCCTGAACCGCTTGGTCGCCTTGTCCCGTACAACGTAGCCATGTGCTTCCAGGGTACGAAGCATACGGAAGGTCGTGCTCATATCCAGCCCGGATTTTTCGGCAATATCCGTTAATCGCAACTCGACGGAGGCACCTCGCAGGCTATCAAGAACATCGAGCCCCTTTCCCAATACATCAACGTGGTACTGAGCTGGCGCGCGCTTCATCTCCGAAAGGTCTCCGGCAGAAGGCCGCTTTTCTTTTGGCCGTCCCGCCTTACTTTTGGTTTGCATATCCGCTCTGGCCCCCGGGTTGACGACTTCGCTGCACCGCTTCAACATGGCCGCCGATTCTTATGACCCAGCGCAGCACCGCAAGCATAGGGTGGGTTCGAATCGTTTGTCAATTTTATTGAGTGCAATAATTATTTTTCCCTGCAATATTATTGACATCCGGAAACCTGCACTGAATGAAATAAATATTTCCTTGACAAAAACATCTACCACCTTATAAGGTTCCCTTTTAAAGAGGGGTGGGTTTCTCGGTCTTGGCCCTCGAACGAATATCTCAAGGTACGACGCCCCCTTCTGTGCTCTGTAAGAATGCGCTGCATATCGAAGGGAACGTCGGACGCAACAGGCTGGAGAGTCCCGGTGTCAATAACTGGATATGGGCTTGATAAGCGGACGCATGTCACCGAACATCTGACACCCAATTCACTGGCGTAGGAGGAACTCTCCAGGCAGGCTGCTTTGGGATAATTCAAGTAACGCAGGCATCGCATGGCCCGAGAGTGATTCAATTGTCTTTCAAGATAATGTTCTAGGTGGATGAAATCTCCAATGGGATTTCATGCATGTTAAGCCATCTCCTCCCGTGCGTGCCGAGCATCGCGCACGGGAGTTTTTTACGATCAGATCAATCTGCGTTGTAGACTTACCCGAAAGTCACTCAGGAGTTTCCAAAGCAATAGAACGAGCTTTAATTTCTGCTCAAAAGGGCAGGCGAATCATACTCGACTTCAAGCGCGTACGCTAAGTTATGGATGTATCTATAAACGGAGATCAGACGAGCACGCTGCTAAAGAGTCCTTATCTGTGGATATAACTCGTCTGGTTTCTCGAACGAAGTGTGGATGCTCGAAGTCTTTGAAGTCAGGTTCGAGAGACGGACTCACATCGTTCGGACTGCGGCGTGATGCAAATGCAGTTTTTAAGGAGGAAAGAAAGTGACAATGCAGAGTGGGCGGCCGTTGCGAGTGGGCCTATGTGGGATTGGCCTGGATACATATTGGCCGCAATTCACGGGGCTGCGGCAGCGTCTTGAGGGATACGTGGCACAGGTGGGGGCACGATTCGCTCGTGCCGGGGTGGAAGTAGTCAACCTGGGCATGGTGGATTCTCCCGAGCACTCGCATGAAGCCGGCCATCAGTGCCGGCGTGAAGACATCGACATCCTGTTCCTCTATGTCACCACGTACGCCCTTTCAAGTACGGTTCTACCGTTGGTGCAGCGAGCCGGTGTGCCGGTGGTTGTGCTGAATCTGCAGCCCGAGGCAGCAATCGATTACAAGGCATTTAACAAGCTGGACGATCGCACGAAAATGACGGGCGAGTGGCTGGCTTACTGCTCGGCGTGCCCGGTTCCAGAGATCGCCAATGTGATGGCGCGCGCCCGGATTCCCTTCCACCAGGTCACGGGCGTGCTCGATGATGAAGAGACTTGGGGGGAAATCGAAGGATGGGTGGCTGCGGCGCAGGTGCGCGCCACCTTGTCCTCGGCGCGGCTGGGGCTGATGGGCCATTACTACAACGGAATGCTGGACATCATGACCGATGTGACCCTGGTCTCAATCGTCTTTGGCACACATTTGGAGATCGTGGAAGTAGACGAGTTGAGTGCGCTAGAGTCCGAGGTCGGCGAGGCGACTTTAGCGCGGCGACTGGAGGAGTTTTTTGTGTATTTCGATGTGCAGCCTGATTGTGCTCCCGAGGAGTTGCGACGGGCGGCGCGGACATCGGCAGCTCTGGATGTATTTGTTGAGCGACACAAACTCGATGCCCTGGCCTACTACTACATGGGTTCCGGCAATGCGGCTAACGAGGACACCATGAGTTCGATCATTCTGGGAAGCTCGCTACTGACTGCCCGGCACATTCCTGTCGCGGGCGAGTATGAGGTGAAAAATGCCTTGGCAATGAAGATAATGGATGTTCTTGGCGCGGGCGGATCGTTCACTGAGTATTACGCCATGGATTTTAACGACGACCTGGTGCTGATGGGCCACGACGGGCCAGGGCACATCGCCATCTCCGAGGGCAAGACCAAAGTGAGGCCGCTTAAGGTCTACCACGGCAAGGTGGGACGTGGGCTTTCGGTGGAGATGAGCGTGAAGCACGGCCCTGTTACGCTACTCTCGGTCGTGGAGGATGCGGAATCGCGCTTCAAGCTGCTGGTCGCGGAAGGTGAGTGCGTGGCGGGCGAAATCCTCGAGATCGGCAATACCAACAGCCGATACCGCTTCTCGGTAGGAGCACGCGGCTTCGTGAACGCATGGAATGCGCAGGGTCCCGCACATCACTGCGCTGTAGGCGTGGGCCATGTGGCCGCCACTTTGAAGAAGACCGCTGAGTTGATAGGTATTGGCTTTCACCAAGTATGCTAACGCGCTGGCGCATGGTGATCCACATCGCCTTCGCTCACCTACTCCTGCGATGATCTGGTTAGTTTTTAGACAAGCTTCTAGAACGCTGGGCGGCAAAGCTCGACATCTCGCCACGCACGCTAACGAGATGAATTCGCGGGGAAACGGATCTTACGTTTCAGGCATGGAGAAACCAAGTTCGCACTTTTGTGGCCATTCCAATGTTGACCGAGGAAAAGCCGTTGGCCGTGATCGCCGATGCGCTTGGCTACGACACGGTCTGGGCGTTTACTGCAATGTTCAAACGGGTCACAGGAAAAGTTCGAGTCAATATGCGACCGCCGAGTAGGTGTGTTGTCTTTATGGATGGACAAAGACGTCATGCTGCTTCTACTGCATTCCACCAAAGATACTGCAAAAACAGGTAGCTAACGAAGGGGTTCGCGTAGGAATCTGTGATTGGGGTCTCGGCACTGATGAAAACCAGGCTGGGCCTGAATCAATGCCCACTACACTTCCGCAGAGGCGGCCCCTGAATAGGGGAAATACTTGCATTCATAAAGCGAACAGTAGAGATTGGTTCAAGGATAACGGTTTATGAATCGAAGAGAATTTATCAAGTCTGCAGGGACCGCAAGCGTAGCAGCGGCGGCAACTCCCACTGTACGAGGAATGGTGAGCGACGAACCCCGTCAGGTCGTCGTTATTCTCGGCGAATCGGTTCGGCGCGACATGCTGAATTGTTATCGGAATACGGGCTTGAAGACGCCGAATCTGGATCGTCTTGCCTCCCAGGGAATTCGGTTCGACCGGGCCTATAACTGCCAGCCCGTATGCGCTCCTGCGCGTTCTTCCATCTGGACAGGGCTTTACCCACATACAAATGGCGTATGGGGAAACAGCATACCCCTGGGAGAGACGGTGCACAGCATCGGCCAGCGATTACACGATCGTGGTATTGAATGCGCTTTTACGGGAAAATGGCATCTCTCCGGAACTGATTATTTTGATACCGGAATGCCCGCCCCCGGATGGAATGGCGCGTACTGGTATGACATGCGCCGTTATCTATCGGAGCTCACGGTCGAAGACCGGCTACGCTCCCGAAAATCGGCAACGGGTGATGATCCATCATGGACATCGGAGATGTGTTACGGGCATCGGGTTACAAACCGCGCCGTGGATTTTCTTGCCAACAGTCAGAATCAGGATTTTTTACTCGTAGTCGCTTATGACGAGCCGCACGACCCGAGCCTTTGCCCCATCGAATACTCCCGGATGTATGAGAATTTCGTATTTCCCAGCGACCCCAATGTTACCGATCCGTTAACGCGGAAGCCGGTTGAGCAGCATATCTGGGCGAACTCGCTACTGCATGGGGGCACCTTGGCTCAGCATCCAAAGCCAATTCAAGCCAAACATTTCTTTGGCTCGCATACATTCATCGACATGGAAATCGGACGTGTACTCGACCAAATTGAGAAGAGCGCGCCGAATGCCCTGGTCATCTATACGTCGGACCACGGAGTCTTCCTCGACTCCCACCGCCTGAACGACAAGGGACCCGCTATGTACGAGGAGATTACTCATATTCCTTTTATCGCCAAATGGCCGGGAAAGGCGCCAGCGAACGCGGTATCGAAAGAGCTCGTCTCACACATCGACTTGAATGGAACCTTGATGGAGTTCTTCGGCTTTGAAGTTCCGAAAACACTGGAAGGTCGCAGTATGTTGCCGATGCTGAAAGACCCCAGCGTCTCGGTGCGTAAAGAAGTATTTATTGAATGGGGACGGTATGAGGTCGACCACGATGGTTTCGGCGCATTTCAGCCGATCCGCTGCATCTGCGACGGAAGATATAAGTTGTCAGTGAACCTGATGGTGACCGATGAGTTCTACGACCTTGAAAGCGATCCTGGCGAATTGAAGAACCTGATTGATTCTCTGGAACACGCAGCCATACGGAACGACTTGCACGACCGCCTGCTGAACTGGATGAACGAATCACGCGATCCATTCCGCGGCTACTACTGGGGACGGAGAGCATGGCGGCCGGACTTTCCCGAAATCTGGGCGAACGCGGGAAGGACGCGTCAGCGTGAGAACGATGGTTATTTGCCACGTGAGCTTGATTACGATACCGGACTGACCATGGGCAACGCGACGCGGTCAAAGTAGAACAAGCCATCAACCGATCGTGAAATAGGCATACCCCATCCAAAAAATAATCTCGACTTCCGACATGTAAGTCGAGTCCGTTTGCATGTATCTTCCTGAATTCAGATTCTCAGCGTGCTTCTCGGCGCATCACCTTTTCAGGCAGAGAACTTCCGTGTAAACTTTTTGCAGTGGCATTCAAGCACAACTCGCGTTGTTGTTGCGTGTGTTCTTCCCGCATCCTCGTAAGAATGTTGCCCCATGCCTAAGCTGTCTTCCCTTTCGCGGAAACAGCACCACAAATTGTCATTTATAGATAAATCGCTGCGCGCTTCTTCGCCGACAATTGTCATCTGGAATGTTTTACATACTACCCCGGAGAAAATCCCTTGGCCTCAGCTACCTCTCGTAGAGATTTCCTTCGCACTGCCGCGCTCGCTTCTGGTTCGGTGGCTGTGGCGAATGCCGAACCTGTGAAACCTGCGGCGGCAAAAAAGCCAAGGCCCAACGTGCTCATGGTCTGCGCTGATCAGTTCCGCGCCGACTTTATAGGAGCGCACGGCGAGAATCCATCGACACGGACCCCACACCTTAATGCCCTCGCCGCTCGCGGCACGATGTTTCGCAAAGCTGTCTCAGTCCAGCCTCTCTGTTCCCCATCGCGTGCGTCGTTCCTGACGAGTCGTTATGCCACGGAGGCCGGTGTTTGGAAGCTAGGTCTTGAACTGGATCATTCGCTACCCACGATCGCCACGGAGTTCCACAAGAATGGCTATACAACAGCATTTGTCGGCAAATGGCATGTTTCCAGCGACGATGCACCGGAAGGCGGCAAACAGCTCGGCTGGATCCCGCCCGGCCCTTCGCGCGGCGGCTTCGAAGACCTTTGGGAAGGAGCCAATGTCCTTGAGATCGTCTCACACCCTACCCATGGATCTTACTGGGACGACTCTGGTAAAGACATCGGCTTTCAGGACGAGTATCGTGTGGACTTTGTGACCGATCGCGCGATCGGCTTTCTCGAACAGAAACACGAGAAGCCGTGGTTTCTTTTTCTCTCGCAGTTGGAGCCGCATCATCAAAACGATATTGATCAATTTGTCGCTCCGCAGCGTTATGAGAAAAGTTTTGAGGACCCTCACGTCCCAGCCGATCTGGTGACTCTGCCAGGAAACTGGCAATCGCATCTTCCCGGCTATTACGGCTGCGTTCAAGCCATCGACGACTGTATTGGCCGATTGGTTGAGTCACTCGCAAAGACAGGACAGCTAGAGAATACTGTCATCCTTTTCTTCTCCGACCATGGCTGCACCTTTCGAACACGCATGGGCGAGTACAAGAGAGCCCCACATGACTCTGCTATTCGCGTTCCATTCATCGTCGCGGGACCTGGCTTTGACCAGTCGCAAATTGTTGATGAGATTGTCACCCTATTAGACCTCACGCCGACCTTGCTGGACTCTGCCGGGATTACGCCGCCATCGAGCATGCGCGGACGCTCCTTGCTTCCACTGATCAGTAGCTCCAAAGTGCGCAGCGAGTGGGGTTCGACGGCATATATCCAGATCAGTGCATCCATGTGTGCTCGAGCTTTACGCACGCCCGACTGGTGCTATTGCGTCTACGATCCTAATATTCGCGGGGATGATCAATCACACAGTACCTCCTACACAGAGTTGGCACTCTATTCGATCTCTGGCGATCCATCTCAACATACGAACCTGATCGGTCGTCCACAGTACAAAGAAGTTACTGCCAAACTACGCGAAGAGTTACAGCGCAGGATTACAGATGCGGGTGAACCTGCCGCCTCGATCGCTCCCGCGAAGTTTTTTATATAGGCGACGTCGTTTGCGCCCGCGTAACAAGATGACAATCTAGGATTTCATCAGAACAGACGCGCATATTTCAGCGTCATATTAAAGAAGTAGGTAGAAAAATGAATGTTACAAGACGAACGTTTCTCGAAATGGCAGCGATGACTGCAACGGCTAATATAGCGTCTGCAACCGGAACCAGGAAGCCTCCACGTCGGCCTAACATCATCTTCATGCTCGGCGATGATCATCGCGCGGACGTGATGGGGTGCGCAGGAAATACCATCGTAAAAACGCCACACCTGGATCTCATGGCAAGCGAAGGTGTTCTCTTTGAGAATCACTTCTGCACGACGCCCATCTGTTGCGTCAGCCGAGCCAGTATCATGTTGGGGCAGTATGCCTCAACGCACGGCATCAAAGACTTTGATACGTCACTTACGCAAGAACAGCTTCGTCTTACCTATTTCAACCTGATTAGGGAAAGCGGTTATCACACAGGCTTCGTCGGAAAATTCGGTGTAGGTAAAGATATGCCGAAGGACAGCTTCGATGTATGGGAAGGTTTTCCTGGGCAGGGTAATTACTTTCCTAAAGGCGAGCCTGGGCCGCATCTGACTCACATCATGCGTGACCAGGCTAACCACTTTCTTCGCACGGCTCCGGCGGAGAAACCATTCCTGTTGTCGATTAGTTTCAAGGCCCCTCATGTACAGGACGACGACCCACGACAATATCTTCCGTCAGAAGACACGCTGCCTCTCTACGCACAAACCCGGATACCTCCTCCCATCGGAGCGGGTTCTGAAGATATCAATCGCTTTCCTCTCAGCATTCAACGCTCTGAAAATCGTCGCCGATGGGGTATTCGTTTTGCGACGCCCGCCTTGTATCAGGATTCGATGAAGGGCTATTACCGTCTCGTAAGCGGTATTGACTCCGCCATCGGCAGCATTCGAGAAACACTCGCCAAACAAGGTCTTGCAGACAATACGATCATTATTTATTCGGCTGACCACGGCATCTTCAACGGCGAGCATGGTTTCGCCGGCAAGTGGTATGCACACGAAGAGTCCATCCGGATCCCGCTAATTATTTACGACCCTCGTTTGCCCGCTCCCGTGCGCGGCGCCAGACAACAAGAAACCACCCTCAATCTCGATCTATATCCCACACTACTGGATATGGCAGGAATTGCGCCGCCATCAGTAATGCAAGGGCGAAGCGTTCTAAAACATCTAGGTAGCGAATCTGATGATGGCCGTCAGGTATTTTTCGTAGAACATGATTTTCCATTTCACGGCTTTATTCCGTCGAGCGGCGCGATTCGTACTGACGGCTGGAAGTACATCCGCTACACAGACGTAGCGGCGCCCTTTGAAGAACTTTACGATCTGCGTGAAGACAAGCATGAGAATCACAATCTTGCCACAGACTCAAAGTACGAACATCAGTTGAACACTCTTCGGTCTTACTATGAGACGTGGAAGAAGAGCTTTCTCAACCCCAACAGATCGCCATGGCGCGATCCGGTCACTAATGCCGAGTTGAAGCGGAACGGCGTGGCCTAAGGTGCTCGAACGTCGCTGAATGAGGGTGAATTCTCTGATCCAGCGGCGGCACTTATGATTGAAGAGGTTTTGCAGAACGCCCCCATGAGGTTACGCCGCCCTCACGACAACCAATCGATCCTACGCGCTACTTCTCGACGTGAAACTCCCGCACAAGTTCACTGGAAGACTTGGATTTCCAGTGCCGGTTGTAGTGATCAACAGAGGAGAAGCTGCGGCTCCACATGCGATCGATATATAAGGTCCCTTTTAGGTGATCGATCTCATGTTGCAGAATGCGCGCATACCAACCTTCGGCTTCAATCTGTATGAACTCACCAGCTTCGTTGAGAGCCCGCACTCTCACAGTTCGAGCACGAGGCACGATCGCCACGCAACTAGGTAGGCTGAGGCAACCTTCGAAGAAACTCACGTTCGGAGGTGATAACAACTCGATCTCAGGATTTATGAGCACATGAAAAGGAACCGGGGACCGTTCACGCTCCGCCAACTCCGTTGGCGTCAGAGTCACTTGGTATTCTGCTTTGTCCTCGACGATCGCCAGTTGTAAAGGCTCCCCAATCTGAGGCGCAGCCAGGCCTACGCCGGGAGCATCCGCCAGAGTCTCTCGCATATGTTCGATCAGCTCGCGAATGCGGTCGCTGCCGATCTCTTCTGGACGAAGCGGCCGCGCTGCATTGCGCAGGACAGGTTCGCCGACACTGACGATCTTGATCCTCATCTTCCTGTACCGGTCGTAAGATACTGCTCAGAACAAAGTGCAGAGGAGAATTGTTTTAAAAATGATGGCATCACGATTCCTGTCCTCAGTGAGATAAAAGTAGTAGCTACTCGACTTCAGTCATATACCTATCAGACGCGCAGATATGATAGTGGGATGAACTTTCTTTTCGGACTGGCGGCCGAGTTTACCCGATAAGAAACTCTCGATCTACAGGAATTTGCAGTGCATTGGCCAGACTATTCGTTTCCGCTGCCATGCCGAGGATAGCTAGAAATTCAGCATACTGCTGATTGGAGAGTCCCTTGGCGCGCGCCGCGGCCGTGTGTGAATGGGCACAGTAGCTGCAACTGTTTGCCGTGGATACCGCTATATAGATCAGCTCTTTTGTAAGCGGATCGAGCACTCCGGGCTCAATCATCACCTGTTTGACGCTCGACCACGTTCGCTCAAGAAGACTGGGCTGATTCGCGAGAGCACGCCAGAAGTTGTTCACAAAATCTGACTTGCGCGTAGCACGTATATCGTCGAACACATCTTTGACCGCTGGGACGGCTGCGGCTTCCTCATCGGTCCAAAGCTTTACAGTAGCCACCGAATAAGTCCTCCAATCGCAATAATAGAGGTTGTTCCGCCACCTTCACAGTCGTGATACCCCAATGGTCAGTTTTGCTCCTCTGCCTCTGCGCTGATAGGCTGCCGCCTTCGTTCCAAGTGGGAACTTGCCAAGACGCCAGGGAATTCTTGTACGAGCCGGGGTATCACCAGTGCAATGTGACTGTTGTTGATAGCCCCAATCAGTCTAAATTCATGCGATGTCCAACGTCGAAACATTAAATCAGAGTGGGGCAAAACGTAGCGGCCATCCCACCATGCGATGGAAGGAAAGATACTCGCTGTTTTGCCACTGAGCCATCGGCATTGTGGCTGAAGGCGTACATTCCATTTGATTGAGCGTACATAGATTCCATTGCCATCGGTGTCGTGTGTGCTCTCGAACGTCCATGCCTTTTGAATCGCCTGCCAATGCCAGACCGAGATACCAATAGTGTCCGTTTGTGGACATACTATCGCGAATCCGGACATCTGGCGAAGTGCATACAGTTCTATCTCACTCAATTACATGGGATTGTAAAATCCTCTCTTGGGCATCAACGTGCCTCTGTATTTGAACAGTTTGTTTTTCGGAGATTCAGCATGCGAACTCTGCTCCAGGATCTGCACTACGCTCTTCGACAACTGCGCAATGCACCGGCCTTCGCTCTCACCGCCATCCTTACACTGGCACTCGGAATTGGCATCAATGCTGCCATGTTCTCCGTCGTCGACCAGGTGCTCCTGCGCGGCATGCCGTTCCCTCACGCAGAGGATGTCGTGCAGATGGCCGTCCGCACCGAAAGCGGCGGCTTCGGCCCGACCTCACTGCTCGACATTCAGGACTGGCAAGCTCGCAGCCACTCCTTCGAGCAGATCGCCTACTATACCGAGCAGGTGCCTACCCTCGGCGGCACCTCTACTCCCAGGCTCGTCCCGCAGATCGTATCCAGCTCCAATCTCTTCGATCTACTGCAAGCCAGGCCAATGATGGGCCGCACTTTCGTGCCTGACGACAGCAAGTCCGGCCACAACAACGTCGTCATCCTCGGCGCCTCCATCTGGCAAGGGGTCTACCATGCCGATCCGCAGATCGTTGGCCGCTCCATCGCCGTCAACGGCATTCCGTATACGGTGATCGGCGTCATGCCGAACGGGTTCGCCTTTCCTGCCAACACGGGTGAGAACTCCATCTGGACTCCTATCCCCTTGGGCGAAAAAAGCATGCAAGACCGCTCCTCCGCGATGCTCAGCGTCATTGGCCGCCTGCGCCCCGGAGTTACTGTGGCGGCGGCCACGCACGAGATGAACTCTATCCACCAGCAACTGGTGCATCAATACCCCAAGGACGAAGATGTGAACCCCATCCACATGGAGCGCTATGCCAACGTTGTGACCGATACCGCTCGTCCTGCCATCATTGCGCTCGACATCGCCGTCTTCGTGGTATGGCTCATCTCCTGCGCCAACGTCGCAGGCCTTCTACTCGCCCGTGGAAATAACCGCCGCCGCGAGGTCGCGCTCCGCACCGCGCTCGGCGCACGACCCAGCCGTCTCATTCGCCAGTTTCTTACGGAGAGTCTTCTGCTCGGCCTCGCTGGCGGCGCGCTCGGCCTTGAACTTGCCGACCTCACTCTCCGCTTGCTCAAGCACTATCTCGCCAACGCAGTGATTTTCGGAGACCAGATCCACATCGACCTCAAAGTCTGCGCTTTCCTCTTCGTCGCATCATGCCTCTCTGCCGTCCTCTTTGGTCTTCTTCCGGCGTTGCATGCGACCCGCGTACCCCCTCAAGACGGCCTTCGCCAGGGCACTGCGGCATCCGGCATTAGCCCTCAGCAGACCAGATGGGGAAACGCCCTCGTCGTCGGCGAAATCGCGCTCACGCTTACTCTTTTGGTCGCCGCGGGACTCATGGTTCGCACGCTCATCTCCCTCCGCCACACACGCGTCGGTTTCGTCCCCGATCAGGTCGTTACCGGTGAAATCTATCTTCCTCATAATTCGGGACTCTTCACCGGTTCAGAACAACAAGCGAACGCCTCCACCCTCATCCAGACTTTCTACACCCCATTGCTCGACCGCATCAAAGCTCTCCCCGGTATCCAATCTGCAGGACTCACCACTATCCGTCCTCTCGAAGGAAACTGGGACTTCAATATGAGCGTCGAGCTTACCAATCACCCCAAGCCACAACGTTCCGCCCAAGCCTATGCCCAGGCACGGGCCACAAGCAGCGACTACTTTACGGCCATGGGTATCCGGCTGTTACAAGGCCGCTTCTTCGCAACCACAGATTCTGCCGCGGCGCCTCCTGCTGCAATCGTCAACCAAGCCTTCGTGCGTCGCTTCTTGCCCAACCAGAACCCGATAGGCCAGCAACTCCGTTACAACGACACTGGCGAACGCCAATGGTCCACCATCGTGGGCGTTATAGACGACAGCCCACAAAAGACGCTCGGTCAGCCACCACTGCCCGAAATCGACTATAACCTTGTCCAGCTTCTCCCGCAGGATGAGCTCTACCCGATCCTTGGAAGCTTCCTCATGAACGTGTCCATTCGCTCCCCGCTGGCCTCCGACACCATCGACCGTGAACTCCGCCGCGCCATACATGACCTGCAACCCGATGCCGCGCTAAACAATGTCCAGACCATGCAGGAGGTCGTCGATAACTCTCTCGGCAATCAGGTCCTCGCGGCACGGCTCCTCAGTCTCTTCGCGCTTACAGGACTTTTGATCGCCGTCGCCGGTATCTACGGCCTGTTGGCCTACTCCGTCAGCCAGCGCACGCGCGAACTCGGCGTTCGTCTCGCGCTTGGCGCACAGCGCGAAGCGATTCTCTGGCTTGTCCTACGCCACGCCCTCATCCTTCTTGGAATTGGAGGCGCCCTTGGAGTCATCGTCTCCATCGCTTCCGGGAAGCTCCTTACCTCATTCCTCGCTTACAAGCTGAGTGGCTTCGACGCGCTCGTGGCCATCTCGGTCGCAATCCTGCTTGCACTATGCGGGCTCCTCGCCAGCTATCTGCCTGCGCGCCGCGCCGCCAACATCGATCCGGTAGTTGCCTTGCGTACAGAGTGAGTTTTATACAGCTTCATGCATTGACCGAAGCGGATGAATGATCCACGATGTCGAGCTTCAGGATGAGCAAGCTCATGTCATCATGCTGCGGAGCGCCAGCGGTGAACTTGTCCGCTTCGTCGAAGATGGTCCGCAGCACTTCGTCTGCCGTGCAGCTACTTGCGTTGGCGGCAGCCGCCATCATTCGTTCCTCGCCCCATTCTTCATCATCATGAGTCATGGCTTCACTGATGCCATCGGTATAGGAAACTAAAAGGTCTCCCGGCTCGAGGCGCAGGCTTTGTTCGGTATAAACGGCAAAAGGAAGCAGGCCAACCACAGGGCCGTCGGCTTCGAGGCGCAGAATCTCGAAGGAACCGTCAGATTTTTGCCGCAGAACCAGCGGAGCATTGTGTCCGGCATTGACGCATTCGAGAACTCGCGTTGCCGGATCGAATGCGCCGAAGAAAAAGGTCGCATAGCGGTTGCTCGCTGAGGCTTCATAGACAAGTCGATTCACCTTGTCCATCAGCTTGGCGAACTCTCGCGGATTATCAATCGTTACGCCACGCAGAGAGGCTCTCAGGCTGGCCATAAGCAATGCCGCTGAAATCCCTTTGCCCGAGACATCGCCAATGGCCAATCCAAGCCTGCCATCCTGGAGCGTGAAGACGTCGTAATAATCTCCGCCGACTCCCAGGGCGGGGCGGCAGGCTCCGGCAATGCTGACGCCCTCCAACTGAGGCATCTCCTGGGGAAAGAGGCGCTCCTGAACTTCGCGGGCAATCTCCATCTCACGGTTTGCGCGCTCCCGGAGTGCAGCCTCGTTCGCCAGCGAGTGCGCCAGTTCACTGAGTTCGAGCGCCATGCCGGTTTGATCTGCGAGGGTTTGGAGAAGATGGAGGTCGGACTTCGAGTAAGCCGCTTCTGACTGCTTGGGACCGAGCGCCATCACTCCCAGAAGCCGGTTGCGTCCGGATAGAGGAAGGAACAACTCGGCTCCGAGTTCATCGAGAGTTCTGCGCTCCGATTGTGCCGCCATCAAATACCAGGCGTCGGGTTCTTCCCGGTACAACTGCGCGGGCGAGTTGGTGGTGGTCAAATTGCGGATGGTCGATGAATTTGCCGCAAGCGTCAAGGTGCCTGCGCCTTCCAACGAGATGCCGACAGTTTGATTCAGAGTAAAACCTGCGCGGCCATGCAGGAAAACCCCAATTTGATTGACGTGGAGTGTTTCGGCAATGCATCTTGAAACGGTCAGCAGCAGAGGCTCACTCTCGGTAAACCTTCGAACCTCATTGGAAAGCTCTTTGAGCACGCGCTCGGAGTCGTAGGCTTCGCGGAAGAATTTTTTGTCCAGCCAGTTCGTCGACTTTTTGCGGAAGACAAAACCTACCGCCGCAATCAGAAGGAGAAAAAGAACTCCTTGCCAGAGTTGATCGCGCCGAATCTGCTTCTGAGTGAGCAGCGGCAGCAACAGGCGATAGGACACGGCCATGATGAGGACGAACTGCACGCCCCACACTGTGGCCCTGGCCAGGGCATACTTCGTACCCTGGCGGACGAGAATGCTCACATCCATCGCCCGCGGCACCAGCACGACATAGGCAAGCGTTAAAGGAGCGAGCATAAAGAGCGCTGCTCCGGTGTATGCCACCCATATATGGCCGTGAGTACTCGGGGAATAGCCAAGATCGGGCAGCAGCACGAAAGCAATCAGCAGAGCTCCAAGACCAACGAACGTTCCTGCCAGAAGAACGCGGAGTCTGCGGCGAGCGTCCTCGGTCGACGCAGACTCCATCTTGCGGAAAATGATAGCTAGATAAAGCACCACGCACATCAGGTCGATCGCGTTCTCAATACGATCGGTCCAGTGCACCATGTGGATGAGCCACGGCGGATTACCTGCCAAATAAAACTGCCCGTATATCTGGCGCCAATCTACAACCGCGCAGAGCAGAGCAGGCCCTATCACCACCCACTTTAACCATGGCCGGTCAATGTCAACGCGCGAGCGTTCCGGAAAGTAGATAGCAAAGCACAAGAGTGCCAGGGGGCCAAGAATTTGTAGAGATTGCCAATAGAGTTCACGGAAAACCAGCCAGCCTCCTGCAGCCAGTCCCGTTGCCAGACCAGAGACGACCTCGGGAAAGAGGAGCAGCACCAGCAATAGCCACGCGTTCAGCTCGAGGGGTTTGGCAAAAACCACCCAGTAGCCCATCAGCATGCAGAGCAACGGCAAAAGACCGAATAGAGCAAATTGCTGCAACATCTCTCCCGGTCCCCGCGGAGCGCCGGGCTGAGGCTGGGCGGCAACAAGGGTAATCAGGGTGCTGCCGATTGAGCCATCAGGACGCTCGAAGCCAACGAACACCAACTCGCCGGGCTTGCCTGGATTGCTGATCGCAGCCCATTGTGCGTGGCCTGTGAATGGAGCGCCATTGAGCGACGCGATCGTCGCGCCTTTAACCAGCCCGGAACGTTCGGCTTCCGGCATCAAGCTGGTGATCTCGCGAGTATCCGCGTCCATTTCAAATGGATCGCGGGAATGCTGATCCAGGCGCAGACCGACCTCGAACCGATCATGGTTGTTGGCGGCCCAATACATGAGACCAGCCAAAACGACGAGCGCAAGTAGCAGGCGCATGACGGTTGAGTACCGAGAATGTCTCATAGAATCTTCGATTCATACTAACCTGAGCACATTCGAGAGCTGTATCCTCAAGCCATCCGCGGTATCGATCTTGATCGATATCTTTGCGTGTAGCCTGCCCCGTCAACTGCTGTTCTATTTCGCGCCGGATCGAACAACACGCCGATGTTTGGGATCGCGCGGCACACTTTTCTCTATGGCATTCAGCTTAAACCCGATCCGACTTGCTCGATGTGTCAGCCCCCCGCTTGTCGAGCATGTGTCTTTTCTTCAGCAGCAAGTTGAACGCATAGCGCCACCGCCTTTGCCGCTTGCCGGACTTCGGGGAGGCCAGGAAACGACGGGGCGATCCGAATGGTTCGGTCCTCAGGGTCGCTCCCGTAAGGATGAGTTGCTCCCGCAGGCGTCAAAACGACGCCGGCGTCCTTGGCCAAAGTTACAACCCGCTTCGCGCAGCCGGAGGGAACATCGAGGCTGATGAAATATCCTCCTTTGGGCCTGGTCCACGAAACATCCTGAAGCTTTGACAGCTCTGCATCGAAAACATCGAGAACAGCCTGAAATTTTGGGGCCAGCAATTGCTTGTGCTTTTCCATCAGGGCTGCAATGCCCTCTTCATTTTTCAAGAAGCGGACGTGACGCAGTTGGTTGATCTTATCGGGCCCTATCGTTTGCGGGGTCAACCGCGAGAGTAACCATTGAATGTTGGCTTTCGACGCAGCGACAGCAGAAAGACCCGCACCAGCAAAGGTGATTTTGGAGGTGGAGGCGAATACAAATGCTCGATTTGCATTTCCTTTGGCAGCGCACAACTCCAGAATATTTGCGAGTGGAATCTTTTCTTCCGTGAGGTGGTGTACGCCATAGGCGTTGTCCCAAAAGATGCGGAAATCGTTCGCGGCAGTCTTCATCCCTGCAAGCCGCTCCACCACGGCATCGGAATAAACCGTGCCCGTCGGGTTGCTGTACTTCGGGATGCACCACATGCCTTTAATGGACGCATCCGAAGCGACCAATCGCTCTACTTCATCCATGTCCGGCCCGTCTTCATTAAGACGAATCGGAATCATCCGAATGCCGTAGTCCTCGCAGATCTTAAAGTGCCTGTCGTATCCGGGGACCGGGCAAAGGAAGGCGATTTCTCCCTGTTTCGACCATGGCTCGGAGCTATCGCAGGTTCCTTTCAGAAGCGCAAAGGCAACGTGGTCATGCATCAACGCGAGGCTGGCATTGTTGCCGATGACAATCTGTTCCTGCGGTGCGCCTAACAGGCTTGTAAACAAGCGCCGCGCCTCGGGCAGACCCTGTAATCCGCCATAGTTGCGGGTATCGGTCTTGTCTTCAGCAAAAAAATCTGACCTGCCAGGAAGATCAAGAAGTTCCACGCTGAGATCCAATTGCTGGGAGGATGGTTTTCCTCGCGTCAAATCCAACTTGAGCCCAAGTTCTTGAAGAACGGAATAATCTGTCTGAATCTGAAGCAAGGACATGGCTAACTCCTGTGATGATCGAGAAAAGTCAAAGGCACTGATTCTATTGTCAATCACAGAATGGGGATCATGCTTTCACCGCCCACCGCTGATTGCGATAATGTTCAGAGCGGCTCTGCAACAGAGCGCGCTTGCGCATCCTGATTGGTCCCATAGACTTCAAAAGGGGCGCATGTCTATATAAACAGGCTACCAAATGCTGCATGTTTTATGGAGGGCTCATGCGAAAAGCGTTGGCACTGGTTCATCTCGCTTTCGAAGACCTGGGTTCGCTCGGGACGGAACTGACGCGTGCTGGTTACACAATTGAAATCATTGATGCCTGCACCGCGGATCTGCGCGCTATTGATCCCCTGACGCCCGATCTATTGGTGATTCTCGGAGGCCCGATTGGGGTGTATGAGCACGAAGCATATCCCTTCCTCCACGCAGAGATGGATCTGATACGCTCGCGGCTCGCTGAAAAACTGCCGACAATTGGCATCTGCCTCGGTGCCCAATTGATTGCGGCAGCGTCCGGGGCTTCGGTTTACCCGGGCACGCAAGGCAAGGAGATTGGCTGGGCTCCCATCCAGGCGGGCGCCGATGCAGCACTCCACCCTTTCTTCTCAGAGCTTCTCATTCCCGATTTACAGGTGCTTCACTGGCATGGCGATACCTTTGATCTCCCCGCGAACGCGCAGCACCTCGCCAGGACGGCAGCCTATTCAAATCAGGCTTTTGTGATCGGAGAGCACACGTTGGGACTTCAGTTTCATCCCGAGGTCACGGCACAGAACCTGGAGCGATGGTATGTAGGACACGCCTGCGAATTGGCTCATGCTGAAGTCAGCGTTGCACAATTGCGCGAAGACAGCCGGATCTTTGCGCCCAAGCTAGAGGCAGCGGCACAGCGGTTCTGGCAAAACTGGCTTAGTGGGATGGCTGACTAAAAGCGCAGCAATGGCTATTTGGCGTATTGCTGGTCAATCTTCATGTCAAAGGATATATTCCGGTGTTGAGGAAGAGGACAGCGATGATCGAATGGATTGCATGCAGGCGTAAGAGAGTCTCTCTGGTTGTAGCGGGATCGATGACCTTTGCGGCAGTGGCACTATGTTCGCCTGTGGGTTGGGCCCAGACACCCGCGACTACTCCTTCTGGACAAACTGCTTCGGGCGCGGTTCCGGCAAAAGAAGTTCATGCCCGAGGAGACATTGCCGGCAACTGGCAAGGGACACTGAATGTGGGTCAGCGATCACTGCGGATCATCCTCCAGATAGCCCGCGCAGATAAGGGCTGGAGCGCGAAGATGTACAGCATCGACCAGGGAGCGCAGCCCATCAATGCCTCTTCGGTTTCATTGGACGGCTCTGCATTCAAGTATTCGGTCGACCTGATCGGCGGTAGCTACCAGGGAACACTGAGCGGAGATGGCAACGTGATCACAGGATCCTGGACGCAGGGTAGCGCCCCCGTGCAACTCGATTTAGTACGCACAACCAGGGAGACGGCATGGGAGATTCCAGCGCCGCCGCCACCGCCGAAGCTGATGGCGGCAGACGCAGATCCGTCGTTTGATGTAGCGACGATTAAGCCGAACGACTCCGGAGCATCGCAGATGCAGGGGCTCACAGTAAGAGGCCGCGACTTTGCAACGCGCAATTCCTCTCTCGTCGATCTGATCTCGTTTGCCTACAACGTGCAGGCAAAACAGATTGTGGGCGCACCGGAGTGGATGGACAAAGACCGGTATGACATTGCCGCAGTGCCGGTGCAAGAGGGTGTTCCCAATCCCCAGCAGTTGCGGACCATGATGAAGAAACTGCTGGCAGATCGGTTCAAGCTGACGTTCCATCAAGAAAAACGAGAGCTTTCGGCGTACGTGTTGACGGTTGGCAAGAATGGGCAGAAGCTGAAGCCGACTGAACTCCCCGGGCCGTTGCCTGGCCTCGGCTTCCGGCCCGGCCCCGATGGGCTGCTGCTGATGATGCGGAATGGAACGCTGGAGGATTTTACGAGCTTTCTACAGACGCTTGTGCTGGATCGACCTGTAGTCGATCAGACTGGAATCAAGGGCAAGTTTGATCTTCAGTTCACATTTACCCCAGATGATTCGGAGTTCAATGGACATCCACCGCCGCTGCCCACGCAAACAGATAAGGCTAATACTTCGCCAGGTCTCTTCGAGGCAATTCAGCAACAGCTTGGACTGAAGCTGGACGCGGAAAAGACGCCGGTCGATGTGATCGCTATCGATCATGTAGAAAAGCCTTCAGCGAATTAGTAGCGCAGGCAATCTCAAGGAGAATGATTCCGGGTGATGACCGAATGGGACGGGCCTAATAGTCGGAATCGATTTCTGTTAGCCGCCAGCTGCGTGGCCTTCGCATTGTGGAGCGGAGTGTCCCTTTCGATCTCGGCACAAGTGCCGGTGGCTGCTCCGTCGTTCGAGGTGGCATCCGTGCGGCCAGTTCCAGCCGAACAAGGATATACATCTATCAGCCCATCGGGAGAGAGACGGTTTAGTGCAAGGAACGCCTCAATGAAGCTTCTGATTGAGATGGCTTTTGGAATTAACGACGATCAAATCTCCGGGGAAAAGCTGGATTGGCTTGATTCGAAGCTATACGACGTCGAAGCGGCGCCGGAGGGCGACGCTCCTCTGAGCTATGAACAGTTGAGACTTCCCTTACAGCACTTATTGGCCCAGCGATTCAATTTGACGTTCCATCGCGAATGGAAAAACTTGCCAGGGTATGCCTTGGTCGTTGCCAGGGGCGGATCGAAACTCACGACGAGCAAGGAAGTTTCTTCAACCGGATATATCTTGCAGGACGGAATACGAAGCCCAAGTATCTCCATGAAAAGTTTAGCTGCGATGCTGGCCCACCCGCTGGGACGACCAGTTGCTGATAAGACAGAGATCACCGGCAACTACGATGTTAAATTGAGCTTCGCGCCGGACGGAGCAACAGATTCTCTGTTTCCATCGATCTTTACGGCAGTGCAGGAGCAATTGGGACTGAAGCTGGAGCCACAGAAGGTGCCCGTGGAGATGCTGCTCATCGATCACTTGGAAAAATTGCCATCCGCAAACTAGAGCACGCCTTGTTTGCAAAAACGATAAACATATCCAAATTGGACCCATTCTAGGTCTTCTTTGGATATGATTGTCATCAATTCGATGCCGTCGAGAAATTGATGCTTGAGGAGTTGATTTGATTTCGCAGGGCCTTGTGAAGCGGGTACGTCTGGGACTATGCATGCTTGGGATGCTGGCGGCATCGAGCGCGGCGATGGCCTCGGAGTATCACGGGTTGGTCACCTCCGGAGGGCTACCGGTACCGGGCGCGACGGTAACGGTCACGCAAGGCAGTAAAAAAAACGTTGCGATAACAGATCTGCAAGGGTTTTATTCCTTCCCTGCTCTGTCTGATGGCCCGGCAACAGTCGACGTAGAAATGACAGGCTACACGCAGGTCAAGCAGGAGGTGACGATTGCACCGAACGTTGCCATGGGTAAGGCGGAATTGCAGTTACTCTCGTTAGAGCAGATAAGAGCTGCCTTGAAGCCCGTGTTGAGCGCGGGCATCGCAGAGGCACAAACCCGAAGCGAGCCGAAGAGAACAAGCGAAACGCCCAAACAGAAAGGCGAACCTGTGCCGCCTTCCGACGAGGTTGCGCAGCGCGCGGCGGAGGGATTGTTGATCAATGGCAGCGTAAATAACGCGGCCACATCGCGGTTCACGCTAGCACAGCGGTTTGGAAATACCGCCAGCGGCAGGTCACTGTATAGCTTCAGCCTCAATACGAGGCTCAACAACTCGGTCTTCGATGCCCGGTCGTGGTCGCCAACAGGGATCGATACCTCCAAGCCAGATACCAGCCAGATTACAGGCGGGTTTGCTCTGGAGGGACCGTTGAAGATACCCGGCCTGCTGCGCAATGGTCCCAATATCTTTGTGGGCTACCAGCGGACACGCGACAGTGTTGCCGTTACTACGGCGGGCCTGGTGCCGAACCTGGCGGAGCGGGATGGGGACTTCTCCCAGGCAGTGAATGCGCAGGGGCAGCCGGTCGTGATCTACGATCCAACGACAGGACAGCCCTATCCGGGAAACAGAGTCCCCATCAACCCACAGGCACGAGCGCTGCTCAACCTCTATCCGCTGCCGAACTTTACCGGAAGCTCACAGTACAACTATCAAATCCCGCTCATCACCGACACCCATAAAGACGCGCTAATCGCAACGGCAAGCAAAACCATCGGACGCAGCAACCAGATTACCGGCACCTTTGCCGCAACCAGCACACGCGAAAGCACCACCAACCTGCTTGGTTTTTTGGACACGACGGACGGCCTGGGGATGAGCAGCAAGATCAACTGGGCGCACACCCTCAACGCGCACATGCGCTTGAATCTCGGCTACCAATTCAGTCGACAGTCCACGCGGCTAACACCTTACTGGCAGAATCGCGAGAACATCTCGGGACAGGCTGGCATTACGGGCAACGATCAGACACCGACGTATTGGGGACCGCCAACACTCAATTTTTCCGGAGGCCTGACGGCGCTGACCGATGGCCAGAGCTCGTTCATCCGCAATGCGACCAACGGTGTCTCCTACATCATGAAGTGGAACCATTCGCCTCACAACATCACGGGGGGATTCGACTTCCGGCGGCAGCAGTTCAATTACCTGTCGCAGGCAAACCCGCGCGGCACCTTCAGCTTTACAGGCGCAGCGACAGCAGGCGGCGCGGCGAACAGCGGGTCAGACCTGGCAGATTTTCTGCTGGGTATTCCGGATGCGAGCAACATCGGATTCGGCAACCCGGACAAATATCTGCGGCAATCGGTCTACGACGCTTACCTGACCGACGATTGGAGAGTCACTCCCCAACTCACGATCGACGCCGGTGCCCGCTGGGAGTACGGTGCGCCGGTGACAGAGCTGAAGCGACGATTGGTCAACCTGGATGTGGCATCAGGATTTTCGGCAATCGCACCGGTACTGGCAAGCGATCCAGTGGGCAAGCTGACGGGACAGAGGTATCCGGCATCGCTGATGCGTCCTGACCGCAGCGGCGTGCAACCGAGAATCGGGATTGCGTGGCGGCCGATCCCTGGATCGTCGATGGTGGTCAATGCGGGATATGGCATGAACTACGACACCTCGGTCTATCAGAGCATCGCGATCCAGATGGCACAGCAGGCACCGCTTGCCAAAAGTCTGACAGTGCAGAACAGCGCAACGTGCCCACTGACACTGGCGAATGGGTTCGAACCGTGTTCCACGACAACACCACAAACCTTCGGTGTGGATCCAAATTTTCGCGTCGGCTATGTTCATACGTGGAACCTGAAGGTGCAGCGCGATCTGCCGGGATCATTGCAAATGGTAGCGACGTATCTGGGCATCAAAGGGACACGCGGCGTGCAGGAGTTTCTGCCCAACACGAATCCGATAGGAGCGGCAAACCCATGTCCAAACTGTCCTACAGGCTTCGAATACCTTGTTTCACAGGGCAACTCCACGCGTGAGTCCGGGCAGATCCAGTTGCGACGAAGACTGCACAGCGGCTTTACCGCGTCGGTGCTGTACACCTTCTCGAAGTCGATCGATGACGATTCCGCGCTGGGTGGGCAGGGAACCACGACTGAAAGTTCAACCACAGACACTCAGACGCAGAGCTCGGCCACAATTGCGCAGGACTGGCGCAACCTGAGCGGTGAGCGCGGTCTCTCGAACTTCGACCAGCGCCACCTGCTCAATGTGCAGGTGCAATATACGACAGGAATGGGGATGGCCGGAGGGTCGTTGATGACCGGATGGAGGGGGAGGCTCTACAAGGAGTGGACCGTGCAGACGCAGATTACCGCAGGCAGCGGTCTGCCTCAAACGCCAATCGATTCTTCCGTCGTGGTGGCGGGATATTCGGCCTTCGTTCGACCGAGCGTTACCGGCGAGTCGCTCTATGCCGCACCCCCGGGACTGTTTCTAAATCCAGGGGCCTATAAGGCACCTCCGCTGGGACAATGGGGCGATGCGCGCCGAAATTCAATCACAGGACCGAGCCAGTTTTCTTTGGATGCTGCGATGGTGCGCACCTTCCGTCTTAAGTCTAAGACGAATCTCGATCTGCAAATTGCCGCTACGAATATTCTGAACCACGTTACCTATTCCAATTGGCAAAATTCCATCACCAGCACGCAATTTGGATTGCCCGCAGCGGCAATGCAAATGCGTAGCTTGCAGACTTCTCTGCACCTGAGGTTCTAAAGTATGCGATGGCTGCTTACAATGATGCTTCTTGGAACGCTGACTGCCAGAGCGCAGGTGGTGGGACAGAATACGCAGCCGGCTGGCGACAATGGCGAATACACCATGTCTGTCAGCACGAAGCTGGTGGTCGAAGCAGTAAACGTCAAGGACAAACAAGGGAAGTCGCTCAGCGGGCTGACAGCGAAAGACTTCACCGTGACCGAGGACGGCGTGCCGCAGCAGATCAGCTTCTGCGAATATCAAAAGCTTCCTTCGGCTCCTCCCATTGCTCCGGCCAAGCCCGAGAACATTACGGTGTACAACCGGCTAGGCGTAACCCAGATCGCGACCGAGAAGCCAGGCGATGTGCGCTACAAGGACCGCCGGCTGATTGCGCTGTACTTCGATCTGACCGCGATGCCGCCCGACGACAAGCTGCGCGCGCTGGAGGCTGCCCAGAAGTTCATACGGACGCAGATGACGTCGTCGGACCTGGTGTCGATCATGCGCTACGGCGGCAGTTCCGTGGACGTGCTGCAGGACTTTACCGACGATCACAGTCGACTGTTGAGCATTCTGGAGACGCTGATCGTAGGCGAGAACCAGCAGAGCGCAGACCTCACGGACGATGCGGACACTTCTGATACCGGCGCAGCGTTCGGGCAGGATAGCGGCGAGTTCAATTTGTTCAATACCGACCGGCAGCTCTCCGCGTTGCAGACAGCAGCGAAGATGCTTGGGCGGTTGAGCGAGAAGAAGGTGCTGGTCTACTTCGCCAGCGGCATGACGCTGCATGGCGTCGACAACCAGGCGCAGTTGCATGCGACGATCGATGACGCAATTCGTTCGGGCGTGTCGTTCTGGCCTATCGACGCGCGCGGGTTGGTCGCTCAGGCTCCATTGGGAGATGCGACACAGGGGTCACCGGGCAACGCAGCCATGTACACGGGCACGGCTGCGCTGGCGGTGACGACGAGGATGCAGCAGTCGCAGGACACCCTCTATGCGCTGGCCGGAGACACCGGCGGCAAGGCGCTGCTCGACTACAACGACCTGACACGGGGTATCGTTCAGGCGCAGCAGAACATTACAAGCTATTACATCCTTGGCTATTACACGAGCAATGCGACGCTGGATGGGAGGTTCCGGCATATCAAGATCTCAGTGAATCCGGAGCTTGCCGCGAACCTCGATTACAGGCAGGGCTACTATGCCGGCAAGGTTTTCGCCAAGTTCAATGACGCCGATAAAGAGCGACAGTTGGAAGATGCGCTGATGCTTGGCGATCCGGTGACGGAACTGACCATTGCGATGGAGGTCAATTACTTTCAGTTCAACCGTGCGGAGTATTTCGTGCCGGTCGTGGTGAAAATTCCTGGCAGGGAGCTGGCGCTGGCCAAGAAGCGCGGTGCGGAGCATACGCTCATCGACTTTCTTCTCGAGGTGAAGGACGAGCTAGGCGGCAATATGACCGTCGAGAACATGCGCGACAACGTAAACATCAAACTCAGCGATGAGACGGCGGCGGAGTTGGCCAAACGGCCAGTGGAATATGACACTGGCTTCACGCTGCTGCCGGGCAAGTACACCATCAAATTCCTAGCGCGCGATGATGAGACGGGAAGGATTGGAACCTTCGAGACTCCGTTCGTCATTCCTAATCTCAACAAAGAAGAGAAAAGGGTGGCGATCAGCTCAGTCGTATTGAGTGGCCAGCAAGCCGATCTGAAGGACGCGATCTACAACGCGGCCAAAGCAAAAGAGCGAGCTAAAGACGAGGCAGCCAATCCGTTGGTGCTGAATGGGCAGAAGCTGATTCCAAGTGTGACCCGCGTATTTAGCAAGAGCCGCGACCTCTATGTCTACCTGCAAGCCTATGAGCAGGGCGCGACCGAGGTACAGCCGCTGATTGCGTTTGTGAGCTTTTATCAGGGACAGACCAAGGTGTTCGAGACGCAGCCCATGGAAATGGCGAGCGCAATGAGTAACTCCTTAAAGACAATGCCTCTCCGTTTCAGCATCGGACTGAGTCATCTTCCTGCGGGTGACTACAACTGTCAGGTAACGGTGCTCAATCCTGCCGGACAAAAGAGCGCGTTCTGGCAGGCGCCGATCACACTGGTCCCATAGTTAAAGATCCTGTGCCTTGCAGCGCACGCGACGGTTCGTCATCTACTGGGCATAGCAGCATAGATCACTTCTGCGATACCGCATCTTTTGCTTTCCAATTGACGATAGTTTGACCTTTATCTAGTCTCATCCGTATTAGATTTTGCACCTGAGCCACGACGGCGATGACAATTCATCAGGCCCAACTTGCCACTAATTCTCCATGTTGATCCAATTCGCTTATTGGGATGGCCGTTATCGTAATTTGGAATCAAACTTATTCGCTCTTCGGCCATGGATTGGCCCTCTCCGCAATCATTGCGGCGGCTCCTATTTTCACGCTGCTTATCTTATTGGGCATCATGAAGAAGGCGGCGTGGATTGCTGGCCTTGCCGGACTCGCTGTTACGCTCGTTGTTGCGATCGCGGGATACCATATGCCTCCGCTCCTGGCTACAAGCGCTGCGGTATACGGGGCAGCCTTCGGGCTATTTCCAATTTCATGGATCATCTTCTGGGCAATCGCCCTGTTTCGCGTGACCGTCGAGACAGGACAGTTTGAGGTCATCAGAGATTCCGTCGGCAGACTTACTCCTGATCCCCGTTTGCAGGCACTCCTAATTGCATTTGCCTTTGGCGCTTTCCTCGAGGGTGGCGCAGGCTTTGGAACTCCTGTCGCCATTGCTGCCACCATGCTTGTCGGGTTGGGATTTTCCGCATTCAGCGCATCTGCCATCTGCCTGCTTGCCAACACGGCGCCGGTGGCTTTCGGCTCGATTGGAATTCCTGTGATTACCTTGGCAGGCACAACTGGCCTCTCACTTGAAAAATTAAGTGGAGCCGTCGGTCGAATATGTGCGCCGATCTCTCTCATCATTCCCGCATACATCATCATGGCGACAGGAGGCTTTGTCTCCCTGTCCGGCATCTGGCTGCCAGCCCTGACGTGTGGAGCGGTCTTTGCAGGCGTTCAGTTTCTAGTTTCCAACTATGTGGGACCGCAGCTTACAGATATCCTTGCGGCACTTTCCTCGTTGGCTGCGCTTATTGTCTATCTGCGTTTCTGGCACCCGACAGGGCAGGAGTCCGGCCCCTCCATACGCAATTGTTTAGATCAGCCAATAGTACTCAAGGTCGATAGAGCCTCTGAACCAGAAGAAATAAGCGCCCCGATAGATCTTTCGACCAAAAACAGTCTGGGCAAAATTTTGTATGCATGGATGCCCTATGCCTTTCTTGTCATATGCGTTCTTCTTTGGGGAGTGGTGCCGATTCAGGCGAAGCTGAATCTCGTAAGTTTTTCTTTTCCATGGCCATTTCTGAATGACGTCGTACGGAAGATGCCACCCATCGCGGCAACGCCCACGCCCTATCATGCAATGTTCAGCATGAACCTGCTTTCCGCGGCCGGAACAGCGTGCATGGTCGCGACGTTCTTGGCAGCGATCTGTCTCAGAGTAAGCCCCCTGCGCTTTGCGCGCCTGCTGATAGCAGTGACTCGCCAACTCCTTCTCCCCATCTTGACGATCTCAGCCGTTTTGGCTATCGGGTTTCTGATGAACTACTGCGGTGCAACCGCAACATTAGGACTCAGCTTTGCCGCTTCCGGTGTGATGTTTCCGTTCTTCAGTCCCCTGCTGGGTTGGCTGGGAGTCTTTCTTACCGGTTCAGACACTGCCGCCAATGCGCTGTTCGGAAATCTGCAGGTCGTAACAGCAGGACGGCTCGGACTTGATCCTGTACTGATGGCTGCTGCTAACTCGGTTGGCGGAGTAATGGGCAAAATGATCAGCTTGCAGACAATCGCCATCGCCGCCGCGGCCACGGGGTTGTCCGTTCCCGATCAGTCGAGGCTCTTTCGATTCACCTTAAAGCACAGCATCTTTCTGGCAAGCCTCGCCGGCTGCCTGGCACTCATCTATACCTACGTCATTCACATCCGGTAAAAATGCACCTGGGCCGATGCAGCGCGCTCAAGAAGAGCATGACTCCATATTTGGCCTGCATGATTAGCGTGCACTATGATGTTTCATGCGCCGGTTGAAGCCGTATGGCCCGATTCGATGGTTCGGTGCAGAAGGATGCACTCTCCCTGCATGAAATTCAATCTTTCCTTTGCGCCCATTCTCTTGTTGTTTGCATTCAAAGCGCTTGGGGCCCAGCAACTCACTGTAAAACCGGCGGATGACTCTCTGACACAGGCCAGAGCATTGCTACAGGCTGGCGATCTTGCGAAGGCAAATGCCACTCTGACAAGCTATTTGGCCGAGCATATCGATTCGGCCGAGGCCCACTTTCTGCTGGGGTATACCTTATTTCTCCAGCAGAAGCCTACACAATCTCTTGAACAATACACCGCAGGGGCGCGCAACCAGCGGCCTTCGCCCGAAGACCTCAAGATTGTTTCCTTCGACTATGTCTTACTGGGCGACTACACAGACGCAGACAAGTGGCTCAGCGCAGTGGTAGCCGAAACGCCACAGGACGCGCATGCCTGGTACCTGCTGGGACGCGCGAAATATAACGAAAACAAATTTGCGGATGCCATCAACTGCTTTAACCATACGTTGCTCCTCAATCCACACGACGTAAAGAGTGAGAACAACCTGGGATTGTCGTATGAGGGGCTAAATCGCATTGAAGATGCGCGCAAGGCTTACATGGCGGCAATCCAATGGCAGCAGGATGCCTCCGCAAAGAGTGGACAGCCCTATCTCAATCTGGGTGTTTTGCTGACCGAGCAGGGCCATCCGGAGCAGGCGCTGCCCTATCTGCAACAGGCTACAACCCTCGAGCCTGCAAATCCTAAAACGCATGAGCAACTGGGACGCGCGTATCAGACTTTGCAGATGCTTCCGCAGGCAGAAAAAGAGTTGAAAGAGGCCGTCGGACTTGCGCCAGATGTTTCGGCGCTCCATTTCAGACTTGGGCAGATCTACCAGCATCTTGGACTCAAGCCGGAGGCGCAGAACGAGTTCGCCCTCTGCTCGAAGCTGAACAGCACCCATTCGTCCATCGACACACCGAACCCGGCGCAGCCAGACACAGTGCCCGCGAAATAATTGCATTGCATTTTGGAAAACACACAAAAATTACCTTCTCCCCCTTTCGATGCGAGATAGTTTGTGTGGTGCGCTTGGTATAACGTCTCCGCCAACGCAGTTGCATGCAAGCGATATAAAGTTGGATTTACATCGGAGTTTGAAATGAAAACGGTTTCCTCGTCCTTCGCCAGCCGCCGTCGTTTTCTGAAGCAAGCTGGAATTACCGCGCTAGCGTCACTTCCAGCCAGCAGCCGGGCTGTTCATGCGCTTTCGAAGGCCTCGGCCGCGATCGCTCCGGCACCGTCTAATGCAGCAGTCGAGAATCGCGCACCGCTCGCCCAGAATGCTTTCTACCAGCTTCCGCTTGGCGCTGTTCGACCTACCGGCTGGCTTCGGAGTCAGTTGCAGATTCAAGCCAACGGCCTCGGCGGACACCTTGACGAGACATGGGCCGACGTAGGCCCTAACAGCGCGTGGCTTGGCGGCACAGGAGAGGCGTGGGAGCGCGGCCCATACTTCATCGACGGCCTCATCCCTCTCGCTTATTTGCTTGACGATCCGCGGCTCAAAGCGAAGATCCAGAAATTCATCGACTGGACGCTGACAAACCAGGCCGCGAATGGAATGATCGGCCCTCACAGCAACGATGACTGGTGGCCGCGCATGGTGATGCTCAAGGCGCTCGTGCAATATGAGGAAGCCACCGGCGACCCTCGCGTCATTCCATTGCTCACACGCTACTTCGACTATCAACTTAAGACTCTGCCCACCCGGCCTCTCCGCGATTGGGGAAAGTTTCGCTGGCAGGACAATGCTCTCGTTGTCATCTGGCTCTACAATCGCACCGGCAACCCCAGCCTGCTCGAGCTCGCGCGTCTCCTTCACCAGCAGGGCTTCGATTGGAAGACCAATTTTGCTGACTTCAAATACACCCAGCGCATCACTCCGGAATTCATCAAGCTCAATGAGGGCGGCGGCTTGAAAGATGTCGCCCTCGCGACTCACGGCGTAAATAACGGTCAGGCAATTAAAGCTTCCCCAGTCTGGTCCGTTATATCGAACGACGAAACCGATCGGCAGGCAATCCACCAGATGCTTTCCGCGTTGGACAAATATCATGGCCTGCCCAACGGCATGTTCTCCTGCGACGAACACTTCGCAGGGCCGAACCCCTCGCAAGGCTCGGAACTCTGCACCGTCGTCGAGACCATGTTTTCGCTCGAACAATCGCTGGCCATCCTGGGTGATGCATCGCTCGGAGACCGCCTAGAGCGCATCGCCTTCAACGCTCTGCCCGGAACCTTCACCGACGATATGTGGGCGCACCAGTACAACCAGGAGCCCAACCAGGTGGAGTGCAGCCTCCACCACAAACCTTGGACGACAGATGGCCCCGAATCGAACCTCTATGGTCTTGAGCCGAACTTCGGCTGTTGCACTGCGAACTTTCACCAGGGCTGGCCAAAGTTCGCTGCAAGCCTTTGGATGGCGTCGAACGACGGCGGACTGGTTGCTGCTGCTTACTCGCCTTGCGAAGTCCGAACGACTATAAGGGGCACCGCAGTTCATCTGGTGGAAGAGACCGAATACCCCTTTAGAGAAACAATACGCATTACCGTAAACCCATCCGCATCCTTGAAATTTCCACTCCGGCTACGCATCCCCGCATGGGCTGGCGGCGCGACAATCCACATCAATGGAGAAGCACAGCCTGCTCCCGCAGTCGCCTCTTTTGTGCGGCTCGACCGCACCTGGAAGCCCGGGGATGTCATCGAACTGAAGCTCCCTCTCGCACCCAGGCTTTTATCCGGCTACAAAAATTCCATCTCGCTCGAACGAGGTCCGCTGGTCTTCTCCTATCCCATCGGCGAAAGCTGGGTGAAGTTGCAGGACCGCGGAATGACTGCGGACTGGCAAGTCTTCCCCTCTACCTCATGGAACTATGCTCTCGCGGTAGACGAGGCGAGTGTGAGTAGGCTGCCTATTCACGAACAACCCGTCGGCGCATCTCCCTTCAGCCTGAATGGCACGCCTGTCACATTGCAGGTAAGCGCGCACAAGCTGCCACAATGGCGTGCGGTCGATGGCGTTGCCGATCCCGTGCCGGAAGGCCCTGTCGCCACCGATCAGCCGGAAGAACAGATAACGCTTGTTCCCTATGCCGCCGCGAAGCTGCGGATCACCGCATTCCCGCGAGTCAAAAGGGCTCTGTAAATGCAGGCATTGTGAGTCGCGCCTCTTGTAGTATGGACAAAACCGCGGATTCGATCCCAATCGAGTCCGCCACAATCTTACCGGGGATGCGTCTAGTCGATCATGGTGCGTGTTGGCGTTGATGAGAGTCTTTCCGAAGAGTTGCTTGCCGATTTCCCGCACGAGGCGGAGATCGTGCGAATCCCCCGTAATTTAGCCGACACAGTCGAGGTTGACTTCTGGATTCTTCCGTTTCAGCGCCGCGATGCCGCAGAGGCATTCTCACATCTGCGAGGCGTAAAGGTCGTGCAATCGATGATGGCAGGCGTAGATTGGATCACGCCCTGGCTGCCCAAGAACGTAATCCTGTGCGACGGTCGTGGTATCCACGACATCTCCGCCTCGGAGTGGGTCCTAACCGCGATCCTGTCCTCGCTCAAGCAATTTCCTCTCTATCGCGATATGCAGATGCGCGAGCAGTGGAAGGGACAGGCGTCTGTCTCAGATGGCTTTCTAAACGAGGGCGGAGCTCAGGTTGGACAATACCGCGTCTTGGGTGACGATCTCGCCGGCAAAACAGTGCTGATCGTCGGCTATGGCTCCATCGGCGCGGCAATCGAAGCACGGCTCACTCCTTTCGGAGTCAAGATCTCGCGTATAGCGCGAAGCGCCCGCCAGGCACCCGAAGTTCATGCTGTCGACGAGCTGCGAAAGCTACTCCCCGAAGCTGATATTGTGGTCGCCATCGTGCCGCTGACCGCTGATACTCGCGGACTAATCGGAGCAACCGAGCTGGGCCTGATGAAGCACGGAGCTTTGCTGGTGAACGCAGCCCGAGGGCCAGTAGTCGTGACCGATGCACTGGTAGAAGCACTCAGTGCGCATCGGATCTGTGCCGCCCTCGATGTGACCGATCCCGAGCCGCTGCCTGCCGGACACCCGCTGTGGCTCGCGCCAAATTGCCTCATCACGCCACATGTTGGCGGATCGACGCCGCAGTTCATCCATCGCGCTTTCCGGTTCGGGGCAGAGCAGGTGCGACGATTCATCGCTGGCAAGCCCCTGGAAAATGTCGTGACCGACGCAGGCTATTAGCTTATGGCCAGAACGGCCGATTCTCCCCTGAACAAACTTAGGATCTACAGTTTGCGATAGACGCTGGGCGCTTCGGGACCTGTTGTGAGGTCGTGGTCGTCCTCCTCTTCCTCATCATCATCATCCTCGTCATCTTCGTCCTCCTCTTCCTCGTCATCCTCCTCGTCGTATTCCTCTTCATCTTCTTCATCGATATCTTCGTCGTCCAGCTCGTCTTCGTCGGTATCAATAGCATCCAGATTCTCGCTGCTGGCATATTCGGTAGGGTTACTGGAAGAGTTATCGAAGGTAGCAGTCGCATCCGGGCCTACCTTCAGAAGGTCGTCATCAGAGCTACTGTGTTTTTTAGCGATGGCCATGGTTCGCCTCCTGGGTGATGTAGGGTGTTGGATGCATTACAGGCCAGAAGGTTAGTGTGAAAATCTGGTTGCACTATTTTTAGTTCGTTTCTTTCGGGATCATGACTCGGAAAATGGCTGAAGCTGTGCCGAACTGGGTGGCGGAGTAAGAAGGCTGATGATGATGAGGGCAACAAGCGAAGCAAAAAGAGCCGGGAAGATGGCATCCCTCTGCGCGAGAATAGCCGGAACATGGGCATGGACAAAGCTGGTATCCCAAGAGATAGTGACCACAGTTCCAACGGCAATGCTGGCCACGGCTGCGCTCGCAGTAGCCCGCTTCCAGAAAAAGGCGGCAAGGATAACAGGCGTCAGCGCCGCCGAGTAAATCGTATAGGCATAAAGAGATTTCTTCAGCACCGATTGAACATGCAGCGACTGGTAGAGCGCCCATAGCC